>NZ_JAHPTH010000010.1:0-124109 GCF_025514195.1 Acinetobacter sp. WU_MDCI_Abxd143
GGCGCTTAGCTCAGTTGGTAGAGCGTCTGCCTTACAAGCAGAATGTCGGCGGTTCGATCCCGTCAGCGCCCACCATAATTTCTATCAGAAATTTAAAATTCCCTAAATTTATACTCATCTATAAATATCTTATACTTACATGTAAATTTATTTACTATGTGATTCAGTATAGATACAACTTTTCTATTCTAAAATTAAAGTCCTTATATCTTTAAGTTATTCTTTTTATTGATCGCTAGTTTTTTAATTTTTTAGCATTAGTGTTTCTTCATGCTTTTGATGGGATTCCTCAACCTCATTAAATTGCATTACTAGTAGTTAAAGATAAGCATCTAGCCTGTAATTTACTAGTTTTAGCTAATATCAGCTTTGTATTTGTACCGATCACCAATATTTTACAAGTAAAAAAACTGCTATTTTTTTAAATAACAGTTTTTTTTATTAAATTATTTTTAATATTCGTTTAAAAGCCAGCCACTTGCATATGCGAAATATTCACGTAACCATGCATTGTAGCGAGTAGCCAATAGCGTCTCGGCAGCGACTCCATAAACTTGGGTATAGCCCTGTTTTTTTGCGATTGCTACTGCTCGAGGTATATGAAAATCACTTGTCACAATAGCGATTGGCTGGTTTAAGGTAATCTGATGTTGTTCTAATAAGGGTTTACTATTTTTTAAATTAAGCTCAGTACTAGTACTCTTATCTTCAAGGATCATTT
Source organism: Acinetobacter sp. WU_MDCI_Abxd143 (assembly GCF_025514195.1). NCBI lineage: Bacteria > Pseudomonadati > Pseudomonadota > Gammaproteobacteria > Moraxellales > Moraxellaceae > Acinetobacter > Acinetobacter sp. WU_MDCI_Abxd143. The sequence goes on from NZ_JAHPTH010000010.1 coordinate 722, forward strand.
GATCTTTTACGATATGATACTTTTGTTCAAGATAACGAGACATAACCAATGCTTCGCTTTCTTTTTCTGAAAAATCAAGACCACCTGTTAGAATAATCTGTGCCTGCTGCTGTTTTAGGGCTAAAGGGCCGGCTTTATCTAAGCGTTTTGCAAGAATTGTGGATGGTTTGCCATTTTCGATACCACTTCCTAAGACAATAATTGCTTTTACAGGAGGAATATTATTTGAAGTATCTTTATTTTCTTTAATAAAGCTAAAAAAATAGCCTAAGCCAATTAACCATATCCAGAAGCATAACCATCCAAAACGCCAAAGTGTGTGTAAGCGATAGTGATAGAAGAAAAAGCGTTCTAAATGATAATAAAATAAGGAATATAGGCAGAAGAAAGCACCTAAAATTAAAGGAATAACGGTGCCTACATTAATTTTATTGAGACAAATTAGAACTAATCCATCTAGAAATAAAATCGAACCAATGATTGCTAGGAAAATACGGATCCACTTACTGACTTGCATTGTGCTTAGAGTTGCAATTTAAATTGCAGACAGTGTAAGCAAAATCATTCTGAATGCAATAAAAAACCGAGTAAAGCATTAAGCCATTACTCGGTTTTAGTTTTTATTGATCTTTAATAAACATCACGGCGGTAACGACCTTGTTGTCTTAACTCATCTACCCGTTCTTCACCTAAAATTTCGATAAGTGCTTGATCAACTCCGCTTGCCATACCATCAATACTACCGCATACATAAAGAACAGCGCCGCGTTCTATCCAGCTTACTAATTCTGCTGCATTCTGACGAATTACATCTTGAACATACATGCGTTGTTCTTGGTCTCTCGAAAATGCTAAATCAAGGCGTTTTAACATTCCTGTGGTTTTCCAGGCCTCAATAGTCGATTCATAGAAGAAATCACATGCTCTTTGACGTTCACCGAAAATTAACCAGTTTTCAGTGTAATCATGACGCGTACGGGTGTGTAATAGGCTCATTAAGCCAGCAATACCTGTTCCGTTACCAATACAAATAATAGGGCGGTTGTCATCAATTAGATGGAAAGATTCATTGGTACGAATACGCAAAGCAATTTCATTATTAACTTGGGTATGTTGAGTGAGCCAACCCGAACCTAAACCTAAGTTACTAGACGCATCATATTGTTGACGTACGACCAAACGAAGGACTTGTTGAGAAGGAATACTCGCAATCGAATACTCTCGTGTTGGTAAGTTAGGAAGCTGTTCTAATAAATGGTCCAGATTAGCAAATGGCTCAATTTCACCAGTTAAATCTTTATTCCAAAGTGCTTTTTCAATTGAAATCTGTAATGAATCAACTTTTGAATTTTTAAGAATATGGTGGTGCTGCAAAAACTCATTAATTCGTTCAGCACTATTGCCTGGCTGTATTTCAGCAATATCACCCGCTTGCCATATTGCCTCATGACTTGCTTTAAGTTCGATATTATAAGCAGGTTGACCTAAGCTATTTGGATTGAGTAAGTCGCGTTGCTGTAATGTCCAACTATCAAATACTTTTTCCAGATTTACCACATGCAAATCTAATTTAGTTGCCTTCGCGAGAGATTGATTCCAATTTTGAATATCCGATGGGTTTGCATTATCAACTTCAATTGTATTGAAGAGAGCATGGGCTCCATTGGCTTTGAGCCAAGCATCCACCGCATGGCCAAAACTACAATAAGTGTCTGGATATTCTTTAGAGCCTAGCGCTAGAACAGCATAGTTGATGTGCTTAAGATCCACATTCAATTTTAAAAGTTTCTTAGCAAAGCTTGTAGCAAGATCAGGAGCATCACCAGTACCATAAGTACTGATCACGAATAAAACCTGTTGATGTTGCTCTAAATCAGTTTGTGTTAGCTGCTGTACAGGTTTTACCTGAACAGGTTGATGAGCCTCTTGTAAACTTGTTGCCGTGCTCCAAGCTAGTTGTTCAGCTACACCTGTTTGAGTTGCATAGGTAATAAGCCAAGGTTTCGCATTTGGATCAATGTATTGTCCTGCTAAAGACTGACGAGCCGCCTGTGTTAATTTTTTCTGTTTACGGCGTTTAAGATACAGCATCCACCCAGTAACCAAGAACAAAGGCATTGCTAGAGAAGCAAGCATTGCAAAGAATTGATAAATTGGTCCAAAGAAGCTACCGCGGTGTACGGGTAACATGCTGCTCATAATCTTTTGATTAAGCTTTTTGTCTTCGTAAAGCTCCATCTTTTCGATGTTGCCAGTTTGATAATTATAGATGGCTTGGTTACGTGCCCGTTCGTGTTGTGGGGTAGCATCGACAAAGCTTAACTCAATTTTTCCATCATCTTTTTTCGGTAAGCTTAATGTTAGAGTCGAATAATCACGTCCGACCTGACTATTAAAGCCGCTCCATGTTTGATTAAGTGCTGTAATGAGCTGAGTATTATCTAATTGAGGCTCTGATTTTTTATCATTATTACGATCAGATTGTTTACCTTGCTGCATTCCACGATTTTGAGGAGTAGTGCCATGATCTTGTCGTTTAGGTTGTTCAACTCCCATCACTTTGAACATGCCACTACGCCACCAGTCATAAGACCAATATAGTCCTGTACATGCGAAAAGAAGATAAAAAACAATGACCCATGTGCCGACAACAGCATGTAGATCCCAAATAAAATTCCGGCCTTTGAGTTTCGGTTTAACAGCCAACCATTGACGAGCAGAATGCTTTTTAGGCCAACGTAAATATAACCCACTGAGTACGAAGTAAATTAGCATGAGTGCGCAGGCACCAGTAATTTGTTTACCAACTTCACCTGCTGTTAAATTACGATGAATTTGTTGTATGAGTAACAACAACTTTCGGCCTTTAACATCTGGAAGAACCTCAGCGTTATAAGGGTTCACCATCATATTATAGCCACGGCGTTCACCTTCTTTTTCAATGTTTACAATAGAAGAAGAGGTGGGGTTCTTGGCAATCGTAATGCTATTAATTTTGATTTCAGGTTGGGTTGTATTGAAATGCTGGTAAAGCTGAGCAGGAGTTAATTTTGGAGTGTTTTCAGCTTGAACAACATAACTATCAGAATTCACCCATTTTAAAATTTGTTGGTCATAAGAATAAATTGCACCTGTAACACCCATAATGGATAAGATTAGGCCAGCAGTAATACCCAGAAACCAATGAATTTGAAATAAAATTTTTTTAAACATGGTCGAAAATGTAAATATGATGGAGATCTTGTAACGAAGTATAGCCGAAGATTGGGGAGATAATATGGATTTTGGAGATAATATTAATTTTCATTATCATTTATTTTTAGCTTAATAAAAAACCTCCATGAGGAGGCTTTTTATAAAATCTAGACTTACAAGGTTTTTGGTTCGCCTACAGATTCTTTTAAGTGTGTGCGAATTGTGTTGAACGAGAAGTTTTTAGAATCCATGCGCTTAGGTAGGATATAAGCACCTTGTTGTTCTTGGCCTTTTGGATCTTTTACTTTGAAATTGACCAAAATAAAATCAGGTGTATTGTACCATTCGTAGATATTTTTCCATCCAATAGTACCTACGCCTTCTTGTAAGCCCATTTGTTGACGCATCACAATACCATGAGGCTGCACACCTAAACGAATACCTTTGATTTCCTGTACCGGAAATTCATTCATTTTACGTTTAACGTACCACTCTAATCCGTATTTACGACCTAGGTAGTAAAGTACAACAGCGACAATAGCAACCCAGCAAAAAACAGTAGAGTAGTTCTTAATAAAAATAAGACCTAATATAGCTAGGGCTAAAACGACACCCATAATTGCCCAAATTTTTGTGCTGATTTTATTAGTGCTGCGCCAGATAAGAAGCTGTGCATTACGTTGTTCAGCTTCTGACACGTCATAGGGAACAGGCTGAAGCGTATAAGCGTATAAAGTTTTCGCGGTCATAGTGCAAATAACAAATTGTAAACTGTTTTAAGTTTAGCATTAATTGGCATAAGTCAGGAAAGGATATTATGCCAATTTCATACTAATTTCTGACTCAAATTTATAATGATGCAAGCTCACTGGCATCATTATCAAGATCATGACTTAGCCGTTGTTTTAACATACTAAATCGGTTCAATACACCAAGCATGAGCGAGAGCTGCTGTAAAATAATGAGTGATTTTTGGTCTTCCTCATTATTTTGACTTAAACGTTGGCGTATCGTTTGGAGCATATTTTGCGCTGTAAGATCAGGCATCTCATCTCTTAGTAAAGCACCTTCAATGTCATCTAGCGCTTGGTCTAAAAGTTTAAGAACAGCTTGGTCCTGAATATTTTCTCGATGTGCCCCAAGTGCTGCGATATAACTTAAAAACGTATGGTTTAAACATAAAAATTCAAAGATATCGGATTTACGGGTAGGGTCAAAGTCTGGCTCAGTCGCTAAAGTTGAGATAAGTGAAGCAACCTCGGCATCAGTATTATGAGCAGCCCGTCTTACAATACGGTAATTCAGCGCATGATTGCGGCCTTCATGATATTGTTTAACGACTTCAGCTAAATAGTTACATTGAGCTTGTAATGAACGTCTGATGTTGCGGGGTAAACGTCGGAATTTCCAGTCAGGCCAAATAAAAGTCACGCCAAACCAAGCTAGCGCACATCCAATTAAAGTATCTACAAATCGAGGAATGGCAGCAGCCATTGCTGAACCGTCAAGATTAAAGTTGATTAATGCAAGAATGGTAATAAAGGCTGTTGCTTGAGCATATTGCTTACTACGTAACTCAAAAAATAGAACCCCACTTAATATCAACATAAATAGTTGTCCTTCGGTTGAAGGAATTAAGAAGATAATCGCAAGTCCAACGACAATACCAATTAAAGTTCCGACAATTCGTAAGCGTAAGCGACGTTTAGTTGCGTTGAAGTTGGGTTGGCTTACAAACAGAGCCGTAAGCATAATCCAATAGCCATACTCAATATTGGTCATTTGAATCAATACATATCCAATAAAAAGAACAATTGAGACGCGAATTGCATGGCGGAAGAGTACAGATTCGGGAGTTAAATTCTGTTTTATTCGGATAACAATATCATTCCATCCTTGTAAATCATCATCTTTAAGCTGGTTCTCGGCTTGTTTTACTTTATCGGATTGAATGTGTTGTTCAGTTTCCAAATTGAGCAACTGAGAGTCGATAGACTTTAAATTTTGGTACAAAGCGAAAAGAGCATTTACCCATAAAAGGTCATAATGCTGATCACGTCTTAACTTCTCTAAAGATAGTCTTAAGTTCTCAAAACTCTGCTTAAAACGTTTGTTATGGTTATAAGGTTTGCGTTGTAAAATACATTCGTTTAACTCTTGGCAAGCTTTGCCTTGAACCGCCAAAATTCGTTGAAATCTAAATAAAATATCGCTGTGTTGAAAAATTTTGGCTAACTTTTGATAGTCGATATGGGCTGAGTCAGCACGCTCATGAATGTCTTGAGCAACAAAATAATAATGTAGGCTTCGGCGTGTATCTTTTTGTCCACGGTCACCTTTTAAACGAGTCAATAATGCTGTTTTTAAGTCATTAAAAATCGTAATTAATTTACCATTTTCTAATGACAGCTCAATCATACTTTGCTGATAGCTGGCAGGCGTCATATCTACATCAAACAAATTTGACTTTGCAAATAGAAAATCACCTAGAGATGCATAAGACGCTGCGAGTTTGTCTTGAAGTTGGCGGACCGGAAATAATAAAAAGCTAATAGTGGCAATGAGGCCATACCATGCAGCACCTGCGACTAAAAGGGCCGGTTGAATATACCACTGATCGAAAAGGTGAACACCCAACATGGTATAGACCGAAACAACCAAACAGCCATAAGAAATGGTGGCGTAACGACGTCCCAGTGAACCTAGTAAAATCCAGCCAATACATGAAGCAATCAACCCTAAGGCAAAAGCCATTGGGTAGGGGAAAAGTAGTTGTACAGAAGCTGCAGTAACGAAGAACCCAATATAAGTATAAATTAGGTTCATGATTCGCACGGAAAAGCGATCATCAATATCACTCAAACCTGCTGCGACCACACCTAAAGTGAGTGGAATAGTTGCTAATTGATAGCCTAAAAAATAAGGCACGAAAGCAGTTCCTGAAAAGGCTATCAGCATTCGCACGTTATACATAAATGTTGTGTTATAAGTCGCTCTTTTTAGGCGTTTAAACCAAGATTTCAAAGGAAGTCCTTGCTGATCAACCTGAGTGATAAAGGATTTGTGTATTTCTACACCAATGTTGCACAAATCATACGATAGACAGTGTAAGCTTGTCTGTATGCAAATGAGTGAAAAATGAAATATCGTTATGTCTGAACAAACAGCCCAGCGTCAATACTCTATTGGCTGGATTATGTTGCTCGCTTTACTTACGGCTTTAGGGCCGTTATCCATTGATATGTACTTACCTGCGTTACCACAAATGGCCCATGATTTTGGGGTAAGTACGCAAATGGTGGCAAATACTCTACCAGCTTATTTTTTTGGTTTAGCCATTGGACAACTAGTTTATGGCCCTTTAAGCGATCGTATTGGTAGAAAGAAACCACTTTACTTTGGCCTCGCGCTTTATGCAGTCGCAAGCTTATTTTGTGTAATGGCTACTAATGAATGGAGCTTGATTGCGGCCCGTATTTTACAAGCTTTAGGTGGTTGTGTTGGTGTAGTCATGGCTCGTGCGGCAATACGTGATAAATTGGACGTTCAAGGCTCTGCACAAGCTTTCTCAAGCATGATGATTGTCATGGGACTTGCACCAATTTTGGCTCCTATGATCGGAGCATGGATTTTAATTTGGTTTCCGTGGCAGGCTATTTTTATTGCGCTTTCAATTGTGGGTGCGCTGTGTTGGCTATGCGTACATTTCTTTTTTAAAGAAACTTTGGCAAATGATAAAAGGCTTAAGCTATCGCTCTATCAAGTGGTGACTTTATATGGAGCTATTTTCAAAGATGCGAGTTTCCGCTTACCTACGTTTGCAGGCTGTTTAACAGGGGCTGCATTATTTTGCTATATCAGCTCAGCACCTGCAGTGTTTATGGATCAGTACGGACTTAATCAGCAAGAGTTTGCTTACGTGTTTGGACTAAATGCTTTTGGCATTATGTTGATGTCTTCTTTAAACAAGCATTTAACAACACGTGTTGAAATTACTAAACGCTTAAAATCGGGTTCCCTTGTGCAAGTGACTGGAGCCATCATTGTATTTATTGCTGGTTTAATCCCTGCAGCGCCTTTATGGCTTGTTATGGTAGGGTTATTTTTAGCTATTTCGGGTATTGGTTTAACAGGCCCAAATGCTATGGCGTTAGCAATGTCCAAACAAGGTGCTCGCGCTGGGACAGCAAGTGCAATTATGGGAAGTATGCAATTCGCTTGTGGCCTTTTAGGGGGCGTGCTTCTTAACTTCCTGATTTGGTCCGCATCGCTCAATATGGGCGTAATGATGGTGTTATTTACACTAAGTGGTTTTATTGTCGTATTGAAAGCGACACAACAGGTCAAAACCAAGCCATTCTCATAGCTTTTAGAGAATGGCCACTTATAGCTTATTCGTCTAGAAAAACTGTGAAATTTTCAACAGGTTCTCTAGGCGTAATAAAGGTATTTACAATGTGGTTAGGATCGGCATGACCTAATGCAATTGCACATACCAGTTCTTCGTCATCTGATGCACCTACTATATCTAAAACAATAGGGTGAAAATGATTCCAAGCTGCTTGTGGGCATGTATCTAAACCACGTGCCTTGGCAGCGACCATCACGTTTTGGATCATCATCGCGATATCCATTTTAGAACCGATTCCCATCGTTTTATTTACGGTAAAGAAAAGGCCGACTGGTGCATCAAACAATTTAAAATTGCGTAACTGCTGCTCAGCCATTTTTTCTTTTTCACCTTTTTTGATTTCGAGTAAACCATAAAGCCCCCAACCATTTTCACGGCGGCGGTCAATAAAAGGAGATATCCATTTTTCAGGATAATAGGCAAAAGTTTCTTTGTATTCTTCTGCAAGTTCAGGATTTTTTGAAACTTCAATTTGTGCAGCACAGACACGTTCAACTATTTCATCACGCTTTTTGCCTGTGACCACATAGATTTTCCATGGTTGGGTATTCGTTCCAGAAGGTGCTCGACTTGCGACTCGTAATATATCTTTAATGACTTCTGGCTCAATTGGGGTATTTAAAAAAGCGCGGACAGAATGTCGAGAAGTGATAGCTTCATCAACGAGACGAACTTGTTCCAGATTCATGAATACTCCTATATCCTTTTCTTAAATACTTAATACTTTTTGAAGCTTAATTTCACGTTTTGAAAGTACTTCATTTATAAGCAAAAAATATTAGAAAAGAGATATCCTTACAGATATGATAACTCGTTTGGTTTGGACATAATGTCTGATTAATTCTAATGTGAATATGCCACTTTAGATCTAAATAGACAAACAAAGTATGATGTTTTTTGACTATAAAAATAAATCTATGGCATCAGTTGGATTAAAAATCACTCAATTGAAAAAAAGGTATAATATGTTTAAAAACAGTACAAAGCAGATGATTTTGAATAAAAAACAATCGGAAATAACATAAAATTTTAATGAAAAACATACACAAAATTTTAAATTTCTGCATAATACCGACTTTTTTACGCAGGTATGATTTCTCCATACTCATGTTAGGAAAGAAATGGCTGCATACAAAATCCCTTTACAAAAGAATTTTGATGTAGAAATGGAGAAATACACGAGGAATAAGGAGCTTTACATGAGTCTACCACTCATCAACAAGCAGTTCATGAAACAAGGATTGGCGATTACCATTGCAACCATGAAAATGAACATGACTCACGCAACTACTGAGCTACAAGAAAAACAACAGCTTAGTACAGATCTAAACGCACTCTTCTTCAATCAAGGGGAAAGGAGCGCAGATAGTCGCGTTATGGCGATGGCTTGTTACAGTCTTTGAAATTTATATCCAGTTTAGACATTCGCTCTCAAGTATATGTAAATATGCTTATTGGCTTAAATCCAAATTTTGTATAACTCGATTAATTGATGGGAATCATTAGACGAGATTATTTAGCGGTGGTCATTTGTTAGTTTCCAAGTTTGTAGCTGAGTCGATCTATACTACTTTTCCGAAAAAGGAAGTGTTCAGTAGTGCGATGATATTATTTTTTTTGAAGGTCACATTCTCTCATGCAACCTTCAAAGGCTTAGTGTTGGGCATGATGTTGCTTAAACTTGTGACGATAATTGCTATTCAATTGACATTAAAAGTTTTTTCTTAAATGTACTGAAGGAGTCCCAATTTTGAGGGGCTTTTTTGTTTATTGCAGTATTTTGGCTTGTGCTAATAGCACATTAGCAAGAACGTAAGCGGACCGAGTATGAATGAACAACTCAATGCCACACTGATGTCGTGGGTACAATTTTTTAATGATCCTTTATGGGATTTTCTGGTTATTTTCTTGCTGGCTGTCGGTATTTTTTATACGGTCTTAACAGGGGCAGTGCAAATTCGCATGTTCTTGCAAAGTATTCGTGTCATGAAAAGTAGCCGTACAGAAGGCACAGATGAGCATGGCCTTACACCTTTCCAGGCGTTTGTAACGGGTCTTGCGAGCCGTGTTGGGGTGGGTAACATTGCCGGTGTGGCAATCGCGATTGCAATTGGTGGTCCTGGTGCAGTGTTCTGGATGTGGGTAACTGCTGTACTTGGTATGAGTTCTGCTTTTATTGAGTCTACACTTGCTCAGCTCTTTAAAGTTAGAGATAGCAAGACTAAGCAATTTCGCGGTGGACCGGCTTACTATATTACTCAAGGTTTACGCAGTAAAACCTTTGGTGTGGTCTTCGCACTAGCACTCATCTTTACTTATGGGTTCGTATTCAACTCAGTCCAAATCAATGCGATTGCTAATGCTTCTTCACATGCTTGGGGTTGGGACAAAGCTAATCTTATTGCTCATTTAGGTGGTGTTGATCTAGAAATTTCATGGGTTGGCCTTGCGCTTGTCGTTATGGTTGCATTGGCAATTTTTGGTGGTATTAAACGTATCGCTAAATTTGCAGAGATGTTTGTACCTTTAAAAGCGGGTCTTTATCTAGCCGTCGCTCTATATATCGCATTAAGCAACTATGCAATTTTGCCTGATATTTTAAAACTGATTGTGACTGAGGCTTTCCACTTCAATGCTGCGGCAGGTGGTTTCTTTGGTGCGGCTGTATCAATGGCAATGATGCAAGGGATTAAGCGTGGTTTATTCTCAAACGAAGCAGGTATGGGTTCGGCGCCAAACGCGGCTGCTGCATCTGATGTAAAACATCCTGTAAACCAAGGTTTAGTACAAATGCTTGGTGTATTCGTAGATACGTTCATTGTATGTACAAGTACTGCAATCATCATCTTAGTTTCAGGCGTTTACCAAGACGCAGGTTTTGTTGGTGTTGAATTAACACAACGTGCCTTAGAAACTCAAGTTGGACATTGGGGATCTGATTTCCTAGCTGTTCTATTATTCTTATTCTGTTATTCAGCTGTATTAGGTAACTATGCTTATGCAGAAGGTAATGTACAGTTTATTAATAACAACCCGAAAGTCATGTTCATCTTCCGTATTTTCGTATTGGTGATGGTGTACTTCGGTGCAATCGGTAGTGTTCCACTCGTTTGGTCAATGGCTGACTTGTTTATGGGAATCATGGCAACCATTAACTTGATTGCAATTTTACTATTAACGCCAATGGCACGTACTTTGTTAAAAGATTACCGCGAGCAATTAAAACGAGGCATTAAAGAGCCTGAGTTTAAAATTGACAAGTATCCAGAATTGAAGAAAAAAGTTGATTCAGATATCTGGTAAGTTTCAAAAGGCCTCTTATATATAAGAGGCCTTTTTCATATAGGGGATAAATAAAATACTTGAGTCTAAATTTTAAACATGACAAATTAAATAAATTCACTACAGCTTTTCACGAAAGTAGCAACTAAAATTGCAATCCGAACTTAATCCTCATAGTGCGAAGATGGGCCATGAAACAGCTTAAATTGTGGGTTCTCGGACTCTCTATGGTGTTGGCGGGATGCCAGACCACCACACACTTGTCTGCTGCTCTAAAACCGCAAACGACAGAAGCTTATGCTCGTTCTGTTGATCAGCCATTTGCAAGAATTAAAAAAATGCAAAAACGTCCTGTTGTCGCGCTTGTATTGGGTAGTGGTGGAGCACGAGGTTATGCTCATATCGGGGTGATTGAAGTTCTAGAACAACATGGTATTCGCCCGGATTTTATTGTAGGTACGAGTGCGGGTAGTATTGTTGGGGCAATTTATGCCAGTGGTAAAACACCTGCTGAACTGCGTGATACTGCTTTAAAAATGAAAGCTGGTGATGTCCGTGATATTAGTATCGGATTAAAAGGTTTTTTTGATGGCAAAAAAGTAGAGAACTACGTTAATCAGCAAGTAAATAACATGCCACTCGAAAAAATGAAGATTCCAATGTATGTGGTGGCAACTGAACTGAAGCATGGTACCAAAACCGTATTTAACTACGGCAATACTGGTCAAGCCGTAAGAGCCTCTGCTTCCATTCCGAGTATGTTTGTGCCGACTAAAATTGGTAAATCTGAATATGTCGATGGCGGGTTAGTGAGCCCTGTGCCAGTTGAAGTGGCTCGTGATTTAGGTGCTGATGTCATTATTGCAGTTGATATTTTAGCTCAACCTATTTACACAGAAACTTCGAATGTATGGGGATTGTTTAACCAGAATATTAATATCATGCAAGGGCGTTTGGCAGCAGAAGAATTGCAATATGCAGACGTTGTTATTCAGCCAGACTTAAGAGAAAAAGCACATATTTTTGATGTCAAAGGCCGTGAAGCTACTATGAAATCTGGTATAGACGCAGCTAATGCCAAGCTTTCTGATATTCAGTTTGCTATTGATGAAAAAATAGCTGAACAAAATATGTCTACGGAAGGTTTAAGTGCTCAAAGCCAATAAATAAACGTTAATATTTTGAGAATTAAATAAAAAAGTCCACAACGGGCTTTTTTTATGGAAGTTAAAACTCCAATTTTTGGAATAAAATTTTTTGTATATTAGAGACATGTTGGATATGCTGAAAACTCTAATGGTTAATATGAAATATTGTTGCCGTTTTTTAAAAAATAATTGATTTGTAGTGTATTGAGGCTGACTAGATAAATGATACAGCAACAGGTTAAAAATGGCTTTCCAACATTAGATGATGTTTATGCTGCCGCAGAGCGTTTGGAAGGTTTAGTTGTAAAAACTCCCTTTGTTTTCTCAGAAACCATTTCTAAAACCTTAGGGGCTGAGATGTGGTTGAAATTTGAAAACTTACAATTTACAGCTTCATTTAAAGAGCGGGGTGCTCTGAATAAACTGTTGTGTTTATCTGAACAAGAAAAGCAACATGGTGTTATTGCAGCTTCGGCAGGCAACCACGCCCAAGGTGTAGCCTATCATGCTCAGCGGACAGGTGTGACTGCGACTATTGTAATGCCGAAATCTACGCCAAACGTTAAGGTACAACGAGTACGTGAGTATGGTGCGCGCGTTATTTTGCATGGGCAGGATTTTTCGGAAGCTGCTGCTGAAATGCACCGTGTTGCGCAAGAAGAATCTTTAACGATTATACACCCATTTGATGATGCTGAAATTATTGCGGGTCAAGGCACCATTGCACTTGAAATGCTTGCGGCTGTGCCTGATTTGGATATTTTGGTTGTGCCAATTGGTGGTGGTGGTTTAATTTCTGGTATTGCAATTGCTGCTAAAGCGATCAATCCAAAAATTAAAATTATTGGGGTGCAATCGGTTGTATACCCAAGTATGGCAAAACTACTGTGCAATTATCAACATGCGGTTTCAATGGGCTCTACTGTTGCTGAGGGTATTGCGGTAAAAACTCCAGGTGAGCTTACGACCCAAGTTGCTAAAGAATATGTTGATGACATTGTCGTTGTCACTGAAGACATGATTGAAGAAGCGATTGCACTATTACTTAATATTGAAAAAACAGTATGTGAAGGAGCAGGAGCGACAGGTATTGCTGCAATTATGTCGCGTCCCGATCTGTTTTTAGGTCATAAATTGGGCGTGGTGCTGTCGGGTGGCAATATTGATACACGTGTTATGGTCTCTGTGTTGCAACGCCATTTAACGCGTACAGGCCGTATGGTGCGTATTCGTGTTGAATTACCGGACAATCCAGGTGCTTTAGCTCGTTTGACGGCCATTATTGCTGAGCAAGGTGGTAATATTTATGAACTACGTCATGAACGCTTTGCGGCAACAAGCCGTGCCAAAGAAAGCGCTGTAAGCGTTGATGTAGAGTTAAAGAGTGCCTCAGACCTAGATTTGCTCATTCAAGCAATGCAATTAGAAGGCTATATTGTTCGTAAAGAAGAGATTTAATCTCTGATATCACTGTGTTATAAAAGCTGTATATGGCTCTATCAAGAGTCATATACAAGGTAATTTAAATGGATTAAATTGCCAAAAAGGGATTAATTTACAAAAAAACGATCAAATCCTTCAATGGAATAGGAAAAACTGACAATTCTCTAAACTTTACCCTTCACAATTTTAAGGTTTAGGTTTTAGTATTCCTTTCATTGTAAATTTGAAGAAATATAGGGATATCCACGCTCAATGTTCAAATCATTTTTTCCATCACCAAGGTATTTCTTTATATCTGCGGTCATTTGGATCGCGCTCAATATGGTGCTCTGGTATACAGGTGGAGATCACTGGGGAGAGTATTTAGGCTTTCCGCAGGGTTATGCAGAGGCTGAATTGCCTATTGGCGTAAGCCGTTTTTGGTCGCCTGCTTTTTTATGGTTCTATCTTTGGTTTTTAATCTCTACTGCGCTTTTTGCTGGCTTTTGGAAAATTATTTCTAATAATCCTTGGCAGCGTTGGTCAGTGTGGGGTTCAGCGTTTATTCTGTTCAATATTTGGTTTGCTGTTCAGGCTAGCGTTGCGATTAATGCATGGTATGTACCATTTTGGGATTTAATTCAAAAAATGCTTTCGAGTGGAGGAGGAGATCTCTCGGCATTATATAGCGAGACAATGGTCTTTCTTTATATTGCTATGGTTGCCGTGACTCTTGCTGTGATTAATGCCTTTTTTACAAGCCATTATGTATTCCGCTGGCGTACAGCAATGAATGAATATTACACAGAAAATTGGGAAAAACTACGTCATGTTGAAGGTGCTTCGCAGCGTGTGCAAGAAGACACTATGCGCTTTGCAACAATTCTGGAAGATTTAGGGGTAGAGTTAGTAAAAGCGGTTATTACCTTGATTGCGTTTTTACCGATTCTATTTCAACTGTCTAAACATGTTCCCGTTTTACCAATTGTTGGTGAGTTAAATCATTCTTTAGTATGGGCCGCAATAGTGTGGTCAATTTTCGGTACAGTTCTATTAATGGTAGTAGGGATTAAGTTGCCAGGTTTGCAATTTAACAATCAGAAAGTAGAAGCGGCTTATCGTAAAGAACTTGTTTATGGTGAAGACCATGCTGATCGTGCAAAACCTGCTACCTTGCGTGAGTTATTTAGTAATGTACGTAAAAATTATTTCAGACTTTACTTCCATTATGCCTATTTTAATATGACAGCTATTTGGTATGGCCAACTTGATGTTTTATATAACTTGGTTGTCCTTTTCCCATCAATTGCTGCTGGTAAACTCACATTAGGTTTAATTCAACAAATTGCAAATGTATTTGGGCGTGTACGGGAATCCTTCCAATACTTAATTAGTTCATGGAAAACAATTATTGAACTGCTTTCAATTTATAAGCGTTTAAAAGCTTTTGAATCGATATTACATAAGTAAAAAAAGCCCGCGAAAGCGGGTTTTTTATAAGTATTGGATTAGTGCATTGTATTATAAAAATTGAGAATAGGACCAACTAAAGACTGCTGCGATTTATCTAAGGTGACTTGAATTTCTTTATAGTTAAACGTGTCTTCATCATCATATTTGGCAATACCATGGGTTTTATTGTTCACTTGCGGAATTTGGTAACTAAAAAAAGCCACTTTTTTAGAAGGGTAAACAATATTAATCAGTTTTTTAGGGTCTTTGAATCCGCCATATTCATTTACAAGACTTTCTTTTAATAGTTCAGGAAAATAAAGCGTTGCATTTGGTAGTCCACAGCCAACGCAAAATGAAGAGTCGTAAAGTTCTATAGCTTGTTTTTGATCTGTACTCATTATTAGAGCAAAACCAGTCCCATTAGCGCCTGCATTTGCTTGCACATCTTGCCAATTACTTGGAACGAGCACCAAACCTGTTTCAGGTAATGCAAGAAGCTTGAGTTGTTTTGCATGTTGAGCATCGAGTTTAAAATTAAAATGGCAGCTTTTAGGTGTACAGGTTTCAAAGTCTTTAAGTAAACCATTCTCTGTTGGGCTTTGTGCTGTAACACCATAAAACGGGACTGTAACGCCGTTTAAAAACTTTGCCTCTCCTAGAGCGTAGAATTGATTATCTGCTTTGCGGGTTGCAGCAGAGCTATAAAACTTTGGAAAATGGGGAGTAAAGCTTTTTACTTCTGCATAAACATTTGAATTTAGGCTGACTAATGTTGCCCATAATAAAAAATTTAGTTTTTTCATTTTTAGAAAGTAATCAATTTAAATCTTATATAAATCTAACATATTCTTTTAAACTAGACGGTAACTCAAAATTTAACGCTATTGTTAACTTCATAATAAAACAGACGTGTAGAGACATGAAAAAATGAAAAATATACTTTCAATTGGTTGTTTGGCAGTAATAAGCTCTTATAGTTTTGCTCAAGATATAAAAGGTATTTCATTTTCTCACCAAGAGTGGGAAATCTATTGCAGTAATACAGGCACCTGTAAGGCAGCAGGGTATCAAAATGAGGAAAATAGTGACAATCCTGCTTCAATTTTATTAACACGTAAAGCTGGCCCAAAACAACCTGTGCAGATTGAATTTGCTTTATCAGACTATGAACAAAGCATGCCAGCAAACCAGCTTAAAAATATTCATTTTTATATAAATGGCAAAGATTTAGGAGCTGTGAGTGTAGATGGTACTGAGTTACCACTTATGGGTAAACTGAACAGCTCGCAAGTCAATGCTGTACTACAGCAATCCAAACAGAAGACCGAAATTGTATTTAAAAATGCACAGCATAAATGGAAAATTTCTGATGCTGGTATGACTGCTGTGTTACTAAAAATGGATGATTTTCAGAAGCGTATCGGAACTGTTGGGGCTTTGGTTAAAAAAGGCAGCACCAATGAAACCAAAGTGCTTATGCCTGAGCCAAAACTACTTGTTAAACGTATTAAGACTTCAAACAAACCTTATTTAACTTTACAGCCTAAAAATAAACAGTACCAGGCAATACACCGTAGTTTGATGACTGCTAAACCCAATCCTAAAGAAGACTTTTGTGAAGGAATTTATGGTGGTAATAGTGATGAAGCCCAACCACAGAAAATTGAGCTATATAAACTAACCAATAAGAAAGTTCTGGCGACTACGTTGTGTTGGAGAGGCGCCTATAACGAAGGATATGGTGCTTGGGTACTCGATGAGTCTTTAAATGGTAAGGCCGCGTTTGTGACTGAATCCGCTTCAGATTTTGATAGCGGTATTATCAGTAGTGCTCAAAAGGGAAGAGGCATTGGAGACTGTTGGGCAAGTGAAGAATGGGTGTGGGATGGCAAGAGTTTTGTACAGACTAAGGATATGTGGACAGGGATGTGCAAAGGCTTGGCAGCAGGTGGAGTGTGGGAACTTGATCGAATAGAGTCTGTGGTGAAATAGGTATTTTGCGGTTACAGAGTCATAACAGGTAACACCACTAGCTCTGTGATACAAAGAACAGATTGTTTATTGGAGCTAGACCTATGTCACGTCAAGTTTATGCGATTGCCCGCCGTAAGTTTTCACATTTGAGCCGTTCAGTTTGTATGGCAGTTGCTGTACTGGGTACAACACAAATTGCGATGGCTGGCCCAACAGTTGATCAGTTAAGTGACTGTTTAGTTAAGGCTACAACGGCTTCAGACAAAACTACGGTACTTCAATGGACATTTACAGCTTTAGCTGCCCATCCAGATTTAAAAGCATTTAGTAATGTAACGCCTGAGCAAAAAGATCAGTTAGACCAAAAACTGGCTCAGGTTTTACAACGTGTGATTGTGGAGCAATGTTCTACCCAAACTAAAGCTGTGATTCAGACTGAAGGTGTTAAGGCGGTTGGGGAAGCTTTCCAACAGTTAGGCCAAAGTGCTGGTGAAGATATTGTTAAAGATCCCGCAGTTAAACAGCAACTGCAGGGCACATTACGCTATATCGACTTAAATAAATTAGTGACTACGTTTTTAACACCAGAGATTTGGAATAAGTTAGGAATTACACGGTAATTTTATATGTGAGATAGATCCATAAACTTAAATTCGATAATTAAACAAATAAATCTTAAAAAAGATTTATTTGTTTTTCATTGTCAATCTGATATAAATTTTTCATTTGAGTTTTAAAAATGGTAACTCCACCATAGCTAGGATGCCTTACCGAAGCTATTGGAATATCAACAAATTTTATTTTTTTTAAGGAATTAACAGAATCATTGCCAATGCAAATAATTCTTTTTATATTCAAAGAGGTAATCAATAGCTCAAGTATTCTTAAACCAAAAATTTCCTCTTCTCTATTAAATTTTCTATTGGTAAGTTGATTATTTGTTTCATAAGGGTGAAAAGGATATATATTCCAAAATATAATATTATTAGGAAGATTATTGAAAATTTCCCATATTGTATTAGCTGAGACTTCTGATGAAATAATTTTGCTTTTTGATAATATTTTTAGATCTAAACCTAACTTTAAATTTAGTTTCTCAATATTATTTTCACTTGTAAATGGAATACCCGTTCTTCGGCCTCCTTTATAACCTAAATCTCTTCCTATCCATAAATCAATAGTATTTAACTTAGAAAAATATTTTAAGTATTCCTCTAAATTTTTCTTTCTCACTTTATATGAGTTCTTGGCATCAAAATAATCACATGTATCTTTGTATGGGTTAAATGAATCCTCAAAACTTTGCTTTGATAACTCAGATATGATTAATTTTAATTTCTTATTCATTTTTTATTTTCTCAAACTCTATGGATCTTTCTGTCAAATCAATATTTATTATTCCGACTTTATGAGTTGTTAATTCCCTAAAAACTTTGAAACCCTCATAAATAGCCTTTTTCCATAAAGCTGGTGGACAATTTTCTACTTCATATCCTTTTACAAAAAGTTGGACGTTTTTTATTAGTTTTGTTGATATATCTTTTTGATTTACAAAATAATTGTATTCTTTTGCTTGATTGAAAATCCAAGCGGAAATTCCTTCTTCAACAACTATGGCTCTTCCAGAATCTTCATTTTCGTCAAAATCAGGTTTACTTTTCCTTTTTCTTTTTAATAAAGCACGGAATACTGGAGACCAATGAAGTATTGCAGTATATGAAATATGGAATACATCATGATATCGATAATTATCTCTGTCTTTATGATTATCAGTTAAAGGGTCACCAAGAAATACATCTCCATATTTCATGTGAATACGTCCAGAAGAGCGTTGAACAAACTCGATTTTTATTTTATCAGGAAATTTTTCATCTTCTGGAAATGTATAGTCAAAAGGTTTTTCAATTTTAGGATATTCATCTTTAATTTTATCCCATTCAAAATTATCATTTTTAATTTTTTTAGAGTTTGTATTTATAATCTTTTTCAAATCTTTTTGATAAAAAAATAAAATTCTCCAAAAAGTTTTAAGAAATCCAGTGAAACTATCTTCATCTTTATTTTTTAGTTCTTTAGACTTCTCATTTAAACTGAATAATAGATCATTTTTAAATTTTTGATGATCTTCTAAAGAGTCTTTTTCTACAATATAAGGAAGATATTTAGGTTCAATCTTTTCTAAAAATTCAGGTTTATATAATATTTGGCTAGTCTTTTGAATGAGATCTTCTAATGAAAAGCCTAATTCAATAGTTGCCATTGTAAAGTACCATAAAATATCCCCAAGTTCTTCTTCAACTTCTAACTGAGTAATTTTAGTCATTTCACCTAAAGCTTCTTCTTTAATTTTTCGCTTGGATATAGATAATAAGCTACCTATTTCTCCATATAATCCAAGAAGAGCGTAATCAAAGCGATTTTTCTCAATTTGACAAGTGTTATTAACAAGGCACTGATAGTCTTCAATGAAGTTATTACCATTCATTAGGATCCCCCTGTATTCCTCTTGGTAAACTATCCCAATAGTTTTTTAAAAATTTTTTAAAATCTGGATGAAATCTATTTTTATGATGCCTTTTTATTGAGATATTTTTATAAGTATCTCTATCAGTACATAAACCTAAAGGTATATCTATAGAATTACTACCAAAATAAACGAAGTTGTCACTAATAAGAACTTTATCTACTTGGGTGTCATGTAAGATATTCCCTTTATGGTTAATACCATTTTTATAAGAGTGATGTGAATCGAGTTGTTTAAAATCACCATTTTTATCATTATAATAGATATTATCTCCATATTGTCTTTTAGGAGTTGCATAGACAATTGGTTTTTTAAATTCAAATCTTGGATCATTAAAATACTCATTAAAACTTAGTATTTCAGTAACCTGCATTGCATAAATTATCTTTTTTGTATTTGCTTTCCTATACTTGGCCCCTGCTAAACCAAAAATTACATCACCAATTTGAGCAGATTTTCGTGTTCTAGGTTTACAATCCGCTAAAGTGCAATAGCCGAAAAATGGATTAGGTGCAAATCCATAATCTCGATCTACTATATAAGAAAAGAATTTCATTTTAACCGTTTTCCTGTTTTACAATTCACTCTAATTATTTCTTTAGTTTCTAGTTCTAAACAATCTGGTGTTTGAAGTATTACTTTCTTCTTTTCTAAAATTGAGTTTAATAAAGGAATATTGTCTTCACAAATAATAGAGTCAAAAAGATCTTCTAAGTTTTTAGAAAGATATTTTGTCGAAGATGATTTTGCCCATACACCTAAAATATAAGTAGACTGTCTCATCTTTTCTAAAATTTTTTCTTCAAATGGATGTAGGTCTTGATCTATCAATATGATTAATTCATTAATATTAATGTTGCTATTATCTGTATAAAGATAGCTTAAATACTCCTTATCTAAGGTATTTTGAATTTTATTTAGCAAAGTTGAATTTTTCCCATATAAAATGATTGTCATTAATTTTTCCTTAATATGTCTATTTTAATCTATAAAAGTTTTATATTATCTGTAAATATATTGAAATTAGTTCTATCAGTAAAGAGTTGAATTAAATTAAATATTTAATAAATACTAATCTTAGCCCCTAAAACTTTCACAAATTGAGCTAACCAAGCTGGATGTGCCGGCCAAGCTGGAGCAGTCACCAAATGACCATCTGTAAGTGCTTCAGTCACAGCAATATCTGCGTATTGTCCACCTGCCAATTTTACTTCGGCTGCACATGCTGGATAAGCTGAGCAGAGGCGGTCTTTTAATACATCTGCCGCAGCGAGTAACTGTGCACCGTGGCATACAGCTGCAATTGGTTTTTTCACTCTATCAAACTCACGTACAATTTCAATAACACGTTCATTCATGCGTAAATACTCTGGTGCACGGCCACCCGGAATCACTAGACCTACATAGTCTTCGGTATTAATGGCATCAAAATCATAGTTAATGGCAAAATTGTGACCGCGTTTTTCACTATAAGTTTGCTCGCCTTCAAAATCATGAATAGCCGTCGCAATATGATCACCGTTCTTTTTATTTGGGCAAACAGCATGCACGGTATAACCTAAACCTGTTAAGAACTGAAAGGGAACCA
Source organism: Acinetobacter sp. WU_MDCI_Abxd143 (assembly GCF_025514195.1). Lineage (NCBI taxonomy): Bacteria > Pseudomonadati > Pseudomonadota > Gammaproteobacteria > Moraxellales > Moraxellaceae > Acinetobacter > Acinetobacter sp. WU_MDCI_Abxd143. The sequence continues at coordinate 21,721 of NZ_JAHPTH010000010.1, forward strand.
TAGTTTCATAGTCTTCTGCATAGTCACCGACCAACATTAAAACCTTTTTAGACATGATTTATCTCTCTTTTTAAAATATAAGTTATCTAAATTCTTAATTTAAATTAGCACAGTCACTGAGTAATTTTTTAGGAAAAAAGTGCATTCTTTAGTCGAAGGGTGTTTTAGAAGGAGATAAAAAAGCCCCGATAAATCGAGGCTTTTTTATTGAGTTAGCTAATGAAATTAACCAATCAATTTTTTCATTAATTCATTTACTTGAGCAGGGTTGGCTTTACCCTTAGAAGCTTTCATGACTTGACCAACAAGACCGTTAAAGGCTTTTTCTTTACCAGACTTGTACTCTTCAACCATTTTTTCATTGGCTGCAAGTACTTCTTTAATAATCGCTTCAATTGCACCTGTGTCAGTTTCTTGCTTTAAACCTTTTTCAGCAATGATGTCATCGGCAGATTTACCTTCCGATTCCCACATAAAGCCAAAGACTTGTTTAGCAATCTTACCGCTAATGGTGTTGTCAATAATGCGTGCAATCATGCCGCCAAGTTGTTCAGCAGAAACAGGAGAGTCTGCTAAGTCTAGGCCAGCTTTGTTTAACGCACCTGAGAATTCACCCATTACCCAGTTTGCTGATACTTTACCTTGCTTCGCACCGCCAGCAGCAGCCACAACAGCTTCATAGAAGTCTGCCATTTCGCGTGAGAGCGTAAGTACGTGAGCATCGTACTCAGTTACACCAAACTCTGCGATAAAGCGCGCACGGCGAGCAGCAGGGAGCTCTGGAAGTGCAGCGCGAGCAGCTTCAATTTGCTCATCAGCAATAATCACAGGTAACAAATCTGGATCGGGGAAGTAGCGGTAGTCATTCGCTTCTTCTTTAGAACGCATAGAGCGCGTTTCCATTTTGTTTGGATCGAACAAACGAGTTTCTTGGTCGATACTTCCGCCGTATTCCAAAATTTCCATTTGGCGTTCAATTTCAACATTGATCGCTTGCTCAATGAAACGGAATGAATTGAGGTTTTTAAGTTCACAGCGCGTACCAAAAGGTTGGCCCGGACGACGTAAAGACACGTTACAGTCCGCACGGAATGAACCTTCTGCCATGTTACCGTCAGAAATACCCAACCAACGTACTAATGTGTGAATCGCTTTGATGTAAGCAACTGCTTCTTCAACCGAACGCATGTCAGGTTCAGAAACGATTTCAAGCAAAGGTGTACCAGCACGGTTTAAGTCAATGCCAGACATACCTTCAAATTGGTCGTGTACAGATTTACCTGCATCTTCTTCAAGGTGAGCACGAGTTACACCAATACGTTTAGTCGTGCCATCTTCAAGTTGGATGTCGATATGACCCAAGCCGACAATCGGATTGTCCATTTGGCTAATTTGATAGCCTTTTGGCGAGTCAGGATAGAAGTAGTTTTTACGTGCAAATACAGAAGCTTGGTCGATATATGCATCAATTCCAAGACCGAAGCGAATAGCAAGATCAACCACTTTTTCATTCAAAACAGGCAACACACCCGGCATAGCCAAGTCTACAAGGCTTGCTTGCGTGTTTGGGTCTTGACCAAATTCAGTCGATGAACCAGAGAAAATTTTAGAATTGGTTGCAAGCTGAGTGTGAATCTCGATACCAATAACGACTTCCCAACCGTCAATCAATTTCAACTTTTGAGCTTCAGCCATTATGCATTCTCCTCAGCAATTGCCGCACGTTGAGTATGGAAATCGGTGTTTTGTTGGTATTGATGAACAATCGACAACAGTTGTGATTCTGACCAGTAGTTACCAATCAACTGTAAGCCAATGGGCAAGCTATCTTTATCAAAACCAACAGGAGCGTTAATCGCTGGTAAGCCTGCCAAGTTTACTGCAAGTGTATAGATATCGCCTAAATACATTTCAGTTGGGCTTAAGTTTGCACCAATTTTATAAGCAGTTGTTGGTGCAGAAGGAGCCGCAATCACATCTACATTTTCAAATGCTTTTAAGAAGTCTTGTTGAATCAAACGACGTACTTTTTGAGCTTTTACATAATAAGCATCGTAATAACCCGCAGAAAGCGCGTAAGTACCAATGAGAATACGACGTTGAACTTCTGGACCGAAACCTTCTGAACGCGAACGTTTGTAAAGATCCATCAAGTCAGCTGGGTTTTCACAGCGGTAACCGTAGCGAACACCGTCATAACGTGACAAGTTAGATGATGCTTCTGCTGGCGCAATCAGGTAATACGTCGGCACATAAGCTTCAGTCATGTTGAGATCGATCTCAACAAGTGTAGCACCCATTTCTTCAAGCTTTTTCAAAGACTCTTCAACACGTGCTTTTACGTCAGCATCTAAACCTGCAACGTTAAAGTATTGTTTAGGAATACCAATACGTAAACCTTTTACAGATGTGTTATTCAAGTTTGCAACGTAGTCATCAACTTCCTTTTTAACCGAAGTTGAGTCTTTCACATCGTGACCTGCAATTACATTCATTAGGTAAGCACAGTCTTCGGCAGAACGAGCCATCGGACCTGCTTGGTCTAAAGATGATGCGTAAGCAATGATACCGAAACGAGATACACGACCATAAGTTGGTTTTAAGCCTGTTAAACCACAGAAAGAAGCAGGTTGGCGAATTGAACCACCTGTATCAGTACCCGTAGCGAAAGGCGCTAAATCTGCCGCTACAGCAGCAGCAGAACCACCTGATGAACCACCAGGAACGTGGTCAAGCGCCCATGGGTTGCTAGTTGCCCCAACATATGAGCTTTCTGAAGTTGAGCCCATCGCAAACTCGTCCATGTTCACTTTACCTAAAGTGACAAGACCAGCAGCTTTTGTTTTTTCAACAACAGTTGCATCGTAAGGAGAGATGAAGTTGTCTAGAATTTTTGAACCAGCAGTTGTTTTAATGCCTTTGGTACAAAAGATATCTTTATGCGCAAGAGGAATACCCGTTAGAGCAGTTGCATTGCCTGCTTTTAAAGCAGCATCGGCAGCGTCTGCTTCCGCGAGCGCCTGTTCAGGTGTAACCGTCACATAGCTTTTTACCAGTGGGTCAATTTTAGCAATACGTTGCAAATAATGTTCAGTCAGTTCGCGAGATGAAAACTTCGCTTGGCTTAAGCCCTCAGCAAGTTCACGAATTGATAAGCGATGTAAATCAGTCATGAGTAAAATTTCTTTACATTCAAAATAGGGAAGATGGGTTAATTGAGTAAAAGTTATTCAATCACGCGAGGAACAAGATACAAACCATTTTGAGTTGCAGGCGCAACTGCTTGGTATTCATCTCGATGATTGCTTTCAGTTACCACATCAGCACGTAAAGGTTGAGGATTGTCAAAAGGACTTTTCAAAGGTTCTACGCCTTCCGTATCAATGCCTTTTAAGGTTTCCATCATGCCTAAAATTTTATTTAGACTTTGAGCATATTCAGCAGATTGCGTATCATTGAGCGACAATCGAGCAAGATTGGCGATTGCTGAAACTGTTTGTGCATTTAAATCTGCTGAATGCTGTGCATCCGATGTAGACATAACATCACCTAATCAGTATTAAAAATTTTCAAAATATCGTGCGTTATAATAAGCGATTGACTTGTTCAAATCATCACATTTAGTTTAAAGTTGCCACCTTGCATCCACATGAAAGTTTAACTGAGAACGAACCGTGATTCTAAAACGACTAATTGGCTTGTTTTCGCCGGATCTAGCCATTGATTTAGGTACAGCAAATACACTTATTTATGCACCAGGCCGCGGCATTATATTAAATGAACCAACAGTTGTGGCAATTCGTCACAGTGGTTCACAAAAAATTGTTGCTGCTGTAGGTCTAGATGCTAAGCAAATGCTGGGCCGTACGCCTGCGAATATTTCTGCAATTCGTCCAATGAAAGACGGTGTAATTGCGGATTTTGAAGTGACTGAAACCATGTTGAATCAGTTTATTGGTAAAGTTCACGAAAAACGTTTGTTCCCACCTGCACCTCGTGTAGTTGTATGTGTACCATGTAAATCAACTTTGGTCGAGCGTCGTGCGATTCGCGAAGCAGTATTTAATGCTGGTGCCCGTGATGTTCGTTTGATTGAAGAGCCTATGGCTGCTGCAATTGGCGCAGGTATGCCAGTTGAACAAGCGTGTGGTTCTATGGTTGTGGATGTTGGTGGTGGTACAACTGAAATTGCAATTATTTCATTGCAAGGTTGTGTTTATGCTGACTCTTTACGCATCGGCGGCGATGTTTTTGATGAGCAAATCATCAATTATGTACGTAAAGCTCACGGTTGTGTAATCGGTGAAACCACTGCTGAAATTATTAAAAAAGAAGTCGGTATGGCTGTTTCTGATGGTACAACATTAGAAATCGAAGTACGTGGTCGTAACCTTGCAGAAGGTGTGCCTCGTGCAATTACCGTAACTTCTGACGAAATTACTCAAGCTATTTCTGATCCGTTACAAAGCATTGTAAGTGCTGTGAAATCTGCTCTTGAACAAACTCCTCCTGAACTTTCTTCTGATATTGCTGAGCGCGGTATTGTGTTGACAGGTGGTGGTGCGCTACTTCGTAACCTTGATAAATTATTAGCTCAAGAAACTGGTTTACCGGTTGTTGTTGCTGAAGATCCTCTTACTTGTGTAACCCGTGGTGGTGGTAAAGTATTAGAATTCTTCGACAATCCGAACCATGACATGCTTTTCGTCGGTTAAGTTTAAGGATTAGGCGGTGCAACCGAATATTTTTTCAAGACAGCCGCCATCTTTCCGCTCGTTCATTATTGCGGTCATTACATGCTTGGTTGTGCTGTTCTTTGATTGGCGCATGCCTTATGTAATTCAGCCAGCAAGGGATGTCTTGTACGCTGCATATAACCCAATTTATGCATTGGCCAGTTATCCAGTACTGTCGAGAGAATGGCTGAATCAACAAACAAAATCTGAAGCACAACTGCGTCGTGAAAATACCGCGATGCAGGCTGAGCTTTTACAAGCTCAAGTCCGCTTACAGAAGCTTTCTGAATTATCTGCTGAAAATACTCGTTTACGAGGACTTCTTGATACACCGTTAATTATTGATGGACGTATGGAAATTGCCGAAGTGATTGGGACAGATGCAGATCCATTGCGTCATATCATCATTATTAACCGAGGCTCTATGGACCATATAAAGGTCGGACAAACGGTTTTAGATGATAAGGGGATTATGGGGCAGATCATTAATGTGTATCCTCATAGCTCACGTGTAATGTTGTTATCTGATAAAGAGCATTCACTGTCGGTACGTCTTGAGCGTACAGGAATGCGAGCGATTGTTTCTGGTACAGGTGATTTAGGCCGTTTAAAAATGGAATATGTTCCGACCAGCGCTAATATTCTGGTGGGTGATAAAGTGTTTAGTTCAGGCTTGGGTGAACATTTCCCAGCAGGTTACGCTGTAGGTACAGTTGCCAAAATAAGACGTCATAATTCAGGCGAGTTTGCTGAAATTGATGTCACACCAGCAGCACAATTAGCCACAGGACACCATGTAGTTGTACTTTTCTCTGAGTCCTTAGCGAAGGAGCAGCCTTATGCCGATCGCTAAACTGAAACGAGAAAAGCGTAAAGACCCATTATGGGGAATTATTCTCTCTGTTATTGTGGGTCCTGTACTCATGGTTTACCCGCTATCCTATGATATTTCAGGTTGGCGACCATTATTCATGTTAATGATTATGCTATTTTGGGTAGTATGTCAGCCAACATGGTGTGGAGTTTGGTTTGCGTTTGGGATGGGGATTTTTACAGACTTACTACTTGATGCGCCTTTAGGTCTCAATGCCTTAAGTTTTGTAATTGTGACTTTTCTTACCCGTTTTTTAATTCGGGAACGCCGTATTTTAACTTTTGTTAATTTATGGACGATAGCAACGCTGGTCATTATTGCCCACTTAGCATTTATGTGGGTAACACAGACGATGGGCGGAATTCATTTTTCGATTGCTAGACATTGGCAACCTTTGATGACAAGTATCATTACGTGGCCAGTCGTCTATTATTGTTTGGCAAAATGGCGCATATAGTTTTAGCATCTAGCTCTCCTCGTCGGAAAGAGCTGTTACAACAGCTAGGCTTAGATTTTGAAATCTATAGTCCTGACATTGATGAATCTGTTCATGAAAATGAGCTGGTTCATCATTATGTTGAACGTTTAGCTAGAGAAAAGGCAAAAACTGTATTGAAGCTTTTTCCAGAAGCAATTGTTATTGCTGCTGATACAAGTCTAGGACTTGATGGTCAAATTATTGGTAAGCCTGAATCGAAAAATCATGCCTTTGAAATCTGGAAACAATTGTCTGGACGTTGGCATGATGTGTTTTCTGGATTATGCGTTGCGACTCAACAACAAATGTTAAGTCAGGTGGTGCAAACACAAGTTGAATTTCAGCACCTAACTACACAAGATATGGAAGATTATTGGTCCACGGGTGAGCCTGTTGGAAAGGCGGGTGGATATGCAATTCAAGGAATTGCTTCGCAATATATTCCCCAAATTCAAGGAAGTTATAGTAATGTGGTAGGACTTCCTTTATACGAATTTGCACAGTTATTCAAAAGAGTAAAGACATAAGGGGTTGTTATCATTCTTCATTGAATAGCATTGTCGATGAACATTAGACAACGTTAAAGTTAACAGCTTCTCTGACTCTTTAATAAAAATTTTATAATGCTTTGAGTTTATGTATGTCAGAAGAACTACTTATTAATGTCACGCCTATGGAGTGTCGGGTGGCATTAATCGAAAATGGAACTGTTAATGAGCTGTATGTCGAGCGTACAGTCAAGCGCGGTCTAGTCGGCAATATTTACAAAGGTAAAGTAGTAAGAGTGCTTCCGGGCATGCAAGCTGCCTTTGTGGATATTGGTTTGTCTCGAACAGCCTTTTTACATATCAATGATATGGTTTGGCCTCGTTCACAGCCTACCCCAAATGTCTTTGAATTATTACATCCTGGACAAACCCTTACTGTCCAAGTTATGAAAGATATGTTGGGTACAAAAGGTGCGCGTCTAAGTACAGATCTTTCAATTCCTTCTCGCTATCTGGTTCTCATGCCATATGGAAATCATATTGGCGTTTCTCAGCGTATTGAGTCAGAAGAGGAGCGAGAGCGACTACGTAATATTATTGAAAGTATTCAAGCAGAACATAATTTACCCGGTAGCGTGATTGTCCGTACGGCTGCCGAAGGTGTGGATGAGGCAGAAATTGCACAAGACATGTGCTATCTGAGTAAGTTATGGGAATACATTCAGCGTAAACAGACTGATGTTGCTGTCCCTTCTTTAATTTTTGAAGAACTTCCATTACCTCAACGTATTATTCGAGATTTGGCGAGCGAAGAAACGGCAAAGATTTATGTCGATTCGCGAGAGATTCATGCAAAGTTGCTCGAATTTGTAGAAGAGTTTGTTCCGAATATGAAGAGTCGTCTTATCCATTATCCGGGCGAGCGACCACTATTTGATCTTTATAATGTTGAAGAAGATATTCAAAAAGCCTTACAAACTCGCGTAGCTTTGAAGTCGGGCGGTTATCTGATGATTGACCAGACTGAAGCCATGACAACGATTGACGTTAATACAGGTTCATATGTAGGCGGTCGTAGTCTTGAAGACACGGTTTTTAAAACCAATATGGAAGCGACTCAAGTTATTGCGCGTCAACTTAGACTGCGTAATTTGGGTGGTATTCTTATTATTGATTTTATTGACATGCAAGAAGCCACTCACCGTGAAGAGGTGATGCGACAGTTTGAGAAAATGCTTGAGCGAGATCACGCGAAGACCAAAATTACTCAAGTGTCAGAACTTGGTCTGGTGGAAATGACTCGTAAACGAACTCGTGAATCATTAGAACACTTGTTATGTGAATCATGTCCAACATGCCAAGGGCGTGGTTTTGTCAAAACAGCGGAGACAGTGTGTTACGAAATATTTCGTGAGATATTACGATATACCCGCGCATTTGAATCAACGAGTGGCTTTACTGTTGTTGCGCATCCTTCTGTGATTGATCGATTATTAACAGCAGAAGCACCAGCAGTAGCCGATTTAGAGCATTTTATTAACCGTGTTATTAAATTTCAGGTCGAAAATTTATATACGCAAGAGCAATACGATATCATTTTAAGTTAAAGTTGTAACAAGATATCGCTTAATCCTTGTTACAACTGAAATTTTACTTTCATTCATGAATTTTAAATACTACTTACATACAGTAGCCCTAGACGTTCTCCCTATTAAACGTCTTAGCAAACAATAAGAGGTATAACCCATGAATGTAAGTGAAAACTTAATTAGCAACGGCCTTAAACATGTTTTAGAAAGCACGCCAGTAAATAGCTGCTATATGTTGAATGACCAAGGTAAAGAAGTACCGATCACAACTGCAATGATTCGTTCAGTATGTCATCAGTTGCTTAACCAGTGCCGCACAATCAAAAAATAAGGGGCCAATTTAAAGCCCCTTAACTTTTTCTAACTTGCTGAATGATGTTTCAGCTGTTTCTCTGCAATAATTTCTTCAAAACGTTGAATCTCATCTTCTAAATGAGTCAAAAGGTTTTGCATTTTTGGCAAAGCATTTCGACAAGCTGTTAATCCAACTTCAAGCTTATCCAAATAACTGGTCATGGTAATGTTTAGAGCTTGTCCATCCATGACAATCGAAGCAGGGTAGAGGGCATCTAATTTCGCGCCATTCCAATAAAGCGGCTCACGTGGTCCTGGTACATTGGAAATCACTAAATTGAACGCCTGACGCTTAGGAAGCATTCCTGACATGATGTTTAATCCTGCCGGACCATAAACTACCGCACTATAGTTTAAAATTTCATTCGCTGTCATGCGGCTAAAACGTTGCTTTGAATTTTGCATGCTGCGACGAATGATTTCTAGGCGTTCTAACGGTTGATCTTTATGCGTCCCTAAATTTGCCAAAATCATGGTAATTCGGTTGCTCATGTCAGAATCATCTGTACGTAATGAAGCTGGAACCATGGCAATCAGTGGCTTTTTTGGTAAGCTATTTTGGCTAATTAAATATTCACGTAAAGCACCTGAACATACAGCCAGCACAACATCATTAATCGTTACGCCTAATGCTTTTGAAATTTTTCTAAGGCGGCTGAGTTCAAATGATTGGGCTGCAAACCGACGTGAAGCACTGACCCTCTGGTTCAAAATCGACACTGGTGCCTGAAAGGTAGAAACATAATCAGGGTTTTTGCCCATTTCTTTGAAGATCGTCTGAGATAGCTCTTGCATAACTTTTGGAGCGATATCGAGTTGAGACTTAATGCCGCCTAAAATACTTTTAATTTTACTTGTACTTGGCGTCGGTACTTTTAGGCGTTTAGTTCTTTTGCTCTCAACACACCATAAAGGAACAACATGTTTTTCTTCTGGTGTCTTTGATAGAGATTTCTCGATCAAACGCATACCTGCAACGCCGTCGACCATTGCATGATGGATTTTAAAATACATGGCAAAACGATTGCCTTCGATTCCTTCGATAATGTCACAAGTCCAAAGTGGCTTTGCACGATCAATTAGTGAACTATGCTGCTGTGAAATATAAACCAGAAGTTCACGAATACGGCCAGGATGAGGCAGCGCAATGTGACGAAAGTGATGATCGATATCAAACTCTTCATCTTCATCCCAAAATAAGCCATTTAAACGGTTATTGAAGGGAGGAATAGGAATACTTTTTGAACGTCGAATATCTTCTACTAAATCATGTACAAAAGTTTCTGGCGCATTTTCAGGAATTTCAAATAAAAATAATCCACCGACATGCATGGGTTGCTGTCTTTTTTCAAGTGACAGAAAAATGAAATCAATTGGGTGTAATGGACGCATAAATCATTGTGCCTCATGCATTTTTCTAAGAAGCTCTTATCTGAGCTCTTGTTAGAATTATAGAACCGTAAAATTAAGTATATAGCGTTTAGAGTAGAGAAAATATGACTTTGTGTACGGAACATGACATAAAAAAAACCACTGATTTACCAGTGGTTTTTTGATAATAAATTACTTTTTCATATTACCTGCATGTAATCCACATTCTTTTTGAGTGGCTTCTTCCCACCACCAGCGACCTTCACGCTCATGTTGGTTTGGTAATACAGGTCGAGTACATGGTTCACAGCCAATAGAAACAAAACCGCGCTCATGAAGAGGATTATATGGAATTTCCATCATACGGATGTAGCTCCATACCTCAGCACTTGTCCAGTTTGCTAGAGGATTATATTTAATAAGTTGCTTTCCTGGACCCGAGAAGCCAGCATCAGCTTGTACTACAGGAATCTCTGTACGTGTACCAGGGCTTTGATCTTTACGTTGACCCGTAATCCAGCCATCTAAAGTCGCAAGTTTTTTACGTAAAGGCTGAACTTTTCGGATACCGCAACATTCTTGATGCCCATCTGTAAAAAAGCTGAATAAACCTTTTTCGTTTACCATGTTTTGAACAGCTTCAGATTCAGGGAAACAAATTTCGATATTGATATTGTAGTGTTTACGGACAGTTTCAATAAATTGATAGGTTTCAGCGTGGAGTCGGCCAGTATCAAGACTAAACACACGGAAAGGCTTACCCAAACGTGAAGCAATATCAATTAACACAACATCTTCTGCTCCCGAAAACGAAATTGCAATTTCACCTTGTTGGCTTAAGGCAAGTTCTAAAATTTCTCGAGGGCTTTTGGTTGCATATTCAGCAGCAAGAGCATCTACGATATCAATAGTCGGAATAACGGTCATGTGTGTTCCTGGCAAAAGGCTTGGGCGCATTGAGTTATGAAAAATATTCTAAAGGATAGTTGATAAAGTGCTTAGCACTTTAATTTCGATCCTTATGAATAAAATTGATTTGATCAATAACAACGCAAAACTGAAAATCTTAATGGTATGATACAGCAATTTTTAACCAACGTTGGAAGCATTCATGGAAATCGTATGCCTAGATCTGGAAGGGGTTTTAGTTCCTGAAATCTGGATCAATTTCGCAAAAAAAACAGGGATTAAAGAACTCGAAGCAACAACTCGTGATATTCCGGATTATGATGTTTTAATGACTCAGCGCCTTAATATCTTAAAACAACACGGTTTAGGCTTAAATGATATTCAAGAAGTCATTGCTGAGATGGGGCCATTACCGGGGGCAAAAGAGTTTGTTGAATGGGTGAGTACGCATTTCCAACTCGTGATCTTATCAGATACCTTCTATGAATTTGCGCATCCTTTAATGAAGCAATTAGGGTGGCCAACGATTTTCTGTCATAAGTTAGAGACAGATGAAGAAGGAATGATTACGGCTTATAAGTTACGTCAGCCAGATCAAAAACGTGAGTCTGTCAAAGCACTACATGGTTTAAATTTCCGAGTAATCGCTGCAGGTGATTCGTATAACGATACAACCATGCTTGGTGAAGCAGATCATGGTTTCTTGTTTGATGCACCAGCAAACGTGATTGCTGAGTTTCCACAGTTTCCAGCTATTCACGGGTACGATGCATTAAAAGAAGCAATCCGTTCAGTTTCACAGCGTACAATCCCAGCTTAAGAATAAAGAATAAAAAAGGCGCTTAAAGCGCCTTTTTTATATGAATGAGTTTTGAAACTTAGAATTTATAACCAAGTTTTAAACCATAAGCGATTGCATTGTTGTCAGAAAATTCTGCAACGTATTGATCCGTACCTGCCTGTGCGCCAGTTTGAGCTTTAGCATCACCCAACCAGAAATATTTTACGCCGCCAGCAATAAACGTTTGTGGGGTAGGGCTGTATTGAACACCTAAACCTACGTTCCAGTAACCTTCAGTTGGACCTAAAGTAGTTACAGGGTTACCTGCACCAGAGTCCCAACCTACAGAAACGTTACCAGCCCATTTATCATTAAGTTTACGGCCCACACCAGCGTTCACAGACCATTGGTCATCAGAATATTCAACTAAGTTAAAGCCGTTCGGACGCCCAATAAGTCCACCTACAGCTTCTGATACTTTGCCAAATTTATACGGACGAATCGCGAAATCTTTCCAATTCACCCAGCGTACATTCGCGAATGCGACTGTATTTGCCATAATCCCTGTCTGGAAATCAAGGTTTACAGACTGAGGTGTAGTAATTTTAGTTTGACCTTCTACTTGGTTTGCAGCAATAGCTTTACCAATTGTCTGTTGGATCGCTCCTGCTTGAGCGGGAGTTAACTGACCAGCAGCAACTAATTGCCCAATAGTTGATCCAAGCATCCCAGCATTTGCCGTGATTGAGTCTGCAAGTGCGATAGTTTCATCTGCATTAATTTTATGATCAATTTCTGAACGATATGTAATAGACGCTTTAAGTGCAATTTCTGGAATCTGGAAAGCGGCCCCTGCTAACCAACCAGCTGCTCCATCTTCAGGAATAGAAGCGTCATAGCCATTATATAAACTATATGCAGAACCTCTTAAATGAACATTTCCTTTAATCGTTTGGTATACACCACCACCATAAAAGTTAAAGTTTTCAGTAGGCTGGAAACCAAAAATCATTGAAATATTTTGGCTATCAACTTCAACAGAAGTTCCACCTTGAGTTCCGCCTAAAGCACCTGTTGTAATTGGTAAACTACCAAGGATTGGATCTGAAGGGCTTGCTACGAAAGCATTATTTCCAGAATATTGTGCATCAGCTCCAAATGGTTGATCGTAAAGTAAACCAAAAGAAAATTTATCAGTAAGTTGTAGTTTTAAGGCTGCACTTGGGAAATAATAATCATCTCCCATATCGCCAATGTTCCGACGCGTTGTGGTTGTACCTGCTTCTTTCCCAGCTACATCTGGATCTAAAACAGAAATACCCGCTTCAAAGTAATTGCCTGGCTGCAAAAATGCAGAGATAGATTGTCCAGAGCGATCCAATGCTGCTGCAAAAACCCCAGTTGCAGGCAGCGTTGCTAAAATCATTGCAGTGCTCAGATGTTTTAATTTCATTTTAATCTTTCCTTGAACTTCAAGACATTTTTTTAAAAGTAACAGAGTTAAACCGTTTAAACTGTGTTGCCTTCAAAGCTACTAATTACAAGTAATAGAAGCTTTGATAACTCCATGTAACAAAAATAGCATAATTACAATAAGAGTAAATCTGTTATATGAACTGAGGAGTACTCACTTTTTATACAAATAATGTCAATAATGGATGAAATATGAAGGAATATTTGCATTGTTAAATTAATTTAATTAATTGATATTTATATTTTTTATCTATTAGTGGTAGCCTTTATTTTTATGACATTTTTGTCACAAATCCAAGAAAAATGGTCAAAGATTTTTTTGTAAAAATATGAATTAAGTGATTATGAAATGAGTATTAGTTGTCATTTTTAGTTGATAAGTCCAGTTTCTCTACATCTGTATATTATTGATTAAATTTTATATTATTCATTTTATGAAAAAGTTTACCTTAATTTTTTTACCATTTGATCTATTTTTTGAGCGAATTTGGATTCTATATTTGAAAGTTATGTGTATAAAAAACCGAAAATAATGATCTAAATTCGGTTATTTAATTTTAAGAGCTAAAACATTGCATTAGAGTGGGTAGAGTTGTTCATCAAATTGCTCAAGTTTGGGAAATGTTAATGACTCGAGCTGGTCCAGATGAGTAAGGTAGATTACATAGTCTTCAAGAAGGGTTTGTCGTGCTTCTTGGCTAATGTATGGTACATGGTAAGCAATGAATGGAGGTAGGACTTCAAAACCAGCATATGCCAAAGTACCACGTTGAATCGGCGATAAATAATTTTCGATTGGTCCATGAATTGAGTTCTCTCCAAACATGTGTGTTCTACCACCGAGTGTTAAACACAACATCGCTTTTTTACCTATCATGCCGCCATGGTTGTAAAACCGCTTACCCCCATAAAAAAGCCCAGATACAAACACACGATCAATCCAGCCTTTTAAAATTGCTGGCACAGATGTCCAATAAAGTGGGAAATTTAAAATGACGAGATCAGCTTTTTTTACCTTTTCAATTTCTACTTGAATATCTGGAGCTAGAAGCTGATTTTTGCTGGCATTTCTTTGTTCTAGTGCATAGTTAAAATACTCAGGCTGATTAAGCTCTAAAAAATCCTCTTGGGATGCAATAGGGTTAAATTGCATCGCATATAAATCTGAAATTTCTACGCTGTGCCCCAATTTTTCTAAGGTTTGCTTAGCTGTACTTTTTAAAGCAGTGGTGAAAGACTGTGGTTCTGGATGAGCATGGACAATTAGAATGTTCATAGGGGAGGACCTGTATTCTTTTCAGAAATTGTGCTGTCTAGTGCAATTCAGCGGATTTTGTTTTGAATAACTATGCATCAATTTAAAAGCATGGCATAGTTCATGAACTGACAGTTTTTACCATTTCGCGCCATTTTATTTTGCTCATATGGGTTGCTCATGAATCCAGAATTACCCGGAACTTATATTAATTTAATCGTTGAGACTGTTAAGCGGTGGGGTGTCTCTGGTGAGCAGCTTTTAGATGGAAGTGGAATAACTTTAGATCAATTAAAAAAGCCCTACTGGTATGTTGAGTTCAACATCTTAAATCAGCTTATTGAACGGGCGATCGAGTTATGCAAAGAGCCAGCATTAGCAGGATATTTAGCTTTAAGCATGACGGCTTCATGTTATGGTTCAGTCGGAATGGCTGCCATAGTTTCTCCAAATTTAGGAGAAGCACTGAAAATACTTGAACAATTCATTGGTTCACGTTGTAAGGTTTTTAAACCAGAATTAAAACAAGAAAATAATGATGCATATTGGTCCATTCATCAGCCCGTCAATGCATTTCAGCTGAGCCCCAATGCCAACATTTTTTTGTTAGTCGGTTTTGTTCAAATTGCAAAAAAATTAACAGGGCTTTCTCATTTGGGAAAAGTTGAATTACAAATGCCAGAGCCGATAGGTTTTGGCCAAATCAGTCATCAACTGGCTGTGACTTGTTTATTTAACCAAAAGGGTAATCGTTGGATATTTCCAAAAGAGTATTTAGCACAATCTGTATTAACGGCAGACCCAATGCTAGTGCCGTTATTAAATGCGCAATGTAAGCGGGATATAGAGAAATTAAACTTAAAAAGTGGTTGGAAAGGACAAGTCAAACAAGTTGCCGAAAAATTGCTTTTGAATGGGGAGATTGAGGCATTAAAAGTTGGGCAAGTGGCTCATATCATGAATATGTCAGAGCGAACTTTGCAACGCTATTTAGCTCTTGATCACACTAGTTTTACCTTTTTGGTGGACTCACTGAAAAAGGACCATGCTCAGAAACTTTTAGCACAAAATAACATGTCGGTTGAAAAAGTGGCTTTAATGCTGGGGTATGCCGAGACTTCTCACTTCACTCGTGCGTTTAAGCGCTGGATGGGGATGACGCCTAAATATTTCCAAACCCAGCATAAAATGGCGGATTCAAATTAAAGGGCCACAAATTTAAATTCATGGCCTTTCATTTATGATTTGAGTCAATTAAGTAGATTGTTCTGGCTTAGATGAGAGTGATTCAATCACTTCAAAATAGCTAGGCGGTGCAGGAACATGTCCGCGATCTCTCAATAGACGATGCATGCGCGGCAGTTTGAAGTAGGGCACCGAAGCCATTAAATGGTGTTCCATGTGGTAATTGACATGAATAGGCGCCACAAAACTTCTAGCAATCCAACCTGCACGTGTAGTACGGGTATTGGTTAAAGCTGTATTACTCGTTTGCATACCTGCATGTTCGGCCATTGAGCGAATTCTTAAAAATAAAGGAAAGGGTGTCAAATACGCTAAAGGCCATAACCAATAAAACCGTTGCTGGCCAAAAGCTTTTAAAACACCATAAAGAGCAACATTGGTAGCAATGGCACCACTACTGTTTTTTATAAGACTTTTGGCATAGTCAACGAAATCTTTATTGCTTCGATCTAGCCACACCTGATCATTTGCAACGGTCCATTTCATTAGATCTAGGTCCATTAATACTCGGCCAAAGCTAAACTTTAATCCCGTCATACCCGTTAAGTCGCGTAAAAATTTACGAGTAAGCGATTTTTTGCTTACAGGAAAACCAGAAACTAAAGAAAGATCTGGGTCATCTGGAGTAGATGTTTTTGCATGATGACGAACATGATGTACGCGATATTTTTGTAGATCATTCCAGATTGGGCGGGCACATAGCCATTCACCTACAAAGTCATTTATTTTTTTATTTTTGAACAAGCTTTTATGCGATGCATCATGCATCAAAATTGCTAGACATAACTGGCGACCCGCCAATATGGCCAAAGCTAGCATACAAGCAAGTAATTTGCCCCAGCTCGGTAAGTAATCCCACATCATGATTAAGCTCGCAAATGTTCCGCCAATAACGGCCCATGTGCTTGCAACAGCCCAAGCGCCGTATGCATCTGAGGGTTGTGTGAGCTCTTGTATTTCTTCTCTGCTAAATAGATCGGTCACACTCACTTGTGCATTCATTTTTATTCTCCCAAATCAGATTTTGGCATTCATATTTTATATTACAAATATAATCATAAAATTTAATAATGTGAAATATTTGTTTGTAAAAAAATAAATCGCCCGTTAGTGGGCTAATTCATTTTCATAAAGTTTCTGCCACAGCTTTTGTCCAATCGAATCGAGCTGCTGTACATTTTGAGCAAACTGATTGCGGGCATGTTCATCAACAAATGGAGAAGGCAGTAGAGGATCATTCATGAGTAAGGTAATGGTTTCACGTCCTAATAATAAAGCTTGGGTAGCGGCCTCATTTAAGGATAAATTTTTATATTTCAAAAGCCATTCTTGAATATCTTGACTATACATTTCATAGTTCTTTTCAAGCTGTTTGGTATCCCACAAAGAAGGAATTAACGAAACTGTTTTTGCGTCAAATTTTTGAATAATAGAAATTTTAGCTTCATTTTCAAGACCTGCTAAAATGAGCTCTTCACATGTTTTTTCAAAGCTATACGCTAAATTATCTGGACGTATATAAATTCCAGTTTCGAGTTCTCTAAAACCAAATTGACTTAAAGCGCGTTCTCTCTTTTTTAAAGCGGTCCGATAAATACGACCTAAAGTTCCAGTAAAGACTACCAGATATTGATGTTGCCATTCTTTAGTCTGCTTAATGCCATTTTTACGATTCAAAATGACTTTTGCCCATTCTTTGGTGGATGGCGAAAGTTGATAAATACCGCGTTCTACACTTTCTATCATGCCTTCATTTAATAGCCGAGTCGTAGCCACACGAATACCATTGTCACTCATATTAAAAAGTTTAGCGGCAATCAATATTTGTTTAATGGTGAGCTGAGGATAAGCAGAGGAAAGAAATAAATCGATAATGAGATGGCGTGCATTAATTTTGGTATTTTTCATTCAGATAGAATTTTTGATATGAGCTGCATTTGATCAGAATAATATCATGTTTTTTTAAGGACTTTTTAAGATCATTTTGTAGAGTAAGTAAAGGTAAAAAGCTTTGTCTATAACAAGAAAAACTTTGGTAGTTATTAACCAAGTTTTATCTTTTTACGATAGTTAACCCAAGTTTGTCATCATGATGTGATACATTATCGCACTTTAAATAAACTGCCTTTAACTAGGGGCAATAACCACAAACGTTAGAAATGATCTGATATTGAACATGTGTTAAGTCTAATTTATTGACTTACCAATTTCGATAAAACAAATTTTAGGTCGTTCTAATGATTAACTTTCTTTGAGCAAGTTATGGAAAATTTTGAAGTTATAAAAGCACTGTTTTTAGGCTTTGTCGAAGGCTTAACTGAATTTTTACCCATCTCGAGTACAGGCCATTTAATTTTATTTGGTCATATTATCGATTTCCACTCAGACGGCGGTCGTGTATTTGAGGTCGTAATCCAGTTAGGTGCTATTTTGGCAGTGTGCTGGTTATACCGACAAAAAATTATTAACTTGATTAAGGGATTCTTTAGCGGTGATGTGGAGTCACGTCATTTTGCGATCAGTGTGCTTATTGCATTCTTTCCAGCAGTCATTATTGGTGTTCTAGCTGTCGACTTTATTAAAAGTGTTCTATTTAGTCCAATTGTGGTTGCGATTGCTTTGATTGTCGGTGCTCTTATTATTTTCTGGGTGGAATCTAGACAGTTTGAACATAAGACCCTAGATGCAACTAAAATTACTTTTAAACAAGCGCTTTTAGTAGGTCTTGCTCAGTGTGTGGCGATGATTCCGGGAACTTCACGTTCAGGCGCAACAATTGTAGGCGGAATGTTTGCAGGCTTATCACGTAAAGCGGCTACAGAGTTCTCTTTCTTTCTGGCAATGCCGACCATGTTGGGTGCTGCGACTTTTGACTTGATTAAAAATGCTGACGTACTCACTTCAGACAATATGATTAATATTGGGGTAGGTTTCGTTGCTGCTTTTATTGCCGCGCTGTTTGTTGTAAAAGCATTGGTACTGTTTGTTGAGCGTCACACGTTACGTGTATTTGCTTGGTACCGAATTGTACTTGGCGTAATTATTCTGATTGCAGCAATGTTCTTTAATTTATCGGCTTAAATAGCAAGATAAAGTGAAAAAACCTAGAATGCTCTAGGTTTTTTTATGCCTAAAAATTGATTTGAATTGCCTATTTATACAAAGTAAACGTAAGACAGATGTTTTCATTTTAAGTTCATTGTTATATTGATTATTAGATTACCTCTCACAATAAAACTATGCCGCAAAATCATCTTACAGAACATTTGGTCGATGCATTTTTGCACTTGGCTCCAGCAGAAGGCCTCTATCCTACTTTTATCTCTAACATCACCTTAATGCGGGTAGATCATTCCACACCACCTATTGCCGTGCTGCAAGAACCCTCAATTGTTTTAGTGATACAGGGATTAAAGCGTGGATATATTGGTAAAGAAATCTTTCAGTTTCAACAAGGACAGTGCTTATTTATCTCAATTGCAATACCGTTTGATTGCGATACTGTAGTTGAAAATAATGAACCCCTGTTGGCAATCGCAATAAAGTTTGAACCACAAATGATGACTGATCTCATTACTAAAATGGATAAACAGCAACAAGGGCTTACTGAAGATGCTCATTCAGAAGATTTAAAATTAAGCTGTGGGCTTAGAGTGATTGACATGAATGTGACTATTTCAGAGGTTGCTCTACGATTACTCAATTTACTTCGTTCTAAACAAGATACTTTTATATTGGGTGAGCAAGTTAAAAGAGAATTGGTTTATCGTGTGGTGCAGGCTTCAGGCGGCAATCTAGTCGAAAGTTTATCTGCTATGGCAAGTCGAAATGGCGTGATTTATACCATTTGTGAAATTATTCAGCGTGATTATTACCATAACTTAACAGTTCAAGATTTGGCGAAACAAGCGGGCATGAGCATATCGCTTTTTCATCAGACTTTTAAAAAGGTGACGAATTATTCTCCCTTACAGTACATCAAAATTACTAGGTTACATAAGGCACGTGAGTTAATCATGAATAATAAAATGGGTGTAGCAGAAGCAGCCTATGAAGTTGGTTATGTCAGTGCTTCTCAATTTAGCCGAGAATTTAAGCGACTGTTTGGAGTTCCACCCAAGTCCTCAATTATTTAACGTAGATTAGTATTTTGAAATATAAATCAAACATGGAGCATTATATGACCCTTCCAACAACCATGAAAATTATTGAAATTACGGCTCCGGGTGGACCTGAGGTTCTAAAACTTCAAGATGCAAATATTCCAGCACCTCAACCAGATGAAGTCTTAATTGAGGTAAAGGCTGCTGGAATTAACCGTCCTGACGTTTTGCAGCGTATGGGTTTATATCCTATGCCTAAAGGTGTTACTCAAATACCCGGACTTGAAGTCGCTGGTGTTGTGGTTGCTGTAGGCGAGCAAGTCGATCAATTCAAGGTTGGCGATAAAGTTTGCGCCCTAACAAATGGTGGCGGTTATGCAGAATATTGTGCGGTAACTGCAACTCAAGTATTACCAATACCTGAAAATTTATCATTTACTCAAGCTGCTGCGATTCCGGAAACATTTTTTACAGTTTGGGCAAATCTATTTGATATTGGCCGTTTAAAGAAAGATGAAACCGCACTGATTCATGGTGGGGCAAGTGGTATTGGAACCACAGCTTTAGCCATTTGCCATGCTTTGGGGATTAAAACTTTTGCTACGGTTGGTAGTGAAGATAAAGTTGAAGCACTCTCAAGTTTAACGACAGCAATTAACTATAAAACCCAAGATTTTGAGCAAGAAGTTTTGAAACATACTCAAGATCAAGGTGTTGATGTTATTTTGGATATTGTGGGTGGTTCTTATTTCACAAAAAATTTAAATCTATTAAAACGTGATGGCCGACTTGTCATTATTGGTTTTATGGGTGGTCGAATCGCAAAAGAATTTGATTTACAAAAACTGATTTTAAAACGTGCCACAATTACGGGTTCAACGATGCGAGCACGTAATAGCCAAGAAAAAGCAGAGATTGCACAATCTTTGCATGAGCATGTATGGCCATTATTGGCTCAAGGTAAATGTTTACCACAAATTTATAAAACGTATGCTTTTTCAGATGTACAAAGTGCTCACGAATGTATGGAACAAGGTGATCATATTGGAAAGATCGTTTTAGAAATGAATGCGTAATACTGTAATCATTGAAGTTTGGGCGAACGACAGGTTCGCCTAAACTGAATTTTATAATTCTAGATTCTGCCTATTTCTCTATAAAAATTGCCAAATTCTATTGGCAGATTGCACCAGTTCCATAACTTCACTTATAAATTGAGTAAGAAATAAAAATGGGTTCTTACCTTATTATTTCTTTCCATACTGATGAAAAAGGATAGTAACAATGAATACCGCAAATATTGATGATAAAAATCCTACTCCAGATTTGGCTGAAGATAATGCCTTTTTCCCATCACCTTATTCACTGAGTCAATATACTGCACCTAAAACCGATTACGATGGCACGACTTATTCAACGCCGTATGCGGGCAATAAAAAAGTTTTAATGATTGCAACTGATGAACGTTATATTCAGATGCAAAACGGTAAGTTCTTTTCAACAGGTAACCATCCTGTAGAAATGCTTTTACCGATGTTTCATTTAGATAATGCAGGCTTCGAAATTGATATTGCGACACTTTCAGGTAATCCAGCCAAGCTTGAACTGTGGGCAATGCCAAAACAAGAACAAGTGGTATTAGACACTTTTCAGAAATATGCAGATAAATTAAAAAATCCGCTAAAACTAGCTGACATTTTAGAAAATGCAGTCGGTGAAAACTCACCATATGCGGCTGTATTTATTCCGGGTGGGCATGGCGTATTAGCTAAAATTCCACATAGCCTTGAGGTGAAAGAAGTCCTTAAATGGGCGGTTGAACAAGATAAATTTATTATTACTTTATGTCATGGTCCAGCTTCATTACTGGCTGCGGCAGTAGATGAACAGCCAGAAAACTGTATTTTTAAAGGTTATCAAATTTGTGTATTCCCTGACTCATTAGATAAGGGAGCAAATATTGATATCGGTTATATGCCAGGTGCTTTACCTTGGCTAGCAGGTGAAAACCTTGAAAAACTCGGTGTCGAAATTTTAAATAAGAGCATTACAGGTCAATGTCATAGAGACCGTAAATTGCTAACTGGTGATAGTCCGCTTGCTTCTAATAATTTAGGCAAACTTGCAGCTGAAACGTTGTTGGCTGAAGTGAAGGATTAAGTTATGAAATATGTGCGCCCTGCGGGACTCGAACCCACGTCGGTCGCTTAGGAGGCAACTGCTCTATCCAGTTAAGCTAAGGGCGCATAATTTTCTGATTATAAACAAAAAAGCCATTGTCGAGACAATGGCTTTTTAGATTTATTTATTCTTCCGGATTCTCAATGGAATCTAGTTTTTTAGGATTTAAATAGTCAAAAAGTACGAGCATTGCAGTAATCCAAATAGGGATCATCATTACTGACTCTTTGAAACCTTGAGTCCACATAATATAGAGAACCACAGCAATAAACGCTAAAACTAAGTAATTACTAAAAGGTGACCATAACGCTGGAAAAGATGTCTTAATATTCGCATGCTTAACAAAGCGTCTATACTTCAAATGTGTAATTGATATCATTGCCCAGTTTAGAACAAGTGCACCAACCACAACGTACATAAGATGTCCAAGAGCATCTTCAGGTACAAAGTAATTTAAAAGAACGCAACCAAAGATTAATAAAGCAGAAAGCAGAACAGCGGGAATAGGAACCCCCTGTTTATTGGTTTTTGCAAAAACTTTTGGTGCATTACCTTGTTGAGCGAGACTGTATAGCATACGACTATTTGCAAACATCCCACTGTTATAAACAGATAGAGCAGCAGTTAAAATAATAAAGTTAAGTAAGTGTGCAGCCCAACCAATTCCCATTTGGCTAAAAATCATAACAAATGGACTTTTGTCGAGACCGCCAAGATCTAATTGGTTCCATGGCACTAATGAAAGTAAGATCGCTAGTGAACCGATATAGAAAATCAAAATACGGAAAACGACTTGGTTAATTGCTTTTGGAATCGTTTTTTTCGGATCTTTTGCTTCTGCTGCGGCCATACCAATCAGTTCAATACCACCAAAGGCGAACATCAAGAAAGCCAACATATAGAAGAGGCCGCTAAAGCCATTTGGAAAAAATCCACCATGAGACCAAAGGTTACTAAATGAAATATTTGAGCCTACATCTGCTGTAAATAGTAAATAAAGCCCAAAAACAATCATAGAGATGACCGCAGCAACTTTAATAATAGCGAGCCAGAATTCGGACTCACCATAAAATTTGACGTTTGTTAGGTTAATTGCCGTAATCACGACAAAGAAAAATAAGACAGAAGTCCACGCTGGAATATGAGGCCACCAATAATTAATATATTTGGCTACCGCGGTGAGCTCGCTCATCGCAACCAGAACGTAGAGTATCCAATAGTTCCATCCGGTTAAAAATCCGGGAAATTTCCCCCAATATTTATACGCAAAATGGCTGAACGATCCTGCAACAGGTTCTTCAACAATCATTTCTCCCAAGTGACGCATAATCAAAAACGCGATTAAGCCGCCAATGGCATATCCTAAAATAATGGATGGTCCCGCAGATTGAATCACTTGCGCCGAGCCTAAAAATAATCCGGTACCAATTGCTCCACCCATAGCAATTAATTGGATGTGTCGATTTTTTAGTCCTCGTTGCAGTGTAGAAGATTCGTTGGTCAAAGGTCTTCACTCACAATGAATAAGTAAATTATTCTAATAGATGGAGTTATTTTAGCCTAGACTACAAATTAATAAGCTGTGACTGAAAAGTAATTATAAAAAATATTTAAAATCATAATCTTACTTTTAATATTTTAATATCGAGTGAAAAGTACGCTAAAAAATATAATTTCATATAGACTTTTTTTCTTAGATTTTGCTTAGATTAAGTCATTGTCAGCATATTGCTTAATTCTCAAAATATGCTCGCGTCAATACGATTGATGTATAAAGCAGATCGCTATCTCTTGGCCTTAAAACAATTTAAGATGCAGAGAAGGGTAAACAAGAATGCTTGTTTTGATATAGAAGAACATAATAGTAAGGATAACAGTTGATATGAGTTCAGTACCGCAAATTAAAATTCCAGCAACTTATATGCGTGGTGGAACTAGTAAAGGTGTCTTTTTTAAACTTGATGATTTGCCGGAAAGAGCTCAAGTTGCAGGTCAAGCAAGAGATCAGCTGTTACTACGAGTCATTGGTAGTCCAGATCCTTATGGAAAACAAATTGATGGGATGGGAGGAGCCACTTCGAGTACCAGCAAAACTGTTATTCTCGCTAAAAGTTCTCAGCCAGATCATGATGTCGATTATTTATTTGGTCAGGTTTCAATAGATCAGGCTTTTGTAGATTGGAGTGGTAACTGCGGTAATTTGACTGCTGCTGTTGGTTCTTTTGCGATTTCAAATGGCTTAGTTGATGCAGATCGTATTCCTGAAAATGGCCTCTGTACGGTTCGAATCTGGCAGAAAAATATTCAAAAAACTATTATTGCGCATGTGCCTATCACCAATGGTCAAGTTCAAGAAACCGGAGATTTTGAACTGGATGGAGTGACGTTTCCTGCCGCTGAAGTTCAAATTGAGTTTTTAGACCCAGCCGATGATGGTGAAGAAGGCGGTGATATGTTCCCGACAGGAAATATCGTTGATGAATTAGATGTTCCTGATATTGGCCGTTTCCAAGCGACATTCATTAATGCAGGTATTCCAACTATTTTCTTAAATGCAGAAGATTTAGGTTACCAAGGTACAGAATTACAAGATCATATTAATAGTGACGCGACTGCACTAGCACGTTTTGAAAAAATTCGTGCCTATGGCGCGGTACAAATGGGTTTGATTAAAGATATTTCAGAAGCAGCAGCGCGTCAGCACACACCAAAAATTGCTTTTGTTTCTAAACCTAAAAACTATACCGCTTCAAGTGGTAAGTCAGTTTCAGAGAGTGATGTCGATTTACTGGTTCGTGCTTTGTCGATGGGTAAATTACATCATGCGATGATGGGAACAGCAGCGGTTGCGATTGGCACAGCAGCTGCCATTCCGGGAACGTTAGTAAACCTTGCTGCTGGCGGCGGCGAACGTGAAGCAGTACGTTTTGGTCATCCATCTGGAACATTACGTGTTGGTGCTCAAGCGGAACTGATTAATGATCAATGGGTCGTGAAAAAAGCCATTATGAGCCGCAGTGCACGTGTGTTAATGGAAGGTTGGGTACGCGTTCCAGGTGACAGCTTCTAAAAGTTGTTAAATAAGAAAAAGCCTCTCAATCATGTAGAGGCTTTTTACAGTTGCCTTCAAAAACTCATCACCCACTTTTAACAGCGAATCGTGTATGATGTAGCGCATGAATGCTTCATTACATTCAATAAAATTTCTCTACTGATTTTATCGAGGCGACTGTGTCATCACTCTCTCAAGTTAATGCGGATGTTTTAAAACAAGCTCAACAACGTATTCAACAAGATTTATTGACGACACTGGCCGCGTTCTCAATTCCAGAGCCTTTAAAAAGTGCAGTACACCATGCAGTCATGCTTGGTGGAAAACGTGTACGTCCGGCTTTGTGTTATGCCACGGCTTCTTTACAGTCAAATCCGAATTTTGCTGCGGCTCGCCGTGCTGCGGTCGCAGTTGAACTTATTCATTGTTACTCATTAGCGCACGATGATTTGCCTTGTATGGACAATGATTTGCTTCGTCGTGGTCAGCCGACTTGTCACGTTGCGTTTGGTGAAGATACGGCTTTGCTTGCAGGCGACATTTTACAATCAATGGCTTTTGAGGTTTTAGGTAGCCGTTTGTTTGATGAACAAGGGCAGGGTACCGATGCCGCAATTGTACTAAAACAAATGCAGATTTTAGCAACTGCCAGCTCTAAAATGGTCTCTGGACAAGTTTTAGATTTGCAAGCTGAAGGCAAGCAAATCACTCAAGACGAACTTGAAAATATCCATCGCAATAAAACCGGTGCGCTCATTCAAGCGGCCATTATGATGGGTGCAGTGACAATTTTCTCTGGAACAGATCAAGCAATTCCAAAGTTACGTCAATATGGGCAGACCATTGGTTTGGCTTTTCAGGTGTTAGACGATATTCTTGATATTACTTCGAGTACCGAAACCTTGGGTAAAACTGCAGGTAAGGATGAACAAGTACAAAAGTCGACGTACCCAGCCTTAATGGGGCTCGAACAAGCAAAGGCCTATGCTAAAGAATTGCATGATCAAGCTTTTGAAGCTTTAGCTCATTTTGGTGACGATGCAAAAGAATTAGTAGATATCTCACAATTCCTTTTAGCACGTACCAATTAATAATATTAAATCAATATTCATAACTTCTATTCATATTCAATGAATAAAGGAGAAAAGAATGAATGGTGCCCAGCTTCATCAAAATGCAATTGAAATCGCTCGAAATCTTCCTTTTAGTGAGCAGACTCATCCATTTGGGCCTGAATATGAAGTTTTTAAAATATTAGAAAAAATATTCATGCTGACTACAGAAGTCGCGGGCGTCAAAATGATTAATATCAAATGTGATCCTTATAAAAGTCAGGAATATCAAGAACTCTATTCATTTATTGTTCCGGGCTATCACATGAATAAAAAACACTGGATTTCGATTACACCGCATAAGAACTTAACAACCGATTTACTTCAAGATTTAATTCACGATTCTTATGATTTGGTTGTAAAAAAACTCCCTTTGAAAGATCAGAAAAAATTAAAAAACCAATAATATAAAATATAAAAAAACGGCGACATAATAGTGGTCGCCGTTTTGATTTCAATTACGTATTGAAAGTAACTAAATTAATTATGTTTTCCCATAATTCCGCGAATTGTATTTAAAACATCGGCAGGTAAAACCACAGTTTTAGCATTGCTTGATTTCGCCATATCTTGCATCGCTTTGACATACTGTTCACCTAATAGGTAGGCAACTGGCGTTTCTTTATCACCCACTGCACTTGTCACCATCTCAATGGCCTTTTGCGACGCTTCAGCCAAAACAACTTGTGCTTCTGCATCACGGCGAGATGCTTCTAAGCGACCATCAGCTTCTAAAATTGCAGCTTGTTTTTCACCATCAGCTCTCGTTACTGTAGCACGACGTTGACGTTCTGCCGCAGCTTGAGCTTCCATGGCAGCTTGCATGGTAGAAGAGGGTTGAATATCTTGAATTTCGACAGTTTTTAAAGTGATGCCCCAATCTGAAATATCATCGGAAATCGCAGCTTTGAGCTTCGCTTTAATATGATCTCGTGAAGACAAAGCATCATCTAGATCCATTTCACCGACAATAGAACGTAACGAAGTTTGTACAAGGTTTTGAATGGCCCATGTATAGTTTTCAATACCATAGACCGCTTTTTCTGGTGTGGTTAAATTAATATATGCCACAGCATTCATGAGTAATACAGCATTGTCACGCGTAATCACTTCTTGAGATGGGATATCTAACACAATATCTTTAGTGGTAACTTTATAAGCCACTTCATCAACATAGGGAATCACAAAATTAAGCCCGGGATTAAGGGTAGAATGATATTTCCCTAAACGTTGAACAATCCACTTATAACCCTGAGGAACAATACGAACCCCTTTAAAAATGGTGACAGCCACAAAAGCCAAAAAGGCTAAAACAATAATAGTGCCGACTGGCATGAAAATACCCTCTCTTTATCTTTAATGTTTATGAAGTACCATGGGACTGGACAATTAAGTCGTTACCCGAAATATCAATAACTCTAACACGATCACCAACTCTGACTGGTGTGGTGCTTCGACAGTTCCACTCATCGGCCCCTAAAATAGGCATTGGAAAGCGAACGATAATTTGATCATGGTCGAGACCGGTTTGGATCACCATACCAATTTGACCAATAGTCGCTTCACGGGGTAATCCCGCTTTCGTTTTATCAATTGATAATGGTTTAATAAATTTGAACCAAAGAATGGTGCATAGCACTGACAGAACTATCCACAATACAATTTGCGTTGTGAGGCTAATATCTGGAAATAACCAGTAGAGAAAGCACACCATAATGGCGGCAATACCAAACCAAAGCGCGGCAAAGGCGGGTAGAATCAGTTCAGAAAGAATAAGTAAGATACCCAATACAAACCAGTGCCAAGGTTGTATAACAAACTCCATAGATCTGCTCTTTTATATATCTTTATGATGGGTAAAAGTGACTCAATATCACTTTTACCACTGTAGCAGATGATGGGGAGTGTGGATAGAAAAAAACCACCTCAATTAGAATTTAGGGCGTGGTGCAGGCTTAAATGCAGCTGGAGATTTTTTGAAGTTTGCAATTGCAGTTTCAACTTGGCGTATTTGTGCTTGAGCAGCTTTTTCGCCTTCCAAAATTGCTTGGTTACTTGACTTGAGATCAAGCGTGCCTAAGTGGCCCACTTTAGGTTGGATGACAACATTTGCCTGCTTGAGTTCTTCATTAATACTTTGTTGACCCATAATATTAATGGTTTGATCCAGTAATCCCCACATATTGGCTGGGCGATTTCCTGCTGGACGCGCAGAAATATCGACTGCAATCACAATATCTGCACCCATGTCACGAGCGGTTTTAACAGGAATTGGGCTAACCAATCCACCATCGACATATTTCTGTTTGCCAATTGTTGCCGGTACAAACACATTCGGAATACTACAAGATGCACGTACGGCTTGGCCTGCATTACCTTTAATGAAGTCAGCTTTTTGACCATTATCAAGGCGTGTTGCCACGGCAGCAAAACGGATTGGGAACTTCTCAATCGGTTTATTGCCTACATTACGGTTAACGTAGTCCTGTAACTTTTGTCCAAGAATAATACCCTGACGATTAAGTGTTAAATCGCGGATATCTGACTCTTGTAACTTTAGAGCCAGACTTTGCAATTGATAAGGCGTTTGTCCACTTGCGTAGATACTTCCAACAAAGCTACCGGCACTGGTACCCGTTACAATTTTAGGTTTAATTCCGTGAGACTCTAAAACCTTAATTACACCAATATGTGAAAATCCTTTTGCTCCACCGCCACCTAAAGCAAGTGCAATCACAGGTTCACGGGCTTTTATTGAGGTTGTCGGTGTTGGTGTCTTGCTAAATTTATCACAGCCAAATAGTGCTAGAGAGATAAATCCAATACTGGCAAATTGAGCAATTTTCATCTTTAAAAATAATCTATGTCGAGATAAATTAAGAAGGGCCATGAGACCAGATTTGCTCAATTTTTGCTAGGTTTTTTTCACTAGATTTTGTAAAGGTTCAGCGAGCCAATTGCGATTTTTAGGTGAAATTTTTCCTTCATAACGCTCAAAAATCTTGGTGAGATCTTCATCATAGTTGCCACTTGGGTTTAGGTGACCTAAGCAGTGAATCGTCTTGTGATCATAATCAAAAGAAAACATCACAATGGGAATATTGGCTTTTGCAGCGATATGATAAAAGCCACTTTTCATTTTTTTTGCTTTTTTACGTGTGCCTTCGGGCGCCATTCCAATCCAGATCTTGTCATATTTTTGAATGGTTGCAACGACTTGCTCCGTAAGTCCATTGGCTGTGTCACGTTTAACTGGAATGACTCCAGCCCAATCTAAAGCTCGTTTAAACGGTGGTTTAAAAAGGGCATCTTTACCTAATACCGTAATTTGGATACCTAATCCGAAAATCGCAAGAAAGCCATACCATCCATCAATATTGGAAGTATGGGGGGAAATAATCGCAACTGCTTTTGGAAAATTAGGAACTTCGCCTTCAATTGTCCAACCTTGCGCTAAAAAAAGTTTTTTAAATAGCGCCCGGCTTAAAGCAGTACCGCGTTGAGGTACTAAATCAGGTAAATTAGGGAAATATTGATCCATATTTTTTTAAATTTTAACTTGTCCTAGTTTTATCTTAATCTTTTGAAATATATGCTTCATTGGCAAAATGTAAGAACAACATGACATTTGATGTTATTCCTCATTAAACAAATAAAAAGTAGGTTTCTATGTTGCGGCAGCAAAATTTTTATCTTCTGCTATTTTCTTTATATTGGGCACAAGGACTGCCTGTCGGCTTTATGACGCACGCTTTACCCGTGATCTTAAGGGCAGAAGGAGTTTCACTCGCCCATATTGGTGGCTTTGGCTTATTAATGTTGCCTTGGTCAATCAAGATTTTTTGGGCGCCGTGGGTTGACCGACACGCACTTTCCCGTTTAGGTCACTATCGTAGTTGGATATTACCTACTCAGTTTTTGACTGTAGCTGTACTGTGCATTTTGTCTTTTTTCCCCGTTCAAGCTTTAGATCAACCCATTTATTTATTTGCCTTTTTTATTTCACTTCTTTTTATGAATTTAACTGGAGCAACACAAGATATTGCGACCGATGCTTTGGCAGTCAATTTGTTAAAACATGATCAGCAGCATTGGGGCAATACATTTCAGGTCATTGGTTCGCGGTTAGGTTTTATTGTTGGGGGAGGTGCCGTACTTTGGTGCTTAGACTGGTTAACATGGCAACCCACTTTTTTGCTATTAGCAACCATAGTATTTTTAAATACTTTACCCGTTTTATTATTTAAAGAGCCTCAACACACTTCTCATCTAAATGAAGAACCCAAACTTGGCCAACAAAATTTAGTTCTAAAAATTAAAGCCTATTTGAGATATTTTTCCCAAAGTAAAAAGCTCCGTTCTTGGTTAATAGTACTCATCACTTTTAAAGTCGCGGACGGCTTAGCGGGACCATTACTCAAACCTTTAATGGTGGATATGGGATTAAGTTTTACTCAAATTGGTGTTTATATCACGATGCTCGGTGCAGTAGCGGCACTCGCTGGGGCGGCAATAGCAGGAGGAGTGCTTAAGTACTTTTCAAGACCAACAGCATTAATGGGTTTTTCAATTTTTAAAATTATGAGTCTAGGAGCCTATGCTTATTTAGCCTATGCGTATGAACGAAAAATTCAGCTCAATGTTTGGGCTATCTATATAGTAAATGCGTTAGAAGACGCCTTCTCGGCAATGTTATTGGTGGTTATGTTGACTCTAGTCATGCATTACAGTCGCAAAGAATATGCGGGGACAGATTTTACCTTTCAGGTTTCAGTCATGGCGACTGTGAGTGGTCTTCTTTATAGTTTTAGTGGGGTGATTGGTGATGTACTTGGTTATTTCTATTATTTGATAGCTATTGTCATTATTGCAGTGATTACTTTACTGCCTATTTATCTCTGGAAACATGAAAAACTACAGGAAAATTAATGTTAACTAAATGAAATAAAGAAACTTAATATTGCTTAAGCCATGATCTAGCCTAGATCTAATACCTTTGTCTATGTTTTTAAAAATGTATATTTTTAGCTATTTAAATGCGCTATTAATTGTGCCATCTTGTGTGGGTAGCAAATGGAAGCTAACTGGAGAAAAAATGGATTTCGATAACAAGAAAAATCATGTGAATCAATCAAAATCGGCAGAAAAATGTTCAATTAGATTGGTTATTAGCCTAAAGTCTAAAAAAGAATAATGAAATAACGATTTAATCATTCTATAAGATAAGAGAGTTGTGTAGGATTCGTTACAACATGAAGTTAAGGTAAAAATCTGTAAAACAAAGTATGTCTTTGGTTATGGGCTTTAGTCTTGCACAGCGTTGAAATTGGTTTTGGTTGCGGTAATAAAATTAATGTAACCAAAGTGGAGGAGAGTTGATTTTTTAGCCCCTTAATTTAATGGCGTAAATCAACTTGGCATGGATAGGCAACATAAAATATATTTTTAGGAGTTCTTGATGGATCTATTCCTTAATCGTAAATCTTTCGTTATTAAAAGTTTAGCTCTTACAGTAACAGCTTTAATGATGAGTGGGGCACATGCTGCAACTTCCGACAAAGCGGAAATTCAACAGCTTCGTAAAGAAGTTGAAGCACTTAAAGCTTTAATTCAACAGCAACAACAAGTACAGCAACAACAACAGCAAGTACAGCAACAACAGCAAGTACAACTCGCTGAAGTTAAAGCACAACCTCAAGCTGCTGCGCCAGTTTCACCTTTAGCAGGATTTAAATCTAAAGCTGGCGCTGATGTGAATCTATATGGTTTTGTTCGTGGCGACGCTAACTATATTATTGAAGGTGCTGATAACGACTTTGGTAAAGTAGCTGAGTCAAAAGGCGAAGCAAAAGACAAAATTCGTGCAACTGCTAAAACGACTCGTCTAGGCCTTGATTTCACAGCTCCAGTAAATGATGCTAAAGTTGGTGGTAAACTCGAAGTTGACTTTGCTGGTTCAACAACAGATTCAAATGGCTCATTGCGTGTTCGTCATGCTTATGTAACATATAATAACTGGCTATTTGGTCAAACGACTTCAAACTTCTTAGCTAATCATGCACCAGAAATGATCGACTTCTCGACAAACATTGGTGGTGGTACTACTCGTGTTCCACAAGTACGCTATAACTACAAACTAGGACCAACAACACAATTGTTTGTAGCGGCTGAAAAAGGTGATAGCGCTGGTCTTACTGGTACAAAAGATACAGATGGTAGCTGGGTAAATGACAGTATTAAATATAGTTTGCCAGTATTAACTGCTAAAATCACTCAAGGCTATGCAGATGGTAAAGGTTCTGCTTCAGCTCGTGCATTAGTTGAAAACTATAAATCAAAAGCTGGCGGTGATAACCAAACTGGTTGGGGGGTTGCTGTTGGTACAGACTTTAAAGTATCTGATCCTTTAAAACTATTTGCGGATGCATCTTATGTTGTAGGTAACAGTAACTACTTATATGGTAGTAATAAGGCCTATACAATCGTAAACGGTGATATTGAGCAAAATGAATTTGTAGCCGTACAAGTGGGTGGAACTTATAAAATTTTACCTAACTTACGTTCTACTCTAGCATATGGTGCTCAGTTCTCTGATGACGGCACTGATTATGCTAAAGCATATGCAGCTGGTAATGAAAAAGTTCAACAAGCATGGCTTAACGTCATTTACACACCAGTTAAACCAATTGATTTAGGTGTTGAATACGTTAACGGTAAACGTGATACATTTGATGGTAAGTCTTACAAAGACAACCGTGTTGGTTTAATGGCTAAATATAGTTTCTAAAAACAATATTTAGTTAAAAACTCAAAAGACGAGGTTAAATCTAACCTCGTCTTTTTTTATATAAATTAAAAGAATTAGTATGCTTTAAAGCTTCTGAATTAGATCATTTTTTATTTAAGTCATTTTTAAGTTTCAATTTCTACATTAGAGCATCATAAAAAGATTGTAGTCACCCAAGATGCTGAATTTTTTTTCTACTTTAAAAAATAAACAGATTTCGCTGTTTATGTTTAATTTAATTTTAGCTATTTGGTTGGGGGCCATTCTCAATATTGGTTTCTTCCATAGCATTGATATTTTAACTCCATATTTTGGAGTAAAGGCTATTCTATTTTTAGCTGCCACAGTGTTTATTGTGGTTACTGCTTATTATGCGCTTTTACAAATCTTAAACTGGAAATGGACGGCCAAACTTTTTGCAATTTTGCTGGTCTTTATTGGTGGTTTTAGCTCTTATTTTGTAAATACATTAGGTGTAATCATCTCGCCAGATCAGATTCAAAATATGATACAAACCGATGTCTCTGAAGTTTCTGATTTAATTTCATTACGTTTTGGGCTTTGGACAATTTTCTTTGTGGTTTTACCTATTATTTTAATTACGCAGGTAAAACTTAAAAAAGAAAAAGTATCTTATTTATTGATGAAAAAGCTTGGTTCGATTGTAGCCTCATGTGCAATCGTGGGTATTTTACTATTTGTTTACTATGTTGATTTTGCATCTATTTTTCGTGAGCATCGTGATTTGAAAGGTATGATCTCACCACAAAATAGCATTTCTTCCTTAATGTCTTATTACCACAAAATGGCACCTAAGAAGAACTTGCCACTTATACATTATGGAGAAGATGCTCATCAAGTTCAGCAAGTACAAAGCAACTTGCCTAAATTAATGGTTCTCGTTGTTGGTGAGACAGCTCGTGCGGAAAGTTTTGCATTAAATGGTTATTCGAAAAATACGAATCCGGAACTTTCTAAACAAGATATTTTGAATTTTTCCCAAGTCAGCTCATGTGGTACAGCAACTGCTGTGTCGGTTCCATGTATGTTCTCTGGAATGCCTCGTGTTGATTATGATGAACAGTTAGCAAGTCATCGTGAAGGTCTATTGGACATTGCTAAACGTGCGGGTTACCAAGTAACTTGGATTGATAATAACT
Source organism: Acinetobacter sp. WU_MDCI_Abxd143 (assembly GCF_025514195.1). Lineage (NCBI taxonomy): Bacteria > Pseudomonadati > Pseudomonadota > Gammaproteobacteria > Moraxellales > Moraxellaceae > Acinetobacter > Acinetobacter sp. WU_MDCI_Abxd143. The sequence goes on from NZ_JAHPTH010000010.1 coordinate 55,669, forward strand.
CTGGCTGTAAGGGCACTTGTGATCGTGTTGAACAGTACAAAACACCTGAAAAGTTAAAGCAAAAATGGTGTAAAGATGGCGAATGCTATGATGATATTTTAATTGATAGCTTAAATGAGTATTTAGCGACTATTCCTAAAGAAGACACTCGTCCGCGACTCATTGTTTTACACCAAGTCGGAAGTCATGGTCCAGCCTATTACAAGCGTGCACCTGCCCAATATCAACCGTTTAAACCGACTTGTGATACTAATGCGATACAGGGTTGTTCTCAAACAGAGTTATTAAATAGTTATGATGACACAATTGTATATACAGACCATGTGTTAAGTCAGATCATTAATAACCTAAAAGAATTATCGAAATATCAAACAGGTTTATGGTATTTATCTGATCATGGTGAATCAACGGGTGAACATGGTTTATATTTACATGGTTCACCGTATGCAATTGCACCGACCCAACAAACGCATGTACCAATGATGATGTGGTTTTCTGATAGCTGGAAACAACACAACCTTGCACAAGTGAGTTGTTTAGGCCAACAAACTAAAGAAAAGTTAAGTCAGGATAATTTATTCCCAAGCTTACTGAGTTTGTTAGGTGTAAAAACTCAGGTCATCAACCCTCAACTGGATATGCTGCACTCTTGTGCCCATGTGAATTAAAGCGAGCCTAGAACATGACAAAAATCTTGATGATTGAAGATGATTTTATGATTGCAGAGTCAACAATAACGTTGCTGCAATATCATCAATTTGAAGTGGAGTGGGTCAATAATGGCTTAGACGGTCTGGCTCAGTTGGCTAAAAATAAATTCGATTTAATTCTTTTGGACTTAGGGCTACCTATGATGGATGGCATGCAGGTCTTAAAGCAAATTCGCCAAAGAGCGGCAACTCCCGTCTTAATTATTTCAGCGCGAGATCAGTTACAAAACCGTGTTGATGGTTTAAACCATGGTGCAGATGATTACTTGATCAAACCATACGAGTTTGATGAGTTACTTGCCCGTATTCATGCGCTATTACGCCGTAGTGGCGTAGAGGCTCAGCTTGCGAATCATGAGCAACTATTACAAAGTGGTGATCTGGTTTTAAATGTTGAACAACATATTGCAACCTTTAAAGGACAGCGTATTGATTTGTCTAATCGTGAATGGGCAATTCTGATTCCTTTAATGAGTCACCCAAATAAAATCTTTTCTAAAGCAAATCTTGAAGATAAGTTATATGATTTCGATAGTGATGTGACCAGTAATACGATTGAAGTATATGTGCATCACTTGAGAGCCAAACTTGGGAAAGACTTTATCCGAACTATTCGAGGATTGGGTTACCGTTTAGGGCAATCGTAACTTAATTTTGGAACTTCATAACAGTGCATTATTCATTAAAAAAACGACTGATTTGGGGCACCTCAGTTTTCAGTGTCATTTTAGGTTGTATATTAATTTTTAGTGCTTATAAAGTTGCACTGCAAGAAGTCGATGAAATTTTAGATACGCAAATGCGTTATTTAGCTGAGCGCACAGCTGAATATCCATTGAAAACGGTAAGCAGTGAGTTTGATTTTCATAAAACTTATCATGAAGAAGATCTATTTGTAGATATTTGGGCTTATAAAGACCAAGCTCATTTATCTCATCACCTCCATTTATTGGTTCCACCCGTTACACAAGCAGGTTTTTATTCGCATAAAACTAGTCAAGGTTTAATCCGTACTTATGTTTTGCCATTAAAGGATTATCAAATCCAGATTAGCCAACAAGAAAAAGTCCGTGAAGCTTTTGCTTGGGAGCTTGCGGGCAGTATGTTTATTCCATATTTGATTATTTTACCTTTTGCGATTTTTGCTTTAGCTGCAATTATTCGTCGTGGGTTAAAGCCGATCGATGACTTTAAAAATGAACTGACTCATCGTGACTCAGAAGAGCTGACGCCTATTGAAGTTGTAGATTATCCTCAAGAATTGTTACCCACAATTGATGAAATGAATCGACTTTTCGAGCGCATTTCTAAGGCACAAAACGAGCAGAAACAGTTCATTGCAGATGCAGCCCATGAACTTCGAACCCCTGTGACTGCTCTGAATTTACAAACTAAAATTTTAATTAGTCAATTTCCTGAGCAGGAATCGCTGCAAAATTTGAGTAAAGGATTAGCGCGTATTCAGCACTTGGTGACACAGCTTTTAGCGCTGGCTAAGCAGGATGTTTCTTTAAGTGTGATTGAACCGACGAGAGCTTTTCAGCTTAATGATGTCGCTTTAAATTGTGTTGAACAGCTTGTTAATCTGGCTATGCAAAAAGAAATCGACTTGGGCTTTGTTCGTAACGAGCCAATTGAAATGCATAGTGTTGAACCAACTGTTCATTCAATTATTTTTAACTTAATTGATAATGCAATTAAATATACACCCCATGAAGGGATGATTAATATTTCTGTTTTCACTGCTACAGATGGCGATGCGTGTATACAAGTTGAAGATAGCGGGGCGGGGATTGACCCAGAGCATTATGATAAAGTTTTAAAACGTTTTTACCGTGTACATCATCATCTTGAAGTGGGGAGTGGTTTAGGTCTATCGATTGTAGATCGAGCAACTCAACGTTTAGGTGGGAATTTGACACTAGACAGAAGTTTAGAGCTTGGTGGACTTTCGGTCTTGGTCAAACTTCCAACGATTTTACATGTTCATGAAACAAGGACTTGAGTTAGGCAAGTTCTTGTTTGACTCGTTTCTCAAATTCAAAGCGGTGAATACAAATGGCATAAAACAAGATATTTACCGCCCAAACCACCCAACCTGTCCATAAATTATGACTCAGGAAATGTGCTCCACGCATCATTTGTGCCCATCCCATCATAAAGCCTAATAAAATGCCTGAAATGAGATAAAAATAGGCACGTTTAGGTTGCTCAAGACGATAAACAAAATAACCTGTCATTAAAATGAAACCAGCACTTGCATGGCCGCCCGGAAAACAATGCCCATGCTTAGCAGTAAAATCCCATACATAACTTAAAGCAGTCGGATGAACCATATTCCAAGGGCAGGCATGAGCAGATTGTGATTTTAAGAGACCAACCAGTGCGCTACCAATCATGCTCACAAAAAACATATAACCATTTTGCCAGCGATAAAGCTTTAATTTCTCAACTTTAAATGATACAAGCCATAGACCGAAAAAGATGACATAAATGCCAGTAATGATCTGCTTTACAATCTCATGATTAAGTCTTTCTAGATACCAATTGTCTCGATTGAAAAAATGACCTGTTGAATCAATCCAAGGCTGGATGAGGTACATATCAATTTTCCCACCCACTGGAAAAACGATTAAAAGCAGGAAAAAACTGAGAAAAAGAAAAATGATATTAATCTGGAAAAATTGTTTTTGTTGATTCATGCCATGCAACATCAATTAGATCGTGAGTAAAGGCATTACATAAAATAAAACTTAAATTGCTCTTAAACTAAATTTAATTTCGTGACCAAAATGATGAGTGAGTGTATCCATTCACAACCTGTTGAGCATAAGAAGTTTAAAGTTTTTGCAAACTATTTGAATAGTAATAAACAAGGAACAGGTTTTGTGAATGGAAATGGTTTTGGTTACTTTTGCCGAAACAAAAGTAACGTAATTGACTGATGTTATTTGCTATTACAGAAGAAAAGACTCTGTCGTGCCTACACAGAATTAAAACATACCTTCTTCAGAGTTTGCCGAAATTTTATGAATAGACAAATCTGCACCACGAAACTCATCTTCTTGAGATAAGCGAATGCCAATGGTCGCTTTAAGTAAACCGTAAACAATAAAGCCGCCAGCAAGCGCAATAGCAATTGCGAGCGCTGTTCCGATGAGCTGTGAGATAAATGATACGCCGCCTAAGCCACCAAGCCATTGTTGACCAAATAGGCCTACTGCAATACCACCAAATGCGCCACATACACCATGTAGCGGCCATACACCTAACACATCGTCAACTTTAAGTTTGTTTTGAGTATAGGTGAATAGATACACAAACATGGCACCCGCTGCACCACCAATAACAAGTGCACTGATTGGATGAACAATGTCAGAGCCTGCACAGATTGCCACTAAACCAGCAAGTGGACCGTTGTGTAAGAAACCAGGGTCATTTTTCCCAATCGCATTTGCTGTAATTGTACCGCCAACCATTGCCATAAGTGAGTTAATGGCAACTAAGCCAGAAATTGCATCAACACGCTGAGCACTCATGACGTTAAAGCCAAACCAGCCGACAATTAAAATCCATGAGCCAAGTGCCAAAAATGGAATAGAAGAAGGTGGATGAGCACTTACACGACCATCTTTCTTATAACGACCAGAACGGGCACCCAATAAAATGACAGCAGCAAGTGCAATCCAACCGCCCATGGCATGAACTACGACTGAACCTGCAAAGTCGTGAAAAGCTGCGCCAAAGGTTGTTTCTAACCACTTTTGCAGACCGTAGTTACCATTCCAGACCATACCTTCAAAAAATGGATATACCAGCGCAACTAAAGCAAGTGTGGCAATTGCTTGTGAACGCATTTTTGCACGTTCAGCAATACCACCCGAAATAATGGCAGGAATTGCCGCAGCAAAAGTAAGTAAAAAGAAGCAACGCATGAGGTTATAGCCATGATCACTTGATAAAACCGTACCATCATGGAAGAAGTGCTGGCCATAAGAAATGTAGTAGCCAACAAAGAAATATGCGATTGCAGAAAGGGCAAAGTCAGTCAGAATTTTACTAAGTGCGTTCACCTGATTTTTATGGCGAACCGTACCAAGTTCCAAGAATGCAAAACCTGCGTGCATGGCAAGAACCAAAACTGCACCAAGTAATAAGAAAAATAGATCTACATTTTGCATAGCATGCTCGAAAAAAGTGCTAAATTCCATTTTGGAACAAATCTGGGTCTGTAAATTGCACCAAAATAGATTTAAGGAATCTAAAAACCTAAGTTTGTCGAAACAAACTCAATTGCATAAAAGTGAATATGCAATAAGCGCACCAATTTGGATTAAATAAGTGGTTTTTGGCGATAAATGGTGCGTTGATTTGGTTAAAGAGGGGTAGTTTTGGCGCTTTTTATGTTACAAGTCATCTAATACGCTTATAAAATGACCTGAAAGAGTTCGTTATAAAATTCCTAAAAATTATTTGTAATCATTTAATGATCTGACCAAACCGATTGTGCGACTTCAATAAAAGCTTTTGCAGCGGGACTCATGTGCTTTTTATTTTTGACCGCGAGACCAATAGAACGTTTAAGGTTCGGTTTAAAAGGGCGTTTAACCACGTGGGGATAAAGTGAGAGTAACTCTTTGGTGAGCACCATATCAGAGACAATCGAAATCCCTAACTGGTTATGGACCATGCTGACGATACTTAGAATTTGTGAAACATAAAATTTGATGTCGGGTTTCACATTAAAGTTTTTTAAAATTAATTCGACCTGATGTCGACTACCCGCCATTGTCATAATAAAAGGGCAGTTTTCTAGCTGTGCTGGATCAATATAGAGTTGCTGCGCAAGCGCGTAACTATTCGGAATTAGGGCCACAAAACGATCTTCAATTAATGGAAACGTGTCAAAACGCTCATCTGGCATAATTAAAAAACCAACCTCTATGCGCCGTTCCAATAACCACTGGGCAACTTCTTTATCTTCACCTTCATCAATATAAATTTCGATTTTAGGGTAGCGCTGCCGAAAGGTTTCTAAAATTTCAGGCAATAGATATATGGATGATGAAGCCCCAAAAGATCCAATACGTAATGTGCCTTCATTTAAACCGTGGATTGCAGCCACTTCTTTTTCTAAGGTATCGGAAATGCTTAGTAGCTCTTTTACATGAGTAAGTAGCTGCTGTCCTGTCGTAGTCAGCTCAATATCACTCTGGGATCTTGAAATCAGGTTAATGCCCCATTGTTGTTCTAATGATTTAAGCGCATGAGAAACTGCCGACTGTGAAATTCCCAATTTTTCTGCTGTAGCAGTAAAGCTTTTTAGTTCTGCAATGAGTGCGAAAATTTCAAGTTGGGTAAATGTCATGTTGTATTTGTTATGAGTAAAAACTCATTTTATCATGAGTTTTCATTATCTTTAATATATGAGTAAGCCAAGGTAGTTCCTAAACTAGCAAGCCCCGACAAAACTCGAGAAAAGAAATGAATAGCATTGTTTTATCTCTTTTTCCTTTAGTTGCACTAATTGCATCGGGATACTTATTTAAAAAATATCGTTTTTTTAGCGATGAGTTTTGGGCTGGGGCTGAGAAGCTGAATTACTATATTTTATTTCCTGCTTTGCTTTTCAGTACGTTATCGACCGCGAAAATTGACTTACAAAGCTTGAGTACAGCCATCATTGCGATGTTGATTGTGGTTTTAGCAGTCACCGCCTTTTTATACATCCTCCGAATGTTTTGGCAAATACCCCCTGCACGTTTTGGTGTGCACGTACAAAGTATGGTTCGCTTTAATACCTATATTGGTTTGGCATTAGTGACTTCGCTTTTTAAAAGTGAAGGAATGGCAATACTGGCAATTTTATTGGCGCTTTGCATTCCACTGGTAAATGTTATTTCGGTGCTTGCTCTAACCTCTAAAGAACACATGGCAATTAAACCTGTTTTGATTGCACTCCTTAAAAATCCTTTAATTGCATCGTGTGTAGTAGGGGCAGCAGTCAATGCACTTCAAATCCCGATTTGGGAAGGCTTTACTCACTTTATCAAGCTTTTTTCAGTGTCGAGTTTGCCACTGGGTTTGTTATGTGTTGGCGCAGCTTTACAGTTTATGCAAATTAAAAAAGACATTGTGGTATTGGCGGCAGACACGTTTGCACGACTTTTAGCAGTACCTGCTTTGGCTTACGCAGTTTGTATGTGGTTTGGTTTGCCAAGCTTGCAAACACAAATTTTAGTTATTTTCTTTGCGCTACCGACTGCTTCAGCTTCATACATTTTAACCAAAGTTTTAGGTGGCGATAGTCAGCTTATGGCAGCCGTGATTAGCTTTCAAACTCTATGTGCTGCCGTCACTTTACCACTGGTGATTTGGTGGATTTCTTAAGATATAAATTTTAGGTCTCTTAACACTTAAAGAATGCTTGGCTACCTTCCTCATCTGATTATTGCTACACTTTTTTCTTTTTCAGGTGGATGAATATGTCCTTTGATCTCAAAGTGAGCTTGCAGCAAAGGTCTGAACCATCTGCACAGCAGAAAAAACTGAATCGCCTGATTGATAAAATAGAACAGCAAAAAGTTAGCCTGAGCACATGGCAAAATGCGCAAGCCGAGATTCAACAGCATATTCGGCAAAAACTGATGCCTGTGTATAGTGATTTACATGCAGTCTTATTTCAGCAGTTGGATCAACTTTGGAATATGTTGCATAGCTATGAGTTTTCTAAAGCAGACATGCAACAACTCGATGAAAAAAATGCCCAGCTTGCACAAATGTTGAAGCGTTCCAAAATGCTATCTGCTGAGCAGTTGGACTTAGTGAAGCAAATTGATACCTTTTATCAGCAACATACTCAAGAGTTAGTAAAAAAGAATAAAAAAGCTCAGCCAATAAAATCTGAATATGAAGAAAGCGTTGATGAAAGTCCAGAACTTGAAGAAGACTTTGAACAGTATGCTGCCGAGCAACAACAAGCGCGAGAACAAGCCAAGCAGCAAAGACAGCAACAGAAACGTGAACAAGCTGAGCAAATGGCAGCGCAGTCACTCAAAACAGTTTATTTAAAAATTGCCGCGATGATTCACCCAGACCGTGAGCAAGATGAAACAAAAAAACAGGAAAAAACTGAGTTATTCCAACAAGCAAGTCAGGCCTATGAAAAGCAGGACTTGTTCTATTTACTCAAACTCCAATTACAACTTGAACAGAATAAAGGGCTAGGCGCTAAAGAATTATCTGCCGAGCAGTTGCGGTTTTATAAACTGGCATTAGATGCACAAAGTCAGCAGCTTGAAAGCCAAATTGCTGAGATTTTGGATTCTTTTCAGTTAGCCAAGAATGTGAAAGCAGAGCATGTACATATTAGTGATGTCTATAAAGCTGTAGATGCTGACTGTGCTGAGTTAAAACAACAGTTGAAGTGGGAAAAGGAACGTTTAAAACATATGAAAAAAGTGAGTGGGGTAGAGATGTTATTGGGGCATGGGGTTTTGTAACCTATCCCTCTCCGATGAGGAGAGGGAACTTCACTGTTTATCGAATAATAAGTTAATTCACAAAGGATACTCCTTCTCCCTTAGGGTGAGAGTAATTAAAATGGAAAATAAAGAATGAAGCTAAATCTACAATTATTAGAATTTGCCAAAACCATGTGAAGCAATGCGACAGATGCCGAAAATCTTATGTGGCAATTTTTTCATTCTAAACGATTCATGAAGTTGAAATTTCGCAGACAGCATGTGATTGCATTATATATTGTGGATTTTTATTGTCATGAATTAGGCTTGGCCATTGAGTTAGATGGTAGGCAGCATGGTACTGATGATGAGAAAGAATATGACGCTGAATGAACTAAGTTTTTAGAGACTTTGGGTTTTAGAGTTTTAAGGTATTGGAACAGTAATACATTAGGTCGGACGGATGTGGTGTTAGAGGATTTGTGGCGGAAATGTTCTGAACTAATACTCACCACTTCTATAAAGAGAGAGAATTTCATGTGAAATTTATGCACGTATATATCTATCGATGATTTAAGTATCATGTGAAAAATATTAACTGAATTAAATAAAAATCTTAAATTTAAGATTAATAAAATCACATTTTTAGTATTATTGCGACAAACTATGTCTCTGATAAGATGTTAAATAATTAATTTGATATGATAATTAAGGGACGTTATAAAGTAAGGAATGAAAAAATGTTAGTAAGAAATATTGTACATTTATGCCTTACAATGATTTCAATGGCTCTGGCGGTTCTAATTTTTCTTATTTCACATGAAAAATTATGGATCGATGAGTTCAAGATGCGTATCAATTATACGGAACTTTTATCTTTGCCAATAATTAACAAAATTGATAGCAGTGTTTTAAAGCTAGTTTTCCCTTATGTAACTTACGGTCTAATTCTACTGATATTGATTTTTTTAACTAATCTTTCAATTAAATACTTAATTTTTAAATTAGATAAAATTCTTTTTGATAAAGAACAAATAGATGTTTTTGAACAGGCTAATGATTTTTATTTGCCAGTGTATTTGGGGTATGCATTTGTAGCTATTAGTCTACCAACAATAAAATCTTTTATTTTATTTTTTATTTTAATGTTATTTATTTTGTATAACACTCGCTTCTTCTACTTCAATCCATTGTTTTTAGTCTTGGGGTATAAATTTTATTTTGTGAATAACAAAGATAAATCTAGAATATTGATCATTACAAAAAAAGAAGTAAAGATAGCATCAGATTTTTTCATAAATTCTGATGGTAGTAAAACACAAGAGGTTGCTTTAATTAAGATTAATAATCATACTTATCTTTTAAAAAATAGCTAATTGAGAAAAATGGAATTCACTTTATGAATTGTCTTTATGCTAGGGCTAACTCAAAATTTTATCTTGTATTGTCTGATGATAATTGTCCGGATCTATTTACATTTTTAGATACAGATAACATAAAAGCTGTTCCATATACATATCCAAGTTCTCTTGAAGATGACGAATGGTTTTATCATGTTTTAAAAAAGGATGAGGATGAGGATGAGGAATCTGATGAAGATGAAAAAATTTCAGATCCTTTAGAAAGATTAAATCGTCAAATTAAAACAAGCCTACCAACTATAGATGAGAGTGATTACCAAAAAATTCTATATATTGTCTATAGAAAAAGTGGTACTGATTGGTTTGTTTTACAAAAAATCCCTAATAAATCTAAGGTTTATGGTAAGAAAGTCTTAACTTTTTCTGAGCAGGCTCAGGTGGTTACAAAACCATTTATTATTATCAATGAAGAACCAGACGCACTTTATAATATCACTACAAATACCTTATATTTCAAAAATATTAGCCGAATAAATAATGTTTTTAACAACTTAAATTTATTATATAGAGAAGCATCTAAGCCAGAAAAACAGACTTTTTTAAATCTTCCACTTTTGAATGTTTCTAGTGATTTTGATATTGATAAAATTAGTATGGTAAATAGTAAACATATTGCTTTAGTTTTATCGCAATATAATTCATATGATGATGCTGTTAAAACAGAGTTACATTCTTATATGGAGCAGATTAATGATTTATCAAAAGATGAAAATGGTAAATATATTATTAATAATGATGAAGATTTGAGAATCTTTATTTATGCTTTACAAGAGCGTTACTACACTACATTTGCTACTAAAGAAAATAGATTAGCGAAATCATTTATTAAAAAATAAAAAAATCCCCTCATTTGAGGGGATTTTTTGAATCAAATTACTGCATTAAAGCGCAGCAATTTGCTCCATATTCGCTTTAACTTTCTCTAACTGAGCAGCAAACTCAGCAAGCTTCGCTTTTTCACCTTCAACAACAGCCGCTGGTGCTTTAGAAACAAAGCCTTCATTTGCAAGTTTGCCCGCGATTTGGTCGTGTTGCTTTTGGATTTTATCCAAGTCTTTTTGCAAACGAGCAAGCTCAGCTTTAGGGTCAATTAAGCCTTTCATTGGTACAAATACCGATGCATGGCTTACAACGCTAGAGCAAGACAAAGGTGGCTCTTGGTCTTTATTCAAGAACTCAATGCTTTCAACTTTTGCCAATGCTTTGAACAATGCTTCAATACGAATGATTTGTTCACGTTCAGCATCAGATGTGTTTTGAAGTAATACTGGCAACAAGCGCGCATTACCTAAGCCCAACTCACCACGAATGTTACGTACTGCACCAATCAAACCTTGAAGCCACTGCATATCTGCTTCAGCTTGTTCATTGATTTTTGCTTGCTCTGGAATAGGGTATTGAGCAGTCATAATCGTTGGACCACCTTGACCAAGCATTGGTGCAAGAGTCTGCCAGATTTCTTCTGTCAAATACGGCATTAACGGATGAGCCAAACGTAAAGAAGCTTCCATCACAGCAAGCAATACACGGCGTACTTCAGCTTTACGCTCTTCTGAAACTTCTGCATCATTCAGAACTGGTTTAGTTAACTCAACATACCAGTCACAGTATTCATTCCAGATAAAGTCATAAATCGCTTGTGCAGCAAGGTCTAAACGATACGTTGCAAACGCTTGATGTACAGCAGCTTCAGCTTTTTGCAGACGGCTGATGATCCATTGTTCTGGAAGTTCCCAAAGATCAGGGCGCGCTTCTTGACCAACAGTTTGACCTTCAACATTCATCAGAACGAAACGAGTCGCGTTCCAGATTTTGTTACAGAAGTTACGGTAGCCTTCAACACGTTTTAAGTCGAACTTGATGTCACGACCAGTGTTTGCAAGTGCACAGAACGTGAAACGAACTGCGTCAGTACCATAAGCATTAATACCTTCAGGGAACTCTTTGCGCGTTGATTTTTCAATCTTCGCTGCATCTTTAGGGTTCATTAAGCCAGTTGTACGTTTTGCAACTAAGCTTTCTAAATCAATACCGTCAATCAAGTCTAATGGATCAAGTACGTTCCCTTTAGACTTCGACATTTTTTGACCTTCACCATCACGTACCAAGCCGTGAACGTAAACAGTCTTAAATGGAACTTGAGATGTACCATCTTCATTTTTCATGAAGTGTAGGGTCATCATGATCATGCGGGCAACCCAGAAGAAAATGATGTCAAAACCAGTCACCAATACATCTGTTGGGTGGAAAGTTTTTAAGAAATCATTTGCTGCATCTTTTTGTGCATCGCCAGTCCAACCTAAGGTTGAGAATGTCCAAAGTGCAGATGAGAACCATGTATCAAGAACATCTTCGTCTTGTTTAAGTTCAACGTCAGCAGCGATGTTGTTTTTCGCACGTACTTCTTCTTCGTTACGACCTACATAGATATTGCCATTTGCATCGTACCAAGCCGGAATACGGTGACCCCACCAAAGCTGACGTGAAATACACCAGTCTTGAATGTCACGCATCCACGCCATGTACATGTTGCTGTACTGCTCTGGAACAAACTTAATGCGGCCATCTTGAACTGCTTCAATTGCAGGTTCAGCAAGCGGAGCAATTTTTACGTACCATTGGTCAGTAAGTAACGGCTCAATGATTACACCTGAACGGTCGCCACGTGGCGCTTTTAAGTCATACGGTTGGATTTGGTCTAACCAACCTTCAGCTTCAGCTTGGGCAACTAATTTTTTACGTGCTTCAAAACGCTCTAAACCAGCATAGTCTGCAGGTGCAGTAATGGTTTTAGAAATTTGTTCGCCAGCTTTTGCAATATATTCAAACTCACCTAAAACTTCGGCGTTTTTGTTGAAGATATTAATGATTGGTAAGCTATTGCGTTTACCTAGGTCATAGTCATTGAAGTCGTGAGCAGGCGTGATTTTTACACAGCCAGTACCGAAGTCTTTTTCAACGTAGTCGTCGGCAACGATTGGAATTAAACGACCCGTAATTGGCAAGACGATGTTTTTACCAACAAGGTGCGCATAACGCTCATCTTCAGGATGAACAGCAACGGCAGTATCACCGAGTAAAGTTTCAGGACGAGTTGTTGCAACCACTAAATAGTCTTTGCCGTCTTGAGTTTTAACTGATTTGTCTTCAAAGAAATATTTAAAATGCCAAAGTGAGCCTTTTTCTTCTTTGCTTTCTACTTCAAGGTCAGAAAGAGCTGTTTGAAGTTTAGGGTCCCAGTTTACTAGGCGCTTACCACGGTAAATTAAACCGTCTTCGTGCAAACGAACGAATACTTCTTTAACTGCGTTTGATAAACCTTCGTCCATCGTGAAGCGTTCACGTGACCAGTCTACAGAAGAACCCAAGCGACGGATTTGTTTAGTGATCGTGCCGCCAGATTGTTCTTTCCATTCCCAAACTTTTTCAATGAACTTTTCACGGCCTAAGTCGTGACGAGTTACACCTTGTAAGCCAAGTTGACGCTCAACAACCATTTGAGTTGCAATACCAGCATGGTCTGTACCTGGTTGCCACAACGTGTTTTTACCCATCATGCGGTTATAACGGGTGAGGGCATCCATAATGGCATTGTTAAAGCCATGGCCCATGTGCAAACTACCAGTGACGTTTGGTGGCGGAATCATGATACAGAATGATTCACCGTGACCAGAAGGTTTGAAGTAACCTTGTTCTTCCCACGTTTTGTACCACTTCTTTTCGATCTCGGTTGGATCGTATGTGGTTGCAATATTTTGAGCGGTTTGAGCGTCAGTCATAGTAGCTTAGATCGAATATGCATAAAAAATTGCATCTATTGTAGCAAAAAAATGCCTCGAAATTAATGTGCTGAAAACAGATAAACGGTTTTGTATTTTTTTCAAAAAACGGTAGATTTATGAAAGATGGATCACAATTTAATCGTGTGGCGACACGGCACAAAAATTACAAAAGTATTGAAAAAGGATGCTGCTGATGAGTTATGAAGTTTTTTTGAAAATTTCCGATTCAACTTATACCCAATTCGAGGCCATTCGGCAAAAACTACATGATGGGGTAAGTCAAAGTCAGGCAAAAGTTTTGGGGGATGTATTGTCTGATCTTTCTTGTGAAATTATTGAGCAGGTTTTTTCTGTGCTTTTACAGTCAGGAAATGCAACCATGTCTCCAAAACAACAGGCTGAGTCTGAAAAAGTCATTCAGCAAGTTTTAGAGACTTTTCGAAAATACATGCCTTGGTCGGTTTCATTCTTTGGAAATGAACGTCTTTTACCCTTGGTTGACTACATGACATCTCTCATGAAAGAGCAAGGGCAGCAAGTTTATATTACCTATCCGGTCACGCTTCAACTTGTGCAACAAGCCCAAACCCTTACACAGCAAATTCGTGACGGTAATATGCAAAGTATTACGGCTGCTTTCGAGACGCTTATACAAATTGTGGATTTAGGCGTAACAAGCCTAGTACGTGAACCTAAAAAGCGTTTAAAATTTAATTTGGTTGTCGATAAAACTCTTAACGGAGTCATCAACATGACGACGCATTTGGGCTATAAACGTTTGGAAAAGTTAGGGACACAGGTCGATCAGACCACAGCAACTCATTATATCAACCACTTTTTGGCCTTCATGCATCAAGCAGCATAATTTAAAAAGATAATAGGAACATCACATGGCCAAACTTGATACTTTGCAAAATAAAGTGGTATGGATTACGGGCGCATCTTCTGGTTTGGGTAAGGCCTTAGCAGGGGAGTTGGCTTTACAAGGCGCAAAGTTGATTTTGACCTCGCGTCGTTTTGAAGAATTAGAAGAAGTGCGGGTTGGCTTATTAAACCCCGATCATCATTTGTCTGTGGTTGCAGATATTACTGATGAAAAGCAGGTTCAAGAGGCTTACAAGCAGATTTTAAAGGCGAAAGGCCGTATTGACTGGCTCATCAATAATGCAGGTTTAAGTCAACGTGCTTTAATTAAAGACACGACCATGGCAACTGAACGGGCCATTATGGAAGTTGATTATTTTTCACAAGTCGCGTTAACTAAAACCGTATTACCGACCATGCTAAAACAAAAGTCTGGCCGAGTTGTATTTGTTTCGAGTGTAGCGGGTTTATTGGGAACACAGTACCGTGCAAGCTACTCGGCTGCTAAAGCGGCGATTCACATGTGGGCAAATAGTTTACGTGCTGAGGTCTCCGATCAAGGTGTCGAAGTTTCAGTTATTTTCCCTGGTTTTGTAAAAACTAATGTTTCTTTCAATGCACTCAATGGTGCAGGGGAACCTCAAGGCCATCAAGATGAAGCAATTGAAAATGGTTTAGAGGCAGATATTTTTGCAGAGCAAGCTGTAAAAGCGTTAGTACAGGGTCAAGAATATATTGTTGTGGGTGGGGCTAAAGAAAAACTAGGAGTAATGGTTTCTCGGATGTCACCAAAACTTCTTTATAAAATGATTCGGAAAACAAAAGTAAAATAAAAAAGTGATTTCGCTGTGCTAAATTGGTGAAAAACCCGCATAGAAGGTTCACCATGGATCAGGATTATCACCGTATTTTAGAAGTCGTCACGCGTTTTCAATTGGTCTTTGATCAGAAAAATTGGGACGCTTTTGATGAGTTGTTGGCAGATCAACTTGAGGTGGACTATTTCCAATTTAGAGGAGAACCTTTATGTGTCGTGTCTTGTCATGAATATAAAGGCTCTCGGCAACAAGCTTTATCCCATTTACGACTACAGCATAACCTAAGTAATCCTCTAATTCGGATTGAACAAGATCAAGCATGGCTAGAATGTAATTATCAAATTTATCGTTTTTCAGAAAATGATTATTTTCATTCTTTTGGTCGTTATTATTTTACTTTGGCAAAACAACAAGACCAATGGAAAATTACCCGAATTTGCCAACACTTAACTAAAAAAATTGGCAATCCGCGCATTCATTTTTCTGAGGTTGGGCAGTATTAATCTTTAACTGCTGTTCCATAAGCAAAAACTTCGACCATTCCGCCTTGCATTCCGAGTTCGGTTGTACTCAGCCGAACTCCCATAATATGAGTAGCACCGACACTTTGAGCTTGTTGTTTTAAACGTACAATCGCCTCTCGGCGAGCGCGTTCAACAATACTTTCATAACTGGTCAGTCTTCCACCTAAAACATTTTTTATAGATGCCAATACATATTTAAAGTAATCATGAGAAATCACAACATTGCTACTAACAAAGTGGCCTAGCTGATCACTCGTTGCAAAACGATTAGTATCAATTCTGATATGGGTAAATTGTCGCTCTTTTTCTAGAAGTTCATTCAAATGTTTTCGTTCAATATGGCGGCCAAAAGCCCAACCAATGCTGAAAAGAATGAGAAAAATAACAAGCTGAAAAATAAGATTGTCCATTTTCTACCTATGCATTAAATGGATCGGGTAGATGAGGGGCTTGAGGCTGCACAACCACTGCTGTGCCATATACAAATAACTCAGAAGCACCTTGTGCAATATTGGAAGTTGAAAAGCGAATACCCACAATTGCATTCGCACCAAGTTGCTGGGCTTTTACAATCATACGCTGCATGGCTTCTTGGCGAGATTCTTCTAATAATTCTGTATAACCCGTCAGTTCGCCACCTACGATATTTTTTAAACTTGCCATCAAGTCTCGGCCAACATGCTTACTACGAACGGTACTTCCGTAAACAACATCCAGCTGCTTTACAATGTGGTGGCCTGGAACACTTTCTAAATTACTCAATAACATTGTTTTTTATCAATCTAAATTCTTAAGGTTTCAAGATAAAAAATATTCAGATGAGTTGCAATAAAAAAGCCCACCGAAGTGAGCTTTTGTGAATAAGTTATTTAAAACTTATTGCTTTTTAAGTTCAGCACTAGATGGTTGATTAACCACTGTATCTGAAGTATTTGCTTTTAAACCACCACCTAGAGTTTTGTATAACTCGATTTGGTTGTTTAAGTTTGCTTGTTGAAGCAATAACAAACCTTGTTCTGCTGAATAAGATGAACGCTGTGCATCAAGAACCGTCAAGTAACTATCAATACCGGCACGGAAGCGGGCATTTGAAAGTGTGTAGTTGCGGTTAGTTGCTTCTACTAGACGTTGTTGAGCCGTTAAACGCTCACCAATGTTGGCACGAGTTGCAAGCGCGTCATTAACTTCACGGAACGCAGACTGAACTGATTTTTCATAATCAGACAATGCAATTTTCTGATCAGTTTCAGAAATTTTTACATTGGCACGACGAGTGCCCCAGTCAAAGATTGGTAAGTCTAAGCTTGGTCCAATTGACCATACAAAACCACCAGACTTAAATAGATCACTTAAGTCAGTTGATGCATAACCTGCAGAACCCGTTAAGCTAATGGTTGGGAATAAACGTGCTTTTGCAGCACCGATATTCGCACCAGCAGCGCTTAAGTTATATTCAGCAGCTTTTACATCTGGACGGTTGTTAAGCAAGTCGCTTGGTAAACCCGCTGTAAATACATTTTGTTGCGTAATGCGTTTTACAGGTTGGGTTGGCAACAAGTTTTGTGGAACTGATTGGCCAACTAACAAGTTCAACAAGTTTTGCGCTTGAGCAATCTGTGTTTTGTAGTTCGCTACATCATTACGCGCAGTTTCTACAGAAATCTGTGCCTGACGGAGTGGAACTTCACTATCGATGCCCACATCAAAACGTTTTTTGTTGAGATTGTAAGAATCTTGCTGTGCTTTAAGTGTTTGCTCTGCAAGTCTTAAATTCGCTGTTGCGAAAGAATAGTTCAACCACGCTTGAGCCACTTGACTGATTAGACTGATTTGAGTCGAATCACGTGCGCTTTGCGTTGAAAGATAACTATCTAACGCAGCATCTTTTAAGCTACGTACGCGGCCCCAAAAATCAAGCTCATAGGCAGTTACACCCAGACCTACTTGATAAGTAGAGTAGGGGTTATTCGGATCACGGCTTTGAGAAACCTGACGAATTGCACTACCACTTGCTCCGATTGTTGGAAGCTGGTTATTCTGTGTAATTCGATATTGCTGTTGAGCACGTTCGATATTGAGCGTTGCTGTACGTAAGTCGCGGTTGTTGGCAAGTGCCAAATCAATCACTCCGAGCAAACGAGGGTCGCTAAAGAACTGTTTGTAACCCTGTTCAGCAATAGACGTACCAGAAGCGCTATTATATGCATAGCTTTGTGGAATATCGGTTTTCACGACTGGTTCTGGGCCGCGCATGCTTTGACAAGCTGACAAAGCAAGCGCAAGTGCAGATACCGCAATGCTACGACCTGAAATAGACCATACGTTTTGCATCACGATTTATGCTCCTGAGTGTTTATGGTTTTTGGTTTGTACTTAAAGATACTACGAATCCACACATAGAATACAGGGATAAAGAAGATACCTAAGAACGTTGCACTGAGTACGCCACCGAGTACACCGTAACCGACAGAGTGCTGACTTCCTGCACCAGCACCTGTTGAAAGGGCAAGCGGGAGTACACCAAAACCGAAGGCAAGGGTAGTCATGATAATTGGGCGTAAACGCATTTTTGCGGCATGTAAAGTTGCCTCAATCAGGTCTTCACCTTTTTCCTGCAGCTCTTTTGCAAACTCAACAATTAAGATCGCATTTTTTGCAGAAAGACCGATTACCGCGATCATCGCTACTTGGAAGTAAATGTTATTTGAGAGATTTGGATCTCCTTTAATAATCATACCCAAGTAAGTTAATACGATTGCACCAATAATACCGAGTGGTACTACAAGTAAAACCGAGAACGGAATAGACCAGCTTTCATACAATGCAGCCAAGCAAAGGAAAACGATTAACAATGAAAGTGCATATAAGAATGGAGCTTGAGCACCAGACTCACGTTCTTCAAGTGATAAACCTGTCCATTCATAGTCGAAACCTTGTAAGCCCATAGATGGTAACTTAGCAATAATTTCTTCCATCGCTTTCATCGAGTCACCAGAGCTCACGCCAGGTGCAGGTGTACCTTGAATGTTAACCGATGACACGCCGTTATAACGTTCAAGACGTGGAGAACCATATGTCCATTCGCCAGTAGCAAATGCAGAGAATGGAACCATTTCGCCTTTGTTATTACGTACATACCACTTATTTAAGTCTTCAGGCATCATACGGCTACCCGCATCACCTTGAACATAAACTTTCTTCACACGTCCACGGTCAACGAAGTCGTTAATGTATGAGCCACCCCATGCAATACGCATTGTATTGTTAATGTCGGCAATGCTCACACCCATGGCACCAGCTTGAGCTTGGTCTACATTAATTTGATACTGAGGTGTATCTTCTTGACCATTAGGACGAACACCCACAAGACGTTTATCTTGTGCAGCCAAACCTAAGATCGTATTACGTGCAGCAATAAGTTTCTCATGGCCTTGACCACTTGAATCTTTAAGTTGCAAGTTGAATCCGGCTGTTACACCTAATTCAGGCATTGCTGGAAGCTGCAATGGCATAACGTATGATGCGTCTTTAACGATCATGTTCAATGCCATACCACGCTGAATCAATGCGCCAATTTGAGACTCTGGTGAAGTACGTTCACTCCAGTCTTTCAATTTAACGAAGCCAATACCAGCATTTTGACCAACACCTGTGAATGAGAAGCCCGAAACGGTGAAAATAGATTCCACAGTGTCTTTTTCATTCATGAAGAAGTTTGTCATGGTGTCAATCACTTTACCTGTACGGTCAAGCGTTGCATTTGGTGGTAATTGAACAAGTGTCATTACCACACCCTGATCTTCTTCTGGTAAGAATGAAGATGGGAGTTTTTGGAACAAGAACACTAATAAAGCAATAACCACAGCGTAAAGTACGCCAGAGAAGATTTTGCCTTTAAGCATGCGATTAACACCATTTTGGTAGCTATGCGACATGCGGTCAAAACCATTGTTAAAGCTTCTAAAGAAACGAGCAAAAATATTATTACTTGGTTCTTTATTAGGATCATGCTGTTTTAAAATGGTTGCACAAAGTGCTGGTGTGAATGTTAACGCCACAATTAACGATAGAACCATTGCTGTTACAAGGGTAATCGAGAACTGACGGTAAATTACACCAGTTGTACCACCAAAGAATGCCATTGGTACGAATACAGCTGTTAATACACTTGTAATACCAACTAACGCACCAGAAATTTGTTGCATTGATCGTGAAGTCGCCGTGACCGGATCGGTGTGCTCTTCACTCATAACACGTTCGACGTTCTCGACGACGACGATGGCGTCATCGACCAGAAGACCAATTGCCAACACCATAGCGAACATGGTTAAGGTGTTAATTGAGAAGCCAAAGATATTAATAACAGCGAATGTACCTAATACAACAACTGGTACAGCAAGTGTTGGAATAATCGTTGCACGCCAGTTCTGTAAGAACAAGAACATGACAATGAATACCAAAATTACCGCTTCAATTAATGTGTGTACAACACTTTCAATTGAAAGGCGAATAAATGGAGTCGTGTCATAAGCCAGTTTATCTTCAAGACCCGCTGGATAGTTCTTACGTAATTCAGATAAACGATGTTCAACTGCTTCGGCAGTATCAAGTGCGTTGGCACCAGTTGCAATCTTAATTGCAAGACCAGCTGCTGGTTTACCATTAAACTTCGAGTCGAATTGATAGTTATCAGAACCTAATTCTACGCGAGCAACATCTTTTAATCGAACCTCAGCACCAGATGCAGTGTTCTTTAAGAAGATATTTTTAAACTGTTCAGGAGTTTGCAGCAAACTTTGTGCATTTACTGTTGCGTTAAGCACTTGACCTTGTACAGCCGGTGCACCACCTAATTGACCTACAGCTACTTGTGAGTTTTGCGCTTGTAAAGCTGTCGCAATATCACTAGGTGTAAGCTGGTAACTTGTTAACTTAGCTGGATCAAGCCAGATACGCATTGCGTATGAACCACCAAAGACTGTTACCTCACCAACACCAGCCACACGGCTAAGCGGTTCTTTAATAGACGAGTTTACATAGTCTTTAATGTCAGAGTCAGACAAGTTGTTATCTGGTGAATAAAATGCAATAACTTGCAAGAAGCTTGCACCAGATTTAGTAACAGTTACACCTTGACGTTGTACATCTTCAGGTAAAAGTGCAGTTGCAGATTGCAGCTTGTTTTGAACCTGAACCTGTGCAATATCTGGATCAACACCTTGTTCAAAGTTTAATTGAATAGAGGCTTGACCGTTACCAGCACTGTTAGATGAAATATAACGTAAACCATCTAGACCATTCATTTGTTGTTCAATGATCTGGGTTACGGTGTTTTCAACAGTCTCAGCCGATGCACCAGGATAAGTTGCAGCAATCGTAACTGTCGGCGGTGCAATCGTCGGATACTGTGCAATAGGCATTTTCGTTAGCGTGAGAATACCCGCCAACATAATGACTAATGCAATCACCCACGCAAAAATGGGGCGATGAATAAAAAATTGTGCCATTCAATCTACCCCTTATGCATTTGAAGATGCTTTCTGTTCTGCTTGAGGTTTACCTGATTGAGCCGGTTTTGTCGCATTTGGAGCTGCGCCTTGTGGATTTGCTGGTTGAGCTTGGTAAGGTTTTGCTGAAACTTCTTGCCCTTCTTTAACCTTGGCAACACCATCAACAATCACTTTATCACCAACTTTGAGACCGTTAGTCACAATCCAGTTTTGTCCTTGAACACCAGAAGTTTCAACAGGACGACTCTCAACAGTACCTTTGGCATTAACAAGCATTGCTACAGCTTGACCTGTAGGTAAACGCGTAATTGCAGCTTGAGGAATCAAGTAAGCATTAGGCACTACACCTTGAACAATCTGTGCAGTGGTATACATGCCTGGAAGTAACAGATGATTCGGGTTTGAGAATACGGCACGTAAAGTAATCGTTCCTGTATCCTGATTAACCGAAGCATCAGAGAAAGCAAGTTGTCCTTCGATTGGATAGGTTGAACCATCTTCGAGCTTCAATTTCACTTTCGTGTTGTTACTATTGTTTAAACTGCCTTTACTGAGTTGTTGACGTAAACGCAATAACTCGGCACTAGACTGGTTAATATCAACGTAGATCGGGTCTAACTGCTGAATCGTCACTAAAGGATCAGTTTGGTTTGCAGTAACTAAAGCACCTGCTGTGACAGAAGAACGTCCAGACTGACCAGAAATTGGTGAACGAATTGTAGAGTAGCCAAGATCAACATTTGCATTCGTTACTTGAGCTTTTGCTGCAGAAACTTGTGCTTCGGCAACATTAACCTGACCAAGTAAGTCGTCATATTCCTGTCTAGATACAGCATTACTTGAAACAAGTTGCTTATAACGGTTTAGCTTGGTACGTAGTGAAGCTAGATTTGCCTGTTGTTGTAAAAGAGCAGCTTTTGCATTTTCAAGCGTTGCACGGTTCGTTCTAGAGTCGAGCTCATAAAGCGCCTGACCTTCACGAACATAGCTTCCTTCAGCAAACAAGCGTTTTAAAATCACACCGCTTGTTTGAGGGCGAACTTCAGAAATTTGATATGCTGAAGTACGGCCGGAAAGCTCAACGCTTTGTTCAACACTTTGTGGTTGAGCAACAATAACACCTACTTCTGCAGGCGGCATTTTCTGAGCAGCAGCAGCTTGCTGTTTCTCATCGGAGCCTTTGCTACAACCAACAAGTGCGATACTTGTTGCTAATGCGCAAGCAGTAAGGGCAGGAGCCCAAAGCTTAGCCGACATCATTGTTCCACCTCGTTTAGATAAAATCTAAAAATATATTTGTTTTCTACTTAACCTACTTTGTGTTTGTAATAACCAGAGCCAAAGCAGTGCAATCCAAATAAAACCTATGCCCCAACCGGCGAGTACATCTGTTGGAAAATGAACTCCAGCATATATTCTTGAAAGCCCCATGCAGATAAACCAAAAACAGGAGATCAAAATGATATAAGGAGAGTTAATGTTGGGCCTATGGCATAACATTAACATTGCCAAACAAGCTAGTGTTGATGCATAAACACTGTGTGCACTTGGGAACGATGCACCATAACTTTCGACAATATGATATGCCTGTGAAGGTCTAGGACGGTCTACACACCACTTGAGCAGCCAACCCATGGTGATACTGCCAAGAACCCCCACGCTAATGAAAATAACAGTAATATATTTTTTATACCATGCTTGATATATACATACCAGAAAGGATAAAAAACATACAAAAGGCATACCGCCTATACGTGCTAAAAAGATCGTAATAGAGTTAAGATAATCTGAACGATTTTCACTCAATATTTGAACGGTGAGAAGATCCAAAGATTGAAGTCTCGGTACAAAAAGACCAAGAATACCTAATCCTAAAAAAATACAACCAATAAAAAGCAATATATAGGGCATGTATATACCTTTGCTTATTCAAGCAGTGTCCACTACTGAAAGCCGTTAAAAGTGTACTTGCCAGTACACTTTTTTTCAAGCCTGATAGATCATCGTAAATTCATTTTGAAATTTTTTTAACATTTGGAAAAACAATCACAACAAAATTGACGAAAGTCACATTCTGTGTACAAAGCAGAACTTTTAGTGTTCTGCTTTTTTCCCGCTATTTGTTGACGTATTTTCTTCAAGTTCTAATGGTTGTTTTGGTGGCCAGAAAAAATCGCTTGGGCGAGTCAGAAAATGGGTCATGACTAACTTGGCTAAAGGTTTCCATTGTTCAAAGCGAACTCGACGCGCTCGTAATGCCACAATAATCGTTAAGGTGAAACTCACAAATAAGTTAGTAAGACCAATACATAGCACACCGAGAAAGGACACGATAATCAGTCCTATATCTGGGCTGCCATTAATTGTCATTAAACCTTGAATAAAGTTAGCAGATGCAAAAGCAATATGACGAATATCTAAAGGTAGCCCTAAAATAAAACCTATGGTCCCCATACTTCCTAACATGATCCCGAATAAGAAGTTACCGGCTAAAGCACCTAAATTACGTTCAATATATTCAGCAAAACGATTCAGTCGATCTTGTCCAAACCAGTTGGCTAAACGTCGATGCGCTCTTAAGCGTGGACCAACTTTTCGATAAACAGCCATGTTGTCAAAATATCCAGCAATCAGGCCGGACAAAAATAGACATACTCCCGCAATTGCGGCATGTGGCACGGCTAATGACGTAAAGGGGTTTAGGCTGTGTAGGAGATAAGTTGCTTTAGTATGGGTTAATAACGGTTCATCAAGATAAAATTGCCATGCAAAAGTGATGAGTGCAGCAGTAGGGATCGCAATTGAAATGTTACCCAAAATAGCAATAAATTGTGTTCGGATAATATTAATAATAAGCGCCGCTAACTCTGCAATCTGAGCTGTTTTAGAACCTTTACGCTGTTGTACCGTTGCAGCGAGGGCCGCAGCAGTCATAGCGGGTTGTTTAGTTGCAACAGTAAAGTGCAGAACATGAATCAGGATGAAACCCAGAGAATAATTCATACTGAACGTAAAGGCTTGCATGAGCGGAGCCATGGTCATTCTTGATGCAAGAATTTTTAAAGATGCCATAAAGGCAATAATGACACCTGCACCAGCGGCAGCTTTATACATTCCCCAAAAGCCTTTGGTATCTGTACTTACGTAATGTTCACCTGTTCGGCTAGCATTTTCTGTTACCTGAAAGGCAATGAGTTCACTAGTTGTACTGAGTAATGAGCGAACACTTTTTTCGCTGTAGTGCGCCTTGGTTAAATCGGAAATAAGATGTCCTAATGAAACATATTTTCCATGAGTGTTGTCTACGACCAGATAAAGTAATAATTCAATACGATCAAGACATTGTTCAAGTAATGACAGTAAATAAGTCAAACTTAAACTAACACCAATTCTTTTGGTCGCACGGCGAATCTTTAAAACCACATCTCGGCATTGTTCCAACATAACAAATGCTTGTGATGCATCGGGAGGAGCAATAACTGCAATTTCATGATCAGACAGTTCTTGTTTCTTATATTTTTCTATAAACTCAATAATTTCACGATTTTGAACTAAAAATGGAGATTCATATTCCGTTAATTCTGGTTGAGCATTAATAAATTCGGGATAAAGACCAATTCCACTAATTCGATAAGATAAGACAGTGATGGCTTTAATCATTTCACTTTGAATGACTAGCTTTTCATCGACATTACTTTGGCTTTGCCCAATAAGACTAAATAAATTTGACCAATCTTCATCAGCAATATTATTGAGCCAGATTTTGTCACTCTCTAAATAGAAAATTTTTCCAATTAATATTTTGAGTTGGCTTGAGTCTTCAATTAGCGGTAAAAAATGTGCTCCGAGTCTTTGTCCAAGCTGGTTCCAAAAGCCATCTAAAGACAAAATTCCGCTATCCGCATATAAGCTGACTTGCTTATAGCGATTAATCAAACGTAATAAGAAAGTTTGTAATAGAAAGGGCGCTGTAGGTGTGCGTAAAAGACTTTCAATTAAAGCCTGTATTTTGTTCTTAATTTCATCCGTATCCTCTGGGTCGGATGGGCGGATGACATTGACGAGTTCAATCAGTAGATTTTCATCAATGACAGCTTGAGGATCCTCAAGCTGATTCTGTATTTTTAAAAAATGTTCTGAAAAATTTACATGCATAGGCAAAATAATATCTATTGTATTCGATGTAACGCAAGCTGAGTTAAGTTAATCAATGCCTGACGATACGGTGTATCGGGTAGGTTTGATAAAGCTTGCAGTGCTGCTTCTGTTTCTTCTTGGGCACGTTGGTTGCAATAATCTAAAGCACCAGACTTCTGTACAATTTCGATGACTTGAGGTAATTGGTCTACTCCACCGGTTGCGATACTACGACGAATAATCGCCTGCTCTTCACCAGTTGAGTGTGCTAATGCAGAAATTAACGGTAAAGTTGGCTTACCTTCCATTAAATCATCACCAATATTTTTACCTAATGTTTCAGCATCTGATGTGTAGTCTAAAATATCATCAATAATTTGGAACGCATTACCAAAATGACCAGCAAACAATCTTAATGGTTCACGGTACGCTTCTTGTCCTGCCAAAATAGCAGCACCTTCTGTAGCCAGTTCAAATAGGCGAGACGTTTTACCATGAATAATTTTTAAATAAGTTTCTTCAGTTGTATCTGGTTGATGCTGTGATTGAAGTTGTAATACTTCACCTTCAGCAATTTCACATGTTCCTGTTGAAAAGTCTTTCAATAAAGTCATGTTGTTTAAATCGACCAGTAAATCGAAAGCACGAGCAATCAGGAAGTCACCGACTAAAACAGCTGTCTGATTGTTCCACGTTGCATTTGCTGTAGGGCGACCACGACGAAGCCCAGATTCATCTACTACATCATCATGCACCAATGTCGCGGTATGCAACATTTCAATGATTGCAGCTAAACGCTGTGCATTTACCATGTTATCTAAACCACAAGCACGGGCTGCAAGTAAACACATGATTGGACGCATACGCTTTCCGCCAGCTTCAACGACGTGTTTGCTGACAGACATGACTAAACCGACTTTTGAGCTAATTCCTTCATTAATCAAGTGATCCATCGCAGCAAAGTCTGAGGCAACAGGCGCAAGAATGTCTTGCTTGAAATCGATGACCATATGAAGAAAAACCCCGTATTGGTAGATAAGTGGCGTTAGTGTATCAATTAAAGATGACTTGCACAGGTTAACAAGTGGCTGATATTAATCATTTCTATTGTCTTTAAGCGTTCTTTGTTTTTTATTTAAGCAAAACATGATGTTTCCGGCAAAACAATAAATTTAATGACATCAGCATTAATACAACTTGTTCTTGACGCAATTTGTGTCTGGAACTGTATTTTAATTTTCATTCAGAATCAATGAAAACTGCTAAATTCCAATCCAAGCTGTTCGATTTTGTAAGAATAGGGGATCATGCTTTACTGATAGATAGAAAATACTTGTCGTTTGATCAAATTTCACTTAAAATCTGTCGCCTTGTATAACCCCAGTGGCGATCGTTTTAAGATCGATATATCCCTTTATCGACACGACGACACGGGCTGATTGGAGTACATTATGTACGCAGTAATCCAAAGCGGTGGTAAACAGCACCGTGTAGTTGAGGGCGAAACCCTTAAAGTTGAATTATTGAAAGCTGAATCTGGTGCGACTATTACATTTGATGATGTATTAATGGTTGTAAACGGTGACAACATTCAAATCGGTGCTCCAGTTGTAGCTGGCGCTAAAGTAACTGCAGAAGTGATTGGTCATGGTCGTCACGACAAAATCCGCATCATCAAAATGCGTCGTCGTAAACACTACCGTAAACAACAAGGTCACCGTCAATGGTTCACTGAGTTGAAAATTACTGGTATTTCAGGCTAATCACGAGGAGTAAGAGACATGGCAACTAAAAAAGCCGGTGGATCGACGAAGAACGGTCGTGATTCAAACCCAAAAATGTTAGGTGTTAAAGTTTACGGCGGTCAAGCTGTAACTGCTGGTAACATCATCGTTCGTCAACGTGGTACAGAGTTCCACGCTGGTGCAAATGTTGGTATGGGCCGTGACCATACTTTATTTGCTACTGCTGACGGCGTAGTAAAATTCGAAGTGAAAGGTCAATTTGGCCGTCGCTACGTAAAAGTTGAAACTGTATAAGTTTTAGCTCGAAAAAAGCCCACATTTTGTGGGCTTTTTTTATGGCATTTATTTTCATTCATCTTCATCATGATGAATGAAATTCTACAAACAACATGAATAACATAACAAAATATCTTATTTTCTCAATGATTAGCACAGAGTTTGTCGGTTAATATGAGTCTTGAATTAAGAGCTTACTCAGTTTCATAACTTTGAAAGAGAGTAAGTTGTCTTACAGCAACTAAAAAGGTGATGACATGAATATGCTTCGTAAAACTATGTGTGCTATTACACTTAGCGCGTCAGTGCTTGCTCCTGTAATGAGTACTACAGTGTTTGCTGCGCCTATAGCAGCACCGGAGCAACAGGCAATTGGGAACCTGGTTAATCAGTTATCCGGTTTACAGCGTTTGACTGCCGACTTTGAACAAACAACTAAAGCCAATACAAAAACTGCGGCACAGAAAAAGAGTTTAAGTGCACAGCATATGAACCAGACATTTAAAGGCTCAATGAAAGTTGAGCGTCCGGGGAAATTTTATTGGGAAACAGTAAGTCCTGCTAAACAAACGATTGTAACGAGCGGGAAAACAGTTTGGATCTATGATCCAGATTTACAACAAGCGGTCCGTCAAAGCTTAGATGAGCAGGTTGCAGATACGCCAGCGTTATTACTCTCTGGTAATACCAACCAAATCATGAAGTCTTATCGTGTAACACAACCTGATAAATCTAAACTTTATTTCACCTTATTCCCTAAAAAAGAAGATGGGGCATTCCAAAGCTTAACGATTAGCTTCGGAGCAAATAAAGCGCCTACACTTATGGTATTACAAGACTCATTAGGTCAAACCACCTATGTACGCTTTAAGAACGTTAAAGTAAATGCTTCAATTCCGGCATCAGTCTTTAACTTTACGCCGCCAAAAGGTACAGATGTTATTGACCAATAATTAAAGTCTCTTCAAAAAAGCTACCGTAAAAGGTAGCTTTTTTTATATAAGAGAGACAGATACATTTTTTAACCCCGTCTTATTCTTACGCTTTGTATAGTGTTAGAGGTAAATTCATGGGGATTATTATGCGACTTTACGATAAGAAAATTATTTGTATTCTTCCATTAATGGCTGCAATGGCAATTGTGACTGGTTGCCAACCAAAGTCGGCAGCCAAAGAAGAGCAGGCTGCTTCGACTGCAAAAGTTAAAGAAACGAAAGAGGTTGGTGTTCCTGTAATTCAAGCAAAAGTAATCCCAGTAAAATTGCCAAAATCAAAAGTTTGCTTAGAAGATGGTTGTACTGAGTATGATTTTCAAACAGTACAGACCAACCAAAAATGGATTAATGATTACTTCACCAATCGTATAAAGAAAGCAGATCCGAATGCTTTTGCAAATTTAGCCGATCAACCAGTTGAAGTACCTGAAGGTGAACCAAGTTCAAGTCAAAGTGCAATTTATGTTCGCTATTTAGGGCAAAACTATAATCTTGCCACCTTTGCATTACAGACTTATTCGTACTCAGCTGGTGCTGCACACGGTATGTCTCATCAAGAATTTGTAAATTTTGATTTGTTAAATAAAAAGCACATTACTGTTGCTGAACTTATTCAGCCAGATGTTGAAAAACAGTTGGTTGATGCTCTTTTTGAAGCAAATACAAATTGGCTTCAAGCACATAATATTAGCCGTGAAAAACTTCAGCTAAGCGATAATTTTTACTATGGCGCTAATGGCATTGTATTTGTCTATCCAATTTATGAGCTAGCTTCATATGCAGAGGGAATGTCTGAATTAACGCTGCCATATTTTGAAGCGGGTAAGTTCATTAAACCTGAGTATTTACCAAGTGTGCCAAACTATAACTTTTAAAATAAGTGATCTATTCTAAGAATTGTGTGAAAGCTATTCGTTATGAAGATGATCACTATATTTTTTAGTGTTAAGGCCTTACACTATAGCCAGTTTTTTACCCATATTATGATTGATTATGATCGACCCTAAGTTACTCAGAAATAATATTGAAGCCGTTAATGCGGCTTTGGCAAAACGCGGTATTCAATTAGATGTTCAAGAATGGGCTTCTTTAGAAACTCGCCGTAAAGATTTGCAATCAAAAACTGAAAAATTGCAGGCAGAACGTAATGCCGGTGCAAAACAAGTGGGTCAGATTAAAAAATCCGGTGGTGATGCTTCTGAGATCATGGCGCGTATGCAAGCCATTGGTGATGAAATTAAAGCTGCTGAAGTTGCTTTGTCAGAGTTACAAAACGAGATTGAACAAAAAGCGCTGAGTATTCCTAACTTACCAGATGAGTCTGTTCCTGCTGGTAAAGATGAAGATGATAACGTTGAAATCTCAAAATGGGGTACGCCTCGTCAGTTTGATTTTGAAATCAAAGATCATACTGACTTAGGTGAATGGATGGGCGGTTTAGAGTTTGAAACTGCTACTAAATTGACTGGTTCACGTTTTAGCGTATTGAAAGGTTCTTTAGCGCGTCTACAACGTGTATTAACACAGTTCATGCTTGATACCCATACTTTAAAGAATGGCTATACAGAAGCTTACGTGCCTTATTTGGTCAATGCTGATTCACTTCGTGGAACTGGTCAGTTGCCAAAATTTGAAGAAGATTTGTTCAAACTTCAAGGTGAAAAAGAATATTACCTCATCCCTACAGCAGAGGTTCCTGTTACTAACTTCGTTCGTGATGAGATTATTGATACCGAACGTTTGCCTTTAAAATATGCAGCGCATACGCCATGTTTCCGTAGTGAAGCTGGTTCTTATGGACGTGATACCCGTGGTTTAATTCGTCAGCATCAATTTGATAAAGTTGAGATGGTGCAAATCGTTAAACCTGAAACATCTATGCAAGCACTTGAAGAGCTTACTGCACATGCTGAGGGCATTTTACAGGCACTAGGTTTGCCATACCGCAAGATTTTGCTTTGTGGTGGGGATATGGGTTTCGGTGCCACTAAAACTTACGACTTAGAAGTTTGGGTTCCAAGCCAAAATACTTATCGTGAAATCTCAAGCTGCTCTAATATGGGTGATTTTCAGGCACGCCGCATGAAAGCACGCTACAGAATGGATCAAAAGAAGACCGAATTGGTGCATACACTAAATGGTTCAGGTTTGGCAGTTGGACGTACTTTGCTTGCTGTAATGGAAAATTACCAACGTGAAGACGGTTCTATCGAAATTCCAGAAGTATTACGCCCATATATGGGTGGTGCAACGTTTATTGATTAAGCTTTGCATCTAAATTGTGCACGGTTTTTGCTTAACCCAAATCAGATGATTAATGTAGAGGTTTAAGGTGGATATTTTTCCAATCTCTTTAAAGTTGCAACAGCAACATTGTCTGATTGTGGGTGGTGGGCATATTGCATTGCGCAAAGCAAACCTTTTAGCTAAAGCGGGAGCGGTAATTGATATTATTGCTCCTGCAATTGAAGAGCAGCTTTTACAGTTAGTCAAAACGACAGGCGGAGAGTATTTTGCCGAGTCCTTTGCTGAAAAAATATTAAATACACCATATCGATTAGTGATTGCTGCAACTAATGATGCCCACGTGAACAAAGCTGTTTTTGAGCAATGTGAAGCGCGTAATTTACTGGTAAATAGTGTCGATGATATTCCACATTGTCGCTTTATGGTTCCAGCTATTATTGATCGTTCTCCATTAATTATTTCTGTCGCCTCAAATGGCGCATCACCAGTTTTATCGAGACAACTTCGTACTCAAATAGAAACAATTGTTCCGCATGGCATGGGTAAGTTGGCTGAGTTTTCTGGTCACTGGCGTAAGCAGGTAAAAGAAAAAATTCCCAATCCAGATGAGCGTCGGATTTTTTGGGAAAATCTCTACGCTAGCCCATTAAAAGAACAAGTTTTCAATGACAATTTAGAAGTTGCGAATGGTTTGATTCAGCAAGCCTTAACAGAATGGACTGCACCTAAAGGTGAAGTTTATTTGGTAGGCGCTGGACCGGGTGATCCCGAGTTACTGACACTAAAAGCATTACGTCTTATGCAACAAGCTGATGTTGTGATTTATGATCGTCTTGTTTCTGCACCCATTTTAGAGCTTTGCCGTCGTGATGCGACTAAAATTTATGTAGGTAAAGCGCGTTCAAATCACTCCGTTCCCCAAGATGGCATCAATGCTTTACTGGTTGAGTATGCTCAAAAAGGAAAGCGTGTTTGTCGTTTAAAGGGTGGTGATCCATTTATCTTTGGACGTGGTGGTGAAGAGATTCAAGAGCTCGTTGAGGCGAATGTCACTTTCCAAGTTGTACCAGGTATAACAGCAGCATCAGGCTGTTCAGCTTATGCGGGCATTCCATTAACACATCGTGACTATGCACAAAGTGTTCGTTTCTTGACTGGGCATTTAAAGGAAGGTTCACCTGAACTTCCTTGGAATGAGTTGGTTTATGAAAATCAAACTTTGGTTTTATATATGGGGCTAGTTGGTTTAGAACGCATTTGTGAGCAACTTATTGCTCATGGCCAACGTGCTGATATGCCGGTAGCTTTAATCTCTAAGGGAACCACACCAGACCAGAAAGTTGTAGTTGGAACATTAGCTGATATCGCAACAAAAGTGTCTGAACATCATATCGTAGCACCAACTTTAACCATTATTGGTGAAGTGGTGAATTTACGTGAACAGTTAAAATGGCAATAAATTCATTTGAGTTTATTGCTGGTTATTAAAGTCGAGAAAATTTGTGATTCATGTTGTCCTATACGAGCCTGAAATTCCTGCCAATACAGGCAATATCATTCGTTTATGTGCTAATACTGGTGCACAGTTACATTTGGTTAAGCCTTTAGGTTTTGAATTGGATGATAAAAAGCTCAAACGAGCAGGCCTTGATTATCATGAATGGGCACGTATGCAAATTTGGGACAACATAGAACTTTGCCTTGCTGACTTGAAAGCTAAAGGTGTCGAACATGTTTTTCCACTCACCACTAAAGGTTCTGCAACTCCACATACGGTTGATTTGAATCGACCTGTGGCTTTACTGATGGGGCCAGAGACACGCGGTTTGCCTGAGCATGTTCGCTTGATGTTTCCACAAGAACAGTGGATTCGTTTGCCGATGGCGGAAAACTCAAGGAGTTTAAATTTATCTAATGCAACGGCTGTGATTGTTTATGAAGCATGGCGTCAGCAGGGTTTTAAAAACTTAGGATAAGTTAATAGTTTTTAAATAAAAATAAGGCCACAGTTGTGGCCTTATTTTTTTATATAAATCCATTTAAGCTTGCTCTAGCACTTTTTCGTCATAAGTCATTTGGGCTGCTAAAACCTGTTCAATATTGGTTTCAGCCCATTCCTTTAATTGGAATGCCATCGCTGCGACATTTTGCCCTAAAGAAGTCAGTGAGTAATCAACACGAATAGGAGTGGTATTTTGGATTTTACGTTCGATAAAACCGTCTCTTTCTAGCATTTTTAGTTTTTGTGATAAGACTTTAGGCGAAATACCTTGAATATTCTTTTTGAGCAAGTTGAAGTGCTGAGTGTCCTCTTCAAGCACATTTAAAATTAATAAAACCCACTTATCTGCAATTTTTTCAAAAAATAAACGAGCAGGGCAATGTTGTTGAAAAACATTATATTTTAGACATTCATTCATATTATTTACCTGCTAATTTCTTAAAAAATTACCATAGTTACCAGTTAGTAACTAATTGACACCTAGTTTCTAAAATATATCATAAAGTGGAATTTAATAAAACAAAGGTTTGCTCCCATGTCTAACTCTAATATCGCGGTTGTATATTTCTCTGGTTATGGCCATACCAAAGTCGTGGCTGAAACGTTTGCAAAAGAAATTAATGCTCAGCTCATCCAAATTGATCAAGAAGGTAATATTACTGATCAAGATTGGCAGACATTAAATGATGCGAAGGGGATTGTTTTTGGTGCTCCAACTTATATGGGTACAGCACCATGGCAGTTTAAAAAGTTTGCTGATGCAACTTCAAAAGTTTGGTTTACACGGGGTTGGCAAGATAAAGTCTTTGCAGGTTTTACAAACAGCGCGAGCTTAAATGGGGATAAGCAGGTTACTCTTATTCAATTACAGACTTTAGCATCGCAACATGGTGGAATTTGGGTAAGCCTTGGTTTATTACCAGCGAATACAAAAGATGCAACACGTGAAGATGTAAATAACTTAGGTGGTTCAGTTGGACTTTTAGTTCAATCGCCTTCTGATGCAAGTGTAGAGGAAGTCCCTACTGGAGACCTTGAAACAGCGAAACTCTATGCTCAACGTGTACAAAATATTGTGAACAAAATTTTTGGTTAATTTGACCATAAAAAAAGGCGCTTTAAGCGCCTTTTTTATTATTCGTGTTCATTATGCTGTGGAGCATTATATTTGAAACCTTTGGTTTTGTAGGCCAAATAACCTACACCAATAACGGCCCAAGCTAAGCCAATTTGTAAGGCAAGCTTATCAATCTCTAGCCACATCATAAATACACTGGCAAAACCAAGTGTTGGTATAACAATATAATTGATGATGTCTTTAAACGTTTTATTTTTGCCATCTCTTAATGCATAGCGAGAAATAACCGAGAAGTTAACAAAACTAAAAGCGGTTAAAGCACCAAAACTAATCAAGTTGACAATATGCTCAAGATCTAAGAAACCAGCAGATAAAGCAACTACACCCACAATAAGAATGTTGTAAGTTGGAGTATGCAATTTTGGACTAATATGACCAAATAATTTCTTATTGATTACGCCGTCACGTCCCATTACATACATTAAACGAGATACACCAGCATGAGCAGAAATACCTGATGCCATAACAGCAACTACAGCAAAATATAAAACCAAAGTTTTAAACGCAATACTACCAATCGCAGCAACCATCACAGGCTGTGATTCATCGAGAGGATTAAAATAAGTATTTGGGTTACTAGGGAAATATAATTGGATGAAGTAAGTACTTACAATGAAAATAATACCGGCAAGTAATGCTGTCGTAAAAATAGCTTTTGGAAGCGTTTTCTCTGCATCTTTTGTTTCTTCAGCAAGAGAAGATAAAGCATCAAACCCTGTGAAAGAGAAGCAGAGTACAGTTGCACCAGCAATTAAAGCACTTACGGATGTCATGTCGTTCCAAAAAGGAGTTAATGACCACAAGGCAGCTTTATCCGGATTTAAAGTTCCATCTGCATATACACCTTGAGTGAGTAAAATGTATACCTGATAAACGAAATAAAAAATTACGCCAAGCTGAATAATAACGATCGTGCTGTTAAAGCGCGCGACAAATCGTGCACCAAATAAGTTAATAACAGTCATTAGGGTGGTTAAACCAATTACCCATAACCAGTTATTTACCTCTGGAAAAAGAGCTCTTAGATAAATATCTGCCAAAATAATATTAACAAGCGGTGACAGTAAATAGTCTAACCAAGAAGACCAACCCACCATAAAACCAACATTAGGGTGAATTGATTTTTGAGCATAAGTATAAGCTGACCCAGAAGAAGGGTAGCGTTTAATCATATGTCCATAACTGATCGATGTTAATAAGATTGCGACTAATGCAAAGATGTAGGAAGTTGGTACATGACCGCCACTTCGCTCTGATACTAAACCAAAAGTATCGAATAACGTTAATGGCTGAATATAAGCTAAACCAATAATAATAATGTGCCAAAGCACAAGATTCTTTTGAAGTTTAGCTGTTGGTTTAGTCCCAGATAAATTTGTCAACGGCGTTATCCTCATAATCGTTGATCAAGGATCAGCTTGGTGTTAAGGATCGTTTGAGACGAACGATCCCCCCTACAGAAAAAGATAAAGTGCGCCAATCTATCCTAAATTGATGCAAATTGTCAGTACTTTCATCGATTTTTTAGCAAATTTTTTGCCATATTTCCAAATAAAATGATGAACAAAAATTCATGACTATAAAAAAGGTCTGATTTCATTTAAAAATCAGACCTTTAGAATTGGGGTTTAAATTTAACTTATCGAATTACCATGCTTTTTGTAAGATATCTCGAATATCTTTTAAGCTAGCTTCTTTAGGATTGTAAATAATTGAGCCATCATTTAGTGCTTTTTCTGCAATTTCATCGAGCTGTGCTTCAGTTACTTTACCTGTTTCGCGTAAGGTGCGTGGTAACTTGGTTAAAGTAAATAGACGATCACGCATTGCCAAAATCGTAGCAATTGCTCTATCTGCGCGTTGAGTTGCTGGAGTTTGAGCATAAATATCCGCACCAGCTAATGATAATAGTAACTCACCAACTTTCTGTCCATTTACCTGCTTATTATATTCAAGCACATAAGGTAAGAATAAATTCATGCATAACCCATGGGGTAGGTGAGCAACAGCACCTAAAGCATGCCCTAAAGAGTGTACAAGTCCTACCATTGAATTAGAAAATGCAATACCTGCCATTGTAGAGGCTTGCGCTAGTTCTAAACGACCTTGTGAGTCATTTGGATTTTCTAAGACATTAAATAAGTTTTCGCTGATTTTTTTAATGCCAGCACTTGCATACGCATCACTTAATGGATTAGCAGCCAGACATGTATAGGCTTCAACACAATGCGTTAAAGCATCCATACCTGTCATTGCAGTTAAATGAGGTGGTAGTGTAAGGGTCATGCGTGGATCTAAAATCGCTGCATGTGGCATTAAGTAATAAGAAGCGAACGCTAACTTAACATTCTTTTGAGTATCTGAAACCACAGCAACCATAGTCACTTCAGAACCAGTTCCTGAAGTTGTTGGAATTACAAAAAATGGTTTTAAGGGTTTTGGTAAGTTATGCGCACCCGCATATTGAAGCAGATCATCTCCACCTTCAGATACTAAAATGTTAGTGGCTTTAGAGGTATCAATAACTGAGCCGCCACCGACAGCAATAATCGCGTCACATTTGTTTGCACGATAAGCTTCTGCCGCAAGACGAACGACTTCTAAACTCGAATCTGGTGGAACATCATCAAAAACGTGACCAATAACAGCATCAGTCGTGCTGAATGCAGCTTCAATAGGGTTGAGTAAACCATTTGCGCGTACACCCTTATCTGTAATAATAAGAGGGCGTTTTGCACCTAAGGTCGCCAGTTCAAACGGAATATGTTCTAACGCAGCATTACCAGCAATGACTTTTACAGGACAAAAGAATTCGTAGTATGGTTTAGCCATGTTATGCGCTCCGCTTGAAATAGGACTTAGCTACTTTTAAGTAAATATTTGCAGCTTCGTTGAATTTTTCTTTTAGGGTAAGTTCGGTTGGATATTCTTTGACTGCAAGTGAAGCAACCAATTTGGGTAAAATAAGAGATTCCATTTTATTTAGACAGCGTACTAAGCGAATGGCAGCAGATACATCACCATCAGCAATCATGCGGTCATTAGCAAATGCTTGAGCAGTACTTTCTTGAAAAGAAAATACTAAAAATGCATGAGTTACATGTTTGAAGGTAATGGTTAGGTCCGGCTTTCTTTCAGCTCTTTTGAGTAGCTCTAACTGTTTGTCTTCTGTGACTCGAGCAAAAAATGCTGGTCCATTTGGGAAAACATTCATTGAAAGTACAAAGTGAACAGGAAATTTAGATACTTCCTCTTGTATTTCAGTGTCCACTTGACTCGCCATGACTAAGCCACGACCAATAACATCCATCATGAGCTTAACGTAGGCAAGTTGCAGAGTAGGCTTTACAGCTTTTGTCGAAATCACTCGCGTATCCCTTGTTAAAATTATGCAAAAGCAAATTTAGAGTAATTACTCTAATCCATTTTTATTTCATCGCAAAGCGATTTATTCAGATTTGACTTCTGGGTCATTAAAGTACCCAGTATTCTTAATATACTCAATAAAGTCTTGGCAAAGTTGAGTGAATGATGGATAGGGAGTCACTAAATCTTGTATACGAACCATTTCTAAGCCTGCGTAACCGCAAGGATTAATAGTTTGGAACCCATCTAAAGCACAGTCTAAGTTTAATGCTAATCCATGATAGCTACGGCCACGACGAATTTTAAAACCTAAAGAACCAATTTTACGGCCTTCCACATATACCCCAGGTGCATCGGGCTTGGCATATGCTTCAATTCCATATTTTTTCAAAATATCTATCATGAATTGTTCAGCAAAACTGACCAACGTACGTACGTTCCATTTTAGACGATTAAGATCAAACATGAAGTAGGCAACAAGTTGACCTGGTCCATGCCAAGTTACTTGCCCACCACGGTCAGTTTGTACTACTGGGATATTTGATGAAATTAGGATGTGTTCAGGTTTACCAGCTTGACCTTGGGTTAAGACATTATGATGTTGAAGTAACCATAACTCATCTGGCGTATCTTGATCACGCTCGTTTGTTAAGAGTTTCATGTTTTCAAACTTGCTTTGATAATCTTGTAAATCATTCCATTGCCGAATGATCAAGTTGGGTTTATCAAGGCTCATCACAATATCTTCCTATAAGTTAGTTTATGCGGCACTCAGTTAATATCTACTAGATAGAAGCCGAAAACTTTGTAATTTTAAAGGATTTTATAAAAGGAATTCTAAATATTTATTGGGCTTTTCGTGGCTAGTTAACTTTAAAATTTCCAAAAAAAATACCACAGTAAGAATGTCTAACTGTGGTATTGATTGAAGAACTTAAAATTAAAGCGCAGTTCTAATCTGCGGACAAGCAGCCAAGTCAGCATAAAGTGCATGAACTTGTTCTAATTCTTCAAAGCGCAATTGTGCTGTTAAAGAATGATACTTGCCGGTGCGAGATTCTTGAACTTTTAATGTTGAGTCATCGAAGTCTGGGAAATGTTTCACCAAAATATCGACTACAGCAACACGTAA
Organism: Acinetobacter sp. WU_MDCI_Abxd143; assembly: GCF_025514195.1. Taxonomy (NCBI): domain Bacteria; kingdom Pseudomonadati; phylum Pseudomonadota; class Gammaproteobacteria; order Moraxellales; family Moraxellaceae; genus Acinetobacter; species Acinetobacter sp. WU_MDCI_Abxd143. The sequence continues at coordinate 93,799 of NZ_JAHPTH010000010.1, forward strand.
TTCTTCACCCGCATCGCCAATAAGTTTAATTGGATAATCCATCGGAAATACCCAAAGATGTTCTTGTAGTTCGCGAGATGGAGTGCGGTCTAACATAAGTTACCTCATGATTTGAAACGCCTGCATTATCGCAGGCGTTTATAGCTCTTTCTATTAAATGGGGCTTAGTTTTGAAATTTCAAGTTTTCAAAACTTAGTCATTTTCCAGGAAAGAACGTAAGTGTTCAGAACGAGAAGGGTGGCGTAATTTACGCAATGCTTTCGCTTCAATCTGACGAATACGTTCACGTGTTACGTCAAATTGCTTACCTACTTCTTCAAGGGTGTGATCGGTTGGCATATCAATACCAAAACGCATCTTCAATACTTTCGCTTCACGTTCAGTTAAGTTTTCCAATACTTCACGTGTTGCTTCTTTTAAGCCTTCTGAAGTCGCAGCATCAATTGGAGAAGTGATGTTTTGATCTTCAATGAAATCGCCAAGATGCGAATCTTCATCATCACCAATAGGTGTTTCCATCGAGATCGGTTCTTTCGCAATTTTAAGTACTTTACGAACCTTAACTTCATCCATTTCTAAACGTTCACCTAATTCTTCAGGTGTTGGTTCACGGCCCATTTCTTGTAACAATTGACGAGATACACGGTTGATCTTGTTAATTGTTTCGATCATGTGTACTGGAATACGAATTGTACGAGCCTGATCGGCAATCGAGCGAGTAATTGCCTGACGAATCCACCAAGTTGCATAAGTCGAGAATTTATAACCACGACGGTATTCAAACTTGTCTACAGCTTTCATTAAACCAATGTTCCCTTCTTGAATCAAGTCAAGGAACTGTAAACCACGGTTAGTGTATTTCTTCGCAATCGAGATTACCAAACGAAGGTTGGCTTCTACCATTTCTTTCTTGGCGCGACGTGCTTTCGCTTCGCCAATTGCCATACGTTTAGAGATATCTTTAATTTCAGCAACGCTTAAACTAAGCTCTTTCTCAATATCTGCAATCTTTTGCTGGAATGCTAAAACATCAGGACGAACTTTTTCTAAATGTGCCTTGATTTCAGCAGGAGCTTTAGCAATTTGTTCATCTAACCAAGCTGGATTAGATTCTTGTTTAGGGAAAGATGTACGGAATTGAGTACGGTCCATACGGCCACGACGTACCGCATAACGCATGATTTCACGTTCATTCGCACGAATTTGCTCATGTGTGCCACGAATCATTTCAGAAATGATATCGAATAAACGTGGTGTAAATTTAAACATCATGAACACAGTAGCTAAAGCTTCTAAAGCTTCTTCTGCCTCAGGACTGTTACGACCATGTTTTTCAACTGCAGCTTTTGTTTTAGCCCAAGCAGCTTCTAGTTCAGTAAAACGAACTTTCGCTACTTCAGGGTCTGGACCTGAATCACCTTCAGAGTCATCATCACCTTCAGACTCTTCTTCTTCATCGTCATCATCAAGCTTAACTTCTTTGGTTGATTTTGAAGATGATTCGTCTTCTTCCTCAAGCTCTTCAACTTCTTCTAAAACTTCTGGAATATCTTCATCAGTTTCAGGATCGAGATAACCAGATAAAATATCGGCAAGACGACGTTCGCCAGTTAAGAAATCATTATATTCTTTTAATACAACTTCAACAGCATTGGGCCAGTAAGCGATTGAATTAAGGACATCACGGATACCTTCTTCAATACGTTTGGCAATGCTGATTTCACCTTCACGGGTTAACAGCTCAACTGTACCCATTTCACGCATGTACATACGTACAGGGTCTGTCGTACGTCCAGGCTCATTTTCAACCGATGCAAGTACGGCAGCAGCTTCTTCTTCAGCAACCTCATCAGTTGCTTCAGCCGACTCACCGAACATGGTATCGTCAGATTCAGGTGCACGCTCGTGTACAGGAATACCAACGTCTTGAAGCATTTGAATAATGTCTTCAATCTGTTCGCTTTCAGTAATCGAGTCCGGCAGATGATCGTTAACCTCAGCGTAAGTTAAGTAACCTTGTTCTTTGCCTCGGCTAATCAGAGCCGCTACTTGAGAAGTAGGGGAATGCATATCGCTCATCTTTGCTTACTCTTTGTTGAATCTGTGGCAGTGAAAAACCGTGCATGATAGCACAATTTGCTTGAAATGTTTTGGCTTTGATCAGTAACCGTTAAATAAAAAATATCTTTGAATTCACGTCTGTTTTTTGAATATTGGGCTAAAATCATTTTTTTCAAGCTTAAATCATCGAAAAGATCATAGAATTTTTTTTTGATCAAAAAAATAGTTCAGGTTTATAAATACACAATTTTTTGGGTGAAAAAAAGTACAAATATGCAGTTTAATGAAAAAAATATAAATAAAACTTGACACGGTTAGATAAGCAAGATAAATAGCGGCTAGACCCATTCACATTTTTTCATTAGAGGTAGTTTTAGTGTCTTCTACAGATTTTGAATTAGATGATAACTACGGTGATGATGATGATGTCGGTTTTGATGAGTCATCAGGCAAAATCACTGCGAAAGAATCATTAGAAAAACGTAGATTAATTGATGATCTATTGGCTCAACGTCGTTTAGAGCGTGAGTTAAAAGATTTTGATTACGATTTAGACGATGATGATCTTGATGATGAAGACTAATCAAATCTGAATAGGGCATCGTCAGCTTAGATGCTATGCTATCGTAGATTTCTTTTTTATAGTCAGGTAACACAATGAGTGCGTTAGATTTAGACCAATTAAGTGAATATCTAGATGGAGACCACAATGAGTATGGTCTAGATTTCGCTGCAACTCATGGTTTTCTGTGTGCAATTGCAGTAGGCCCTCAGTTTGATCGTTGGTTAGATGAATTATTTGATAATAACCATAAAAAGGTTCCTGCCGAAATTATTCAGCAGATCAAAGCATGGTTAGAGTCTATTCGACAAGACTTAGCAAATGAAAATGGGATTGAATTTCCGTTTGAAATTGAAGAAGCCGATGTCGAGTCTAGCTTAGGCGACTGGAGTGTTGGATTTGTTGATGCAATGTTCTTAAATGAAGATGCATGGTTTGCACCTGAATACGAAGAACAACTAATTGATTTAACTTTACCAATGATGGTATTTAGTGGAATTGATGAAGAAGATCCACACATGGAATCTTTCCGTCGTAATGGACAGTTAATGGATGAGCTGGCAGAAGAAATCCCAGATAATTTGAATGAATTATACTTGATGTATCATACGCCAAATTAATTTATTAGAAGAAATAATAAATAACGTCCTTTCTAGGGCGTTTTTTATTGCCTGAATTTTTTAATAGGTAATTGAGTATAATAATATTTTTACATTAATTTTATTTATATATAATATTTATTGTTATTTTAAAATTATACTTTTAATAGAGTTTAATTTACCTATCATCATGTGTTAGTCCATGATCGATATAAAAATCTTTAGTGTTATAACAATGCGATTTAATATGAATATAATTTGTAAAATTAGTGGCTTGCTCTTAGTAATATTACTTATAGCTTGTGGTGGTGAAAATAGTAACAGTGTTAGTGAAGCGAAAATTTCACAATCTAATCAAAATGAAGTTACTTATAAATTAATCTCTGGTACAGCATTTTCAACTTCTGCTTTGAATGGTGCAAATGTAACAGCAATTTGTAAAGATGGAATCGGTTTTAAAAATACTGTAAATGTTAATGCCCAAGGTAAATGGCAAGGTGAAGTAGACAATAGTAAGTTTCCTTGTCGTTTACAGGTAAAAGCTAATGGACAAAGCTACTATAGTTATGTTGAGCGTGAGGGTAATGTAAATATTAATCCGCTTACGGATATGGTCGTTGCTTATGCCAGTAACCAAGTTCCTGCAACATGGTATCAATCTGGAACCATGACTACAGAAAAGTTAAATTCTGCAAATTCTGCTTTGGTAGCTGAACTTATTAAAAAGGGGTATGGTATTAATAATGATGCGGATCTATTTAATGCTGAGATGAAAGTAAATAGCCCTATTCATCAAGCTATTCAAGAGTTGTTGGAAGCTATTAAGAATAATGAAAACATTAAAGACTATGATGCACTGTTAATGTTAATTAAAGATGGAAATTTATCTCAATTACCTAAGAAAGTTGATATTTTGAATAACTCAATACCAATGATTTTTAATTTTAATGCGAATGCCTGTCAAATACTTCCTGCATTAGAAAATATGCAGCAATACAATAAATGTTCAGATAAGGTTATTAATAATTTCATTGAAAGTAATTTGGTGGCTGCCGACTCAGATGAAAAGTGTGTTTTGGTAAAACAAGGTAATAAAGTGAGTTTAACCAAAGGGAATCAAACAGTATCAGCATTATTGGATCAAGAACTAGAAGATGGCATGAGCTTTACTTTTGATGAGGGTGAGTTAGAGATTGTAGATATTATGATTAATACCGGACCTTATACAGATATTAATACCTATAGTCAGATTGGATTAGACTTTTCTAATGATGGGAAGTTAAGAGGAGTTGTTGGGAAATCTCCAACTGTTGCGCCAATGAATTGTGTAAGTATTGAGTTTAAGAAAATTATGGAGCAGTATAAATAATATTGATTTTTAATAGATTCACTAGATGGAAGAGGAGGATCATTGGATCCTCCTGTTTTTATTACAAGCGTTTACGCTTTGCAGCAGCAATTTGTGACTGGCGCATACGGAAACCAGCTTTTTGCTTTTCAGTGGTTTTGTCGATGCAATAAACGCAAGAAACACCGTGTTCATAACTTGGTAGAGCAGACTCTTCAGGAGTTAAAGGCCAACCACAAGCATGACATTTAATATTCACGCCTTCCTCTACCCCATGAGTTACAGCAGTGCGTCCGTCAAATACGAAACATTCACCTTCCCATAAGCTTTCATCAGCAGGGGTTTCTTCTAGGTACTTAAGGATACCGCCTTTAAGATGGTAAACCTCTTTAAATCCTTCTTGAAGAAGTAAAGAAGTTGATTTTTCACAGCGAATACCACCAGTACAGAACATCGCAATTTTTTTGTCTTTATGTTGCTCTAATTCTTTCTTGACGTATTCTGGAAACTCACGGAATGTTTCAGTTTTAGGGTCAATTGCGCCCTTAAATGTACCCGCTTTATATTCATAATCGTTGCGTGTGTCGATTAAAATTACATCATCACGTGCGATTAAATCATTCCACTCTTTAGGATCAAGGTAGTGACCGACTAAGTCACGAGGTTTAACCTCAACACCTAAAGTCACGATTTCTTCTTTAAGTTTAATTTTCATTTTGCGGAAAGGTTTGTCAGAACTATGGGATTCTTTGTATTCCATAGCGCCAAAGCCTTCATTGAGCAAAAACTGATGTAGTGTATCAATTGCTACGCGATCACCAGCAACAGTACCATTAATTCCTTCACCTGCTACAATCAGAGTTCCACAGAGGTTAATTGTTTTCACTAAGTCTAATAAACGTTGTTGAAGATCGGCAGGATCTTGAACTTCTTTAAATTGATATAGTGCTGCAACAACCCAACCTGCGGTCGCTTGCTGTTCTACAGGTGCAAGCTGTTCTACAGTAGCGTTCATGGAAAACTCCAAATGTATTAAGATAGAAATTTAAGGCGCATATTTTAGCGCGAAAATTTGTAATAAGCGAGAAAACCATAAAAAGTATATGGTTTATTTAAGGAGTTTGTTTTGAGTAATGATCATCGAACGCTCTCTCTCACCCCATGTGCAGGGCGTTGTTCAACAGTTTTTGGTGATCAAGTTTGTCGTGGTTGTCGTCGTTTTAACCACGAAGTGATTCAATGGAATACTTATACAGCAGAGCAGCGTTTGGCTGTGTGGAAGCGTTTAGACGATCAGTTGAATCAAATCTTAGTGCCGATGTTGCCTCATGCAGACTTGCAGCATGTTGAGGGCTTTATTTTAAGTAAGCGTGTTCGGTTAATGGAAGGGGCGAGCCAAGGCCGTAAGCTTTACCACGCCTTAAAAATATGTGAAAAAAATAAACATCTAGCACACGAGAGTGGTTTGGGTATTTCGGAGTCTCAAGTCAAAACGATATGGGTTGAGTTTGAAAGACGTGTTTTAGCTTTGGCTAAAGCGAGCTATGAGTTGGCTTGGTTGCGAGCAGATGGAATTAGCCATCACTTATTAACTATGTATGAAGAAGAATAAGTCTAGAGTAGAAAAAGACGTAAATAAAAAAGCTGCCAGAAGGCAGCTTTTTTCATTAATTTTCTTTCGAATATTAACGTTTGATGTCGCGTTGAGTTTCACCAGTATAAAGCTGACGAGGACGACCGATTTTGTAAGGACCGCTGTGCATTTCTAACCAGTGGCTGATCCAACCAACTGTACGAGCAAGAGCGAAGATTACAGTAAACATTTCTGTTGGGATACCAATCGCTTTAAGGATGATACCTGAGTAGAAGTCTACGTTAGGGTAAAGTTTACGCTCAACAAAGTACGGGTCGTTCAATGCGATACGCTCAAGTTCCATAGCAAGTGCTAATTGAGGATCATTGATACCTAAAGCTTCAAGAACTTCGTCACAAGTTTGCTTCATTACTTTAGCGCGTGGGTCGAAGTTTTTGTAAACGCGGTGACCGAAGCCCATAAGTTTAACTTCTTTGCGTTTAACTTTTTCCATGAACTCTGCAACGTTTTCAACGCTACCGATTTCATCAAGCATCTTAAGAACTGCTTCGTTTGCACCACCGTGAGCAGGTCCCCAAAGTGCAGAGATACCAGCAGAGATACATGCATACGGGTTTGCACCAGTAGAACCAGCAAGACGTACTGTAGATGTAGAAGCATTTTGCTCATGGTCAGCATGAAGCGTGAAAATACGATCCATTGCGCGAGCAAGAACAGGATTTACTTTGTAATCACGGTCGGCAGGAGTAGCAAACATCATGTGCAAGAAGTTTTCCGCATAACTTAAATCGTTACGTGGATAGATGAATGGTTGACCTACTGTGTATTTGTAACTCCAAGCAGCAAGTGTTGGAATTTTTGCAATTAAACGAATTGCAGTAATTTCACGGTGGTTGATATCTTCAATATCTAGGTTGTTGTGATAGAACGCAGATAATGCACCTACAACACCTACCATGATCGCCATTGGGTGAGCGTCACGACGGAAACCATTGAAGAAACGGCTAACTTGATCATGAACCATAGTATGAGCACGAACTTTCGTATCAAACTCAACTTTTTGCTCAGCAGTTGGGAGCTCGCCATTTAATAATAAATAACAAGTTTCAAGATAGTCTGCTTGAGTTGCTAACTGGTCAATTGGGTAACCGCGGTGTAATAAAATACCTTTGTCACCATCAATGAAAGTAATTTTAGATTCGCATGCGGCTGTCGCCATAAAACCAGGATCGAAAGTAAAATGACCTTCTTTCAGTATGCTGCTGACATCAATTACATCTGGACCTAAAGTGCCACTGTAGATTGGTAAACCAATTTCTTTGCCATCAAGATGTAATACGGCTTTTTTGCCATTTGCTTCAGACATTCAATAGATCTCCTGTCCTGGTGAATGTTGATCTGACTCGAAATCCTAATGTTCTCATGTGCGAATCAGACGGTGTCAAAATTTGCTATAAGATTAGTGAGTACTGAAATTTTGTCAATTATACTTATGGATAAAAAATGACGTTCCCACAGAGAGTTAGTCATCAAGACCCGAGCAAAAAAGTCAGTAAAATCACTGCATCGGGATGGTATAATAAGTCAATTCAACAGGAACGTGCAGAAAAAAAATGAAGGGTGAGTACAATTGTAAGCAAATTTTTAAATTGAAATTTAAAATAATAAGACGGTAGAAAATGCCAATCTAATTAAAAAAATCATAAAACTCATGATGTAATTTCAAATTGCTAATCAAAAAATAATGTATTTTTATTTAGTTGTAACAAATAATATTGTTCTTTTTTTAAGTTTAATTGTATAAAAAATAGCTTATCAGACGTGTTTGAAATGATAGGAAATTTTTTAAAAGAAATTTAACTTTTTAAAAAGTAGGGCAGATTCTTTAATATATATTTGAATTGGGGCCTAGTACAAAATATGAGGTATGACAATCATTTTTCTATTTATATGAGGAATTTATAACTTTATCTTTAGTCTAAAATAGACTTATTTAAAAGAAATTTCAGAAAAAATGAAATTAAATAAAAAGTTATTTTAAACAATGACATGATGTATAGGAACTTCTTCTTTTTATAGAAGTAGTGAAGGAATATTGTTATGAATGATTCTTATTTAATGATTTTTTCCTGAAAAGGCAAAGTGGATCGTTTGTATTTTGATACTTCGCGTTTTATAATTCAGTGTCGTTTATAGGTTAGGCATGAGCTGTGCTTGCCTAACAATGCCAGCTTTCCTTGGAATTAATTCAACAAACTCCGGTCGGAGTTTCTACCTACAGGATGCCCGCTGTGAAAAGCAACAGACCTGTCAATTTGTCCATGGGTCAGGTGTTAGCGGTAAATTTACGCTCACCCGTGGCTATTGCATCAATTTTACACCGTTTATCAGGTGTCATCGTTTTCTTATTAGTACCAGTTCTCTTATGGATTCTAGATAAATCATTATCTTCACCAGAAGGATTTGACTACGTTAAAAATGTCGTTTTTGGAAATATCCTTGTACGTTTTATTGTTTGGGTATTTGCAGCCGGCTTGATATTCCACTTTATTGCTGGAGTTAAGCACTTACTTGCAGATTTAGGTTTTGCTGAAGAACTGCAAAGTGGTCGTATTGCAGCGACAATTTCATTGATCTTATCTGTGGTAGCCATTATCGCAGCCTTTGTATGGATTATGTTCTAATGAAAAGTGCTACAGGTTTAACTGGTTCAGGTTCTCGTGATTGGTTTATCCAGCGTGTAAGTGCGGTTGTATTAGCAGCTTATACTGTTGTTCTTTTTGGTTGGATTCTCTGCAAAGGTGGATTTGACTATCAACAGTGGGCTGGTTTCATGATGACATTACCAATGAAGATTTTTTCTTTATTGGCAATTTTATCGCTTATCGCACACGCATGGATTGGTATGTGGCAAGTTTTCACTGACTATGTCACTACTCGTCAAATGGGTCCTTCAGCGAAAGGTTTACGCCTTGTACTGACGACGGCTGTCATTATTGCAGTGTTTGTGTACGCAATCTGGGGTATCCAGATTTTCTGGGCGAATTGATAGGAAGATATCATGGGCGCGATAACCCCTAAAGAAGATTATTCAAATATTCAAAACCTCACTTTCGATGCAGTTATCGTTGGTGGTGGTGGTTCTGGTATGCGTGCATCTTACCAACTTGCTCAAGCAGGTTTGAAAGTTGCAGTACTTACTAAAGTTTTCCCAACACGTTCACATACAGTTGCTGCTCAGGGCGGTATTGGTGCGTCGTTAGGTAACATGCAAGAAGATAACTGGCATTTCCACTTTTACGATACGGTAAAAGGTTCTGACTGGTTAGGTGATCAAGACGCAATTGAATTTATGTGTCGTGAAGCACCAAAAGTTGTGTATGAACTTGAACACATGGGTATGCCGTTTGACCGTAACGCTGATGGTACAATTTACCAACGTCCGTTCGGTGGTCACTCTGCGAACTATGGTGATAAACCAGTGCCACGTGCTTGTGCTGCTGCTGACCGTACTGGTCACGCATTATTGCACACGCTTTATCAAAGCAACGTGAAAATGGGTACTCAGTTCTTCGTTGAATGGATCGCGCTTGATTTGATCCGTAACGAAGCAGGTGATGTTCTTGGTGTAACAGCGATTGACCAAGAAACTGGTAATATCGCAGTATTCCAAGCAAAAGCGACATTGTTTGCGACCGGTGGTGCTGGTCGTGTTTACCGTGCATCAACAAATGCTTATATCAATACTGGTGACGGTCTTGGTATGGCTGCTCGTGCTGGTATTCCATTACAAGATATGGAATTCTGGCAATTCCACCCGACAGGTGTTGCGGGCGCTGGTGTATTGTTGACTGAAGGTTGTCGTGGTGAAGGTGCAATCCTTCGTAATAAAGACGGCGAACCATTCATGGAACGTTATGCACCGACTTTAAAAGACTTGGCTCCACGTGACTTCGTATCACGCTCTATGGACCAAGAAATTAAAGAAGGTCGTGGTTGTGGTCCAAAAGGTGATTATATCTTACTTGATATGACTCACTTGGGTGCTGATACAATCATGAAGCGTTTACCATCTGTATTTGAGATCGGTAAAAAATTCGCAAACGTTGACATCACTAAAGAACCAATTCCTGTAGTACCAACAATCCATTATCAAATGGGTGGTATTCCTACGAATATGCATGGTCAAGTGTGCTTACCTGAAGCAGGTACAGACAACTACACTAAACCTGTAAAAGGTTTCTATGCAATTGGTGAATGTTCTTGTGTATCAGTACATGGTGCAAACCGTTTAGGTACTAACTCACTTCTTGACTTGGTTGTATTTGGTAAAGCTGCTGGTGAGCACATTATCGACTACGTAACTAAGCATCATGGTGATGAATATGCACCGCTTCCAACAAACGTATTAGAGCAAACATTAGATCGCGTACGTAAGTTGGATGAGTCAACTTCTGGTGAAAATGCTCAAGAAGTTGCTGATGCAATTCGTGATATCGTTCAAGACCACGCTGGTGTATTCCGTACTCAAGCTTTGCTTGATAAAGGTGTAAAAGAGATTCTTGCTCTTGAGCCACGTGTACGTAATATTCACTTGAAAGATAAATCTAAAGTATTTAACACTGCACGTGTTGAAGCGCTTGAAGTTGAAAACTTATATGAAGTTGCGAAAGCTACATTAATTTCAGCTGCTGCGCGTAAAGAATGTCGTGGTGCGCATACGGTAGTTGATTATGAATTACCAGCTGATCACCCAACTTATTCATACGGTCGCCGTGATGATGAGTGGATGAAGCATACTTTATGGTATTCATCAGACAACCGTTTGGAATATAAGCCAGTGCGCTTCAAACCGTTGACTGTTGATGCAATTCCACCAGCGCCACGTACATTCTAATCGGGAGTATAAAGATGAGTAGAGGTACTCGTACATTCGAAATCTACCGCTATGATCCTGATAAGGATAAAGCGCCGTACATGCAAACTTTCAAGCTTGAATTGACTGATAAGCACCGTATGTTGCTTGATGCATTGCTTGCATTGAAAGTTCAAGACGAAACATTAACATTCCGTCGTTCTTGCCGTGAAGGTATTTGTGGTTCGGATGGTGTGAATATTAATGGCAAAAATGGTTTGGCTTGTTTATGGAATTTAAACGACCTGCCTGAGAAAATTGTAATTCGTCCATTACCAGGTTTGCCGGTTATTAAAGATTTGGTTGTTGATATGAACCAATTCTATGATCAATATGACAAAATTCAGCCATTCTTGATCAATAACCAGCCAGCTCCACCTAAAGAGCGTTTGCAGTCTCCTGAGGAGCGTGAACACTTAAATGGTCTGTATGAGTGTATTCTTTGTGCATGTTGTTCAACTTCATGCCCATCATTCTGGTGGAACCCTGATAAATTCTTGGGTCCTTCAGCATTGTTGAATGCATACCGTTTTATTATCGACTCTCGTGATACTGCTACTGCAGACCGTTTGGCTCGTCTTGACGATCCGTTCAGTTTGTTCCGTTGTAAAGGTATTATGAACTGTGTGTCAGTATGTCCTAAAGGTCTAAACCCTACAAAAGCAATCGGTCACATCCGTAATATGCTATTAGATCAAGCGGGTTAATTCTGCACAAATGAAAAACGCGCATCCTTGATGTGCGTTTTTTTTTAATTTTATAATGTAAACTTTAGACTTTGGTCGAAAAGAGCGAGGATTTTATATATTGCACCATATATTAAAAGATAAAATCGCTTATGTATTTCGCCAATTTATAGGTGGTATGTGTCAAAAAAATCAATCGTTGTTTAAGAACATGATACGATTTGCCACAAAGTTATAGGTGAAAAAAGCGTATACTAGTAGAATTAATTTAAGCGGCACGATCTTGGATCTGTGCTTAATTTTTATGGTTAAAGTCATTTTAGAAAAGTTAATTTTAAAGTTAATTTTTCTAAAAAGATTTGCAAAAAATTGCTCGGTTTTAATCGAGTATAAGGTGAGTGATGATGCCATTGAGGGCGTTGTGATTCATTAATTACCTATGGAGTTTTCTCTCTAGGTAGTATGACGCCCCATGGTCTTAAAGACCTGTTGGGTAAGTAATGCCTTTTTTACCAATTTGGCATTATGCATCATGGGTATGCTTAAAAGGCAGCCTGTAATATTTTTTGCAATAGGAAATGGGTCCACAAATGCAAGAAGTTGCTGACGCATTGCGTCTTGACACTGAACTTTCCGCTGATAGTGCAGCGTATATTGAAGAACTTTACGAGCAGTACCTGACTTCCCCAACCTCTGTAGCTGAGGACTGGCGCCAATATTTCGATAAATATCCAAAGGGTGACCAACCACACAGCGCTGTGCGTGAGCAATTCCTATTACTAGGACGTAATGCTAATCGTGTTCAACCTGTTGTACAAAGTACGGTAAGTACTGAGCATGAGCGTCGTCAAATTGGCGTTTTACAACTTATTGCTGCTTATCGTAATCGCGGACATCAAAAAGCTAAATTAGATCCATTAGGTCTTGCTAAGCGTGAAGAGATTCCAGATTTAGATCTTTCAGCTCACGGTTTAACCAAATCAGATTTAGACACTGTATTCAATACCGGCAATCTTGAAATCGGCAAAAGTGAAGCAACGCTTGCTGAAATGATTGAAGCAATGGAAGCAATCTATTGTGGTTCAATCGGTGTTGAATATATGCATATCGTGGACACAAAAGAAAAGCGTTGGATTCAACAGCGTCTTGAAAGTGCTCGTGGTAAATTCAATTACACAAATGATCAAAAGAAAGGCTTCTTAGAGCGTTTAACTGCTGCAGAAGGTCTTGAAAAATATCTTGGTAATAAATACGTCGGTGCTAAACGCTTTGGTGTTGAAGGCGGCGAATCTTTTATTCCTATGGTAAACGAGATTATCCAGCGTGCTGGTGCTGTAGGATGTAAAGAAGTTGTTATTGGTATGCCACACCGTGGCCGCTTAAACCTTCTTGTGAATATTATGGGTAAAAACCCTGCGGACTTATTTGGTGAGTTCGAAGGTAAGTCAATTCATAAAAAAGGTTCTGGCGACGTTAAATACCACCAAGGTTTCTCAAGTAATGTAATGACTCCAGGTGGCGAAGTTCACTTGGCATTGGCATTTAACCCATCTCACTTGGAAATTGTTGGGCCTGTAGTTGAAGGTTCTGTACGTGCACGTCAAGTACGTCGTAGAGACATTGGCGGTGATGACGTTTTACCAGTGATTGTTCATGGTGATGCGGCATTTGCAGGTCAAGGCGTGAACATGGAAACCTTCCAAATGTCACAAACTCGTGGCTATACGGTTGGTGGTACAGTTCATATTATTGTGAACAACCAAGTAGGTTTCACAACTTCTGACCCTCGTGATGCACGTTCTACGGAATACTGTACAGACGTTGCTAAAATGATTCAGGCACCAATTTTCCATGTAAATGGTGATGATCCTGAAGCTGTTATCTTTGCTACTCAATTAGCACATGATTTCCGTCACGAATTCCGTAAAGATGTTGTTATCGATTTGTTCTGTTATCGCCGTCGTGGCCATAACGAAGCAGATGAGCCATCTGGTACACAACCATTGATGTATCAAGTAATTGCTAAGAAGGCAACTACTCGTACACTTTATGCTGATCAACTTGTTCAACAAAAAGTAATTGATCGTGCTGAAGCAGACCAAATGGTTGAAGATTATCGTTCTGATTTAGAAGCGGGTAATCATGTAGCAAATGCGTTAATTCTTGAACCAAATACCAAAATGTTTGTAGATTGGACTCCATATTTGGGCCATGACTACACAGACGATTGGGATACTTCATTTGACTTAAATCGCTTAAAAGAATTAGGCGAGGGCATGAGCAAACTTCCTGAAGGGTTTGTAATGCAGCGTCAGGTTCAAAAAGTAATTGAAGATCGCGTAAAAATGCAAACTGGTGAAACTCCTTTAAACTGGGGTGCAGCAGAAACTTTAGCTTATGCAACTTTATTAGATGAAGACTACCTAGTTCGTATTACTGGTGAAGACGTGGGTCGTGGTACCTTCTCACACCGTCATGCGAAATTGCATAACCAAGCTGACGGTTCAACTTACATTCCTCTTTGTCATGTTAAAGAGAACCAACCACGTTTTGCAATTTACGATTCTTTATTATCTGAAGAAGCTGTTCTTGCATTCGAATATGGTTATGCAACCACAATTCCTAAGAGCTTAATTATTTGGGAAGCACAATTTGGTGACTTCGTAAACTGTGCTCAGGTTGTAATTGACCAGTTCATTGCTTCTGGTGAGACTAAGTGGGAGCGTGTTTGTGGTTTAACAATGTTGTTACCACACGGTTTCGAAGGCCAAGGTCCAGAACACTCATCAGCTCGTTTAGAACGTTTCTTACAGTTATGTGCTGAAGACAACATGCAAGTGATCACTCCAACGACACCTGCACAGATTTTCCACGCATTACGTCGTCAAGCTGTACGCCCAATTCGTAAGCCATTGATTGTAATGTCACCAAAATCTTTACTTCGTCATAAACTTGCGACTTCTACTTTAGAAGAGCTTGCAAATGGTTCATTCCAAACTGTAATTGACGAAATCGATCAAATTAATAAGTCAGATGTAACTCGTCTTGTACTTTGTGGCGGTAAAGTTTATTACGACTTACTCGAAAAACGTCGTGAACAAAACTTAACTAATGTCGCAATTGTACGTATTGAACAGTTGTATCCATATCCAGAGCAACGTCTTGCAGAAATCTTGGCTGCATATCCAAACGTGAAAGAACTTGTTTGGGCACAAGAAGAGCCGAAGAACCAAGGCGCATGGTTATTTATTGCACCACGTTTATATGACGATATCTTAAAGTCTGGCAAACAAATCCGTATTAGTTTTGCAGGTCGTGAAGCTTCTGCTGCACCAGCTTGTGGCTCACCGTACTTGCATGCAAAACAACAAGCTCAGCTAATTAATGATGCATTGGCAATCGAAGCTGAACAATCAGGAGATTCTCAATAATGGCAACCGAAATTAAAGCACCGGTATTCCCAGAGTCTGTTGCAGATGGAACCATCGCAACTTGGCATAAAAAGGTGGGTGAACCTGTATCACGTGACGAAGTGATCTGTGATATTGAAACCGACAAAGTTGTTTTAGAAGTTGTTGCTCCTGCTGATGGTAGCTTAGTTGCGATCATTAAAGATGAAGGTGATACAGTTCTTTCTGACGAAGTGATTGCTCAGTTTGAAGCTGGTGCTGGGGCAGCAGCAGCTGCTCCTGCAGTAGAGCAAGCGGCTGCTCAGACTCAAGCTGGTGCGGCTCCTGTTGTTGAGCGTACAGAAACTGTATCTGACCAAGCTCCTGCAGTTCGTAAAGCGTTAACTGAATCTGGTATTGCTGCTGCTGACGTACAAGGTACTGGCCGTGGTGGTCGTATCACTAAAGAAGATGTGGCAAACCATCAAGCTAAACCAGCTGCTAACGTTACTCCGTTAAGCGTAGCTGTTGGTGAGCGTATCGAAAAACGTGTTCCAATGACTCGTTTACGTAAGCGTGTAGCTGAGCGTCTTCTTGCTGCTACTCAAGAAACAGCAATGTTAACTACATTCAACGAAGTTAACATGAAGCCAATCATGGAATTACGTAAGCAATATAAAGATGCGTTTGAAAAACGCCATGGTGCTCGTTTAGGCTTCATGTCATTCTTTGTTAAAGCTGCTACTGAAGCACTTAAACGCTACCCAGCGGTAAATGCTTCAATTGATGGTGATGATATTGTTTATCACGGTTACTATGACATCGGTGTTGCAGTATCTTCTGATCGTGGTCTTGTTGTGCCAGTATTGCGTGATACTGACCGTATGAGCTACGCAGAAGTTGAAGCAGGTATTGCTGCTTATGCTGGTAAAGCACGTGATGGTAAATTATCTATCGAAGAAATGACTGGCGGTACTTTCACAATCACTAACGGTGGTACTTTCGGTTCATTACTCTCAACTCCAATTTTGAATCAGCCACAAACTGGTATCTTGGGTATGCACAAAATCCAAGAGCGTCCTATGGCTGTAAATGGTCAAGTTGAAATCTTGCCAATGATGTATTTAGCACTTTCTTATGACCACCGTATGATCGATGGTAAAGAAGCTGTAGGTTTCTTGGTAGCAATCAAAGAATTGTTAGAAGAACCAGCTAAACTCATCCTTGATCTTTAATTTCTTCGAATAATATTACCGAGGTAGAGTGATCCTCTATCTCGGACCATGGAGATAAACAATGTCTCAACAATTTGATCTTGTTGTTATTGGCGGTGGTCCTGGTGGTTATGAAGCTGCGATTCGCGCTGCTCAACTAGGTTTTAAAGTCGCTTGTATCGAAAAACGTATTCACAACGGTAAACCATCTTTAGGTGGTACATGCTTAAACGTGGGTTGTATTCCTTCTAAAGCATTACTTGACTCTTCTCACCGTTATGAAGATACAGTACATCACTTAGCTGATCACGGTATCACTACAGGTGAAGTGAATTTTGATCTTGCTAAGCTTCTTGCTCGTAAAGACAAAATTGTTGACCAATTAACTGGTGGTATCGATCAATTGCTTAAAGGCAATGGTATTGAGTGGTTAAAAGGTACTGGTAAATTACTTGCTGGTAAAAAAGTTGAGTTTGTTTCTCATGAAGGTGAAACTCAAGTTTTAGAACCTAAATACGTTATTCTTGCGTCTGGTTCTGTACCTGTAAATATTCCTGTAGCTCCTGTAGATCAAGATATTATTGTTGATTCAACTGGTGCATTGAACTTCCCAGAAGTACCTAAGCGTTTAGGTGTTATTGGTGCTGGTGTAATCGGTTTAGAGCTTGGTTCTGTTTGGCGTCGTCTTGGTGCTGAAGTTGTTGTTTTTGAAGCAATGGATGCATTCTTACCAATGGCTGATAAAGCTTTGGCAAAAGACTACCAAAAACTTTTAACTAAGCAAGGTCTTGATATTCGTATCGGTGCTAAAGTTTCTGGTACTGAAATTAATGGTCGTGAAGTGACTGTTAAATACACTCAAGGCGGCGAAGAAAAAACTCAGACTTTTGACAAATTAATCGTTTGTGTAGGCCGTAAAGCTTATGCAGAAGGTTTATTGGCAGATGATTCAGGCATTAAATTGACTGAACGCGGTCTAGTTGAAGTAAACGATCACTGTGCAACTTCTGTAGAAGGTGTATATGCGATTGGTGACTTGGTTCGCGGTCCAATGCTTGCTCATAAAGCAATGGAAGAAGGTGTAATGGCTGTTGAACGTATCCACGGTCATGCAGCTCAAGTGAACTATGACACAATCATTTCTGTTATCTATACACATCCGGAAGCGGCTTGGGTTGGTTTAACTGAAGAACAAGCTAAAGAAAAAGGTCATGAAGTTAAAACTGGTCAATTCGGTTTTGCTGTAAATGGTCGTGCTTTAGCGGCGGGTGAAGGCGCTGGTTTTGTTAAGTTTGTTGCTGATGCAAAAACTGACCGTTTATTAGGTATGCATGTTATTGGACCTGCAGCATCTGATATCGTACACCAAGGTATGATCGCTCTTGAATTTGTATCTTCTGTTGAAGATCTTCAGTTAATGACATTTGGTCATCCAACATTCTCTGAAGTTGTTCATGAAGCTGCACTTGCTGTAGATGGTCGTGCAATTCACGCGATTCAACGTAAGCGTAAATAAAATAAAGAGCGGTTCTCCGCTCTTTTTCACATTCGATGGTGTGATTAAAAAAGCATCAAGGTGAAAGACGTAGACAGCAATTTGCATATGCAACATGAGAATGTTGCGCAAATTGAAGACAACAAACAAAGTTAAGTAGGTAACTAAATGAACTTACATGAGTATCAAGCTAAAGCGTTATTGAAAGAATATGGTATGCCAGTACAAGAAGGTATCTTGGCTACCAATGCAGACGAAGCAGTTGCTGCATTTGAACAGCTTGGTGGTAAATTCGCGGTAATGAAAGCGCAAGTTCATGCTGGTGGTCGTGGTAAGGCTGGTGGCGTTAAAGTTGCAAAATCTAAAGAAGACGTTATCGAATTTGCAAACAATATCATTGGTACTCGTCTTGTAACGTATCAAACAGATGCAAATGGTCAACCAGTAAACAGCATTATTGTTGCTGAAGACGTATACCCAGTTGAGCGTGAGCTTTACTTAGGTGCGGTTGTAGACCGTTCTAGCCGTCGTATTACTTTCATGGCTTCTACAGAAGGTGGTGTAGAAATCGAGAAAGTTGCAGAAGAAACTCCAGAAAAAATTATCAAAGTTGAAGTTGATCCATTAGTTGGCTTACAACCATTCCAAGCGCGTGAAGTTGCGTTTGCTTTAGGTTTGAAAGACAAACAAATCGGTCAATTTGTAAAAATCATGACAGCTGCTTACCAAGCATTTGTTGAAAATGACTTTGCATTATTTGAAATTAACCCACTTTCAGTTCGTGAAAATGGCGAAATTTTATGTGTTGATGCGAAAGTAGGTATCGACTCTAACGCGCTTTACCGTTTACCTAAAGTTGCTGCTTTACGTGACAAATCTCAAGAGAATGAGCGTGAATTAAAAGCATCTGAATTTGATCTTAACTATGTTGCTTTAGAAGGTAACATCGGTTGTATGGTTAACGGTGCTGGTCTTGCAATGGCAACTATGGACATCATTAAACTTTATGGTGGTCAGCCTGCAAACTTCCTTGACGTTGGTGGCGGTGCAACTAAAGAGCGCGTAATCGAAGCGTTCAAAATCATCCTTGCTGATACATCTGTACAAGGTGTTTTAATCAACATCTTCGGTGGTATCGTACGTTGTGACATGATTGCTGAAGCAATTATTGCAGCGGTTCAAGAAGTAAACGTAACTGTTCCAGTTGTTGTTCGTTTAGAAGGTAACAACGCTGAGTTAGGTGCTAAATTACTTGATGAATCTGGTTTGAAATTAATTTCTGCAAACGGCTTGTCTGATGCCGCAGAAAAAGTTGTAGCTGCAGTTAAAGCGTAAGGGGAGTATCAATCATGAGCGTATTAATTAATAAAGACACTAAAGTATTGGTACAAGGTTTTACTGGTAAAAACGGTACTTTCCACTCTGCACAAGCTTTAGACTACGGTACAAAAGTTGTTGGTGGTGTTACTCCAGGTAAAGGCGGTACTACTCACCTTGACCTACCAGTATTCAACACAATGAAAGAAGCTGTACGTGAAACAAATGCAGATGCATCTGTAATCTATGTACCAGCTCCATTCGTTTTAGACTCAATCGTTGAAGCGGTTGATTCAGGTGTTGGCCTAATCGTTGTGATCACTGAAGGTGTTCCAACAATCGACATGCTTAAAGCAAAACGCTACTTAGAAACTAACGGTAACGGTACTCGTTTAGTTGGTCCTAACTGTCCAGGCGTGATCACTCCGGGTGAATGTAAGATTGGTATTATGCCTGGTCATATTCACCAACCAGGTCGTATTGGTATCATCTCGCGTTCAGGTACATTGACTTATGAAGCTGTTGCTCAAACAACTAAGCTTGGTTTAGGTCAGTCTACTTGTATCGGTATCGGTGGTGACCCAATCCCAGGTATGAACCAAATCGAAGCGCTTCAATTGTTCCAAGACGATCCAGATACTGATGCAATCATCATGATCGGTGAGATCGGTGGTACAGCGGAAGAAGAAGCTGCTGAATTCATCAAATCTAACGTGACTAAGCCTGTAGTAGGTTACATTGCTGGTGTAACTGCTCCTAAAGGTAAGCGTATGGGTCACGCTGGTGCGATTATTTCTGGTGGTCAAGGTACTGCTGAAGAGAAATTCGCTGCATTTGAAAAAGCAGGTATGGCTTACACTCGTAGCCCAGCTGAGCTTGGTTCAACTATGTTGCAAGTTTTAAAAGAGAAAGGTTTAGCTTAATCGCTTTACGCTGAATCTTAAAAGGCACCGCATCTGAAAAATGATGCGGTGTTTTTTTATTTATTAAAGAAAAATAAGAGTTTTTATAAGTATAGCTAATTCATAAATAAAATTTTTAGGCAAAAAAATACGCAATGATTGGGGTGATCATTGCGTAGAACAACGAATCTGTAAAAACAGTTTCGGTTTAAGGAGAAATGTCGTGAGGCTCATATGATGTAACCTACATAGAGGATAATAGATAAAGTTAAAATATTCTTCATCGCTATTAGCGTTAATAAGTGTTACTTCACGTTAATAGGGTAAAAGCCTGTGAATGGCTATCAATACATTAGTAATTCTAAAAAATGAATATTATGAATCTAATAAATAAAAAAAGCCCCGCAGGGCTTTTAGTTTCTAAAGATGATTAAAATTTAAATAAACCTAAACCATCTTTAACTTCATCTAAAGTCTGTTGAGTAATAAGACGGCACTTATCTGTACCTTGACGTAAAACATCCATAATATAGTCAGGATCTTTAGCAAGTTCTTCGCGACGTTCACGAATAGGCGTAATTAACTCTTTTAACACACCTTCAAGACGCTTTTTAACCGTACCATCACCAAGACCACCACGACGATAATGAGCTTTTAACTCTTCAACTTCCTCTTTATTTGGATCAAATGCATCTAAGTAGGTAAATACAATATTGCCTTCAACTTGACCTGGATCTTCGATACGAAGATGATTTGGATCGGTGTACATCGCATTTACAGCTTTCTTAATGTCTTTATCAGAAGCATTTAAAACGATAGTATTGCCTAATGATTTAGACATTTTTGCTTTACCGTCAAAGCCAGGTAAACGTGCCATGTTAGAAAGCAAAGCTTTACATTCAGGCAAAAGATCTTGACCAATTTGACGGTTTACACGGCGTACCACTTCATTCGTTTGTTCAATCATTGGAATCTGATCTTCACCTACCGGAACGACAGTCGCTTTGAAAGCAGTAATATCAGCCGCTTGTGCAACAGGGTAGCAGAGGAAACCAGCTGGAATATCACGCTCGAAACCACGCATTTGAATTTCAGATTTAATGGTTGGGTTACGTTCTAAGCGAGCAACAGTTACGAAGTTAAGATAGAGCATTGTGAGCTCATTGAGTGCTGGCAAGCAAGATTGAACACAAATGGTCGTTTTTGTTGGATCAATGCCGACAGCTAGATAATCTAGAGCCACTTCCAAAATATTGCGACGGACTTTATCTGGGTTATCTGCATTGTCTGTTAATGCTTGTGCATCTGCTAACAAGAGATGTTGATGATGACTATCCTGTAAACCTACACGAGAACGCAAAGAACCGACAAAATGCCCAAGATGAAGTTGTCCGGTTGGGCGGTCGCCTGTCAAAATAATTGGACGCTGATCAACATTACTCATTATTTATTCCACTGTCTTATTGGCTTAATCAGGGGGTAGTAAGCCCTGCAATATAAAAGATTGGCATTATTGTACGGGAAATAAAAAAAATTCGTCAGCGATTGGATAAACTTTTCTTAAAATAATATTGTGAATTTATTCAGTAAAATTACAGAAATTCAAAAAAATCATTTTACAATAGCTTAATAAATACAAACTTGGATAAGAAATGGCAAGTGGCTTACTTTTATTACTAGATGATATTGCAACAATTTTAGATGATGTTGCTTTAATGAGTAAAATGGCAGCGAAGAAAACTGCCGGAGTTTTAGGTGATGATTTAGCCCTGAATGCCCAGCAAGTAACAGGTGTTCGTGCAGATCGTGAGCTTCCTATTGTTTGGAAAGTCGCTAAAGGCTCATTTGTTAATAAGCTCATTTTAGTTCCTTTAGCTTTATTAATTAGCGTGATTGCGCCTTGGCTCATTAATCCTTTATTAATGCTTGGAGGTTTATTTTTATGTTATGAGGGAGTGGAGAAAGTTCTCCATACCATTATGCATAAAAAAGCTTCTACAACAGAGGAAGCAAAAGCAGAGCTTGATAGTGAAGAATTAGATTTAGCAAATTTTGAGAAAGAAAAAATAAAAGGAGCAGTAAGAACTGACTTTATTTTATCAGCTGAAATTGTCGTTATTTCTTTAGGTACTGTGGCTACAGCTACTTTAATGACTAAGGTAAGTGTTCTCAGCATTATTGCCGTTGTCATGACAATCGGTGTGTATGGTCTGGTTGGCATGATTGTTAAAATTGATGACTTAGGATTATATTTAACTAAGCAAACTGCCTCATTTAAACAAACTATAGGTCGAGGTCTATTGGCTTTTGCTCCTATTTTGATGAAATTGCTTTCAATCGTGGGCACTATTGCAATGTTTTTAGTGGGTGGTGGGATTATTAATCATACGATTCCGTTACTTCATCATTTAACTGAAGACACTGTGGATCACGTAGAAACAATACCAGCGGTAGGTAATATCATTGGTGCTTTAACACCGACATTGATTAACTTTGGAATAGGACTAGTTGCGGGTGCAATTGTTTTATTAATTGTAAGCTTAATACAAAAAATGTGGCCTAAAAAAGCATCGGGTTCATGATGCCATTCTAAAAAGAAGAGGAAAATTATGCGCTGGAAAGGTCGTCGAATTAGTAGCAATGTGGAAGACCGCCGAGGTGGTGGCGGTGTTAGAGCGGGTGGTATTAGTATTATTGGTTTGGTTGTTGCATTTGTTGCATGGAAGTTTTTTGGGGTTGATCCACAACAAGCTTATCAAGCAACGCAGCAGGTTACTGCTTCCCAGCAATCAAATGCAACTACACCCGAGCGTCTAACAGCCGAACAAAAAGAGGCTTCTGATTTTGTTGGAACAGTTTTGGCTGATACAGAGGATACATGGACTCCTATATTTAAACAGTTGGGTAAAAGCTATACACCACCAAGATTAGTATTATTTAGTGGAATAGCTCAATCAGGATGTGGCACAGCTCAATCTGCTATGGGACCATTTTATTGTCCTGCAGACCAAAAGGTTTATATTGATACAGAATTCTTTAAAGATATGCGGCAGCAAATGGGAATTTCTGGCGAGCAAAACCAAACTGAGCTTTCTAGGGAAGATCAGGCTGGTGATTTTGCCCAAGCTTATGTTGTTGCACATGAGGTAGGACACCATGTTCAAACTCTGCTCGGTATTTCGTCACAAGTCCAGCAAGCTCGTGCACAAGTGAGCCAAAGAGAAGGTAATCAATTGTCTGTTCGTCAGGAATTACAAGCTGATTGTTTAGCGGGTATTTGGGCTAACCATAACCAACAGCGAACTCAATTTTTAGAGCAAGGTGATATTGAAGAAGCGATGGATGCTGCTCAAAAAATTGGAGATGATTATTTACAGAAGCGTTCCACGGGGCAGGTCGTTCCAGACAGCTTTACTCATGGTAGTAGTGAACAGCGAATGCATTGGTTTCAGGTTGGTTTAAAAACTGGTGATATTAATCAATGTGATACTTTTAATAATCCAGTTTAAAATTTTATAGGATGAGTCTTGTTAAACATAATTTAATAAGCTCATCTTTTTTTTAGATCATAACTATAAATAATGTTAAGAAATTTAACAGATTGATAGATTGTTCAATCAATTCGTTAAACTTGCATCCGAATTTTCATTTTTTATGATCATGGCATTATTAATGCCTGCATTTTGTTTAGTTTGGTCGACCTAGCAAAATTTTCTTATTTGGTCGTTGACCCAGAAGAAGGGTGTTCATGGGTAATTTTTTTCTACTACAAGCATTTACAGTGGTTTTTGCACTATCAATCGCAACCACGATTTTTAATAAACGTATTTTGGGTTTTCCTCAAGCGATTGGTGTTCCTCTTGTTTCTGCGATTTTTGTCTTTATTCTACAGTGGGGTGCAAGCCTACTAAACGGTAATCAGTTTATCACCATTAATATTCATAATATTGAAGAAGCAGTACGCCATATCGATTTTTATGATTTTTTAATTAATGGTGTTATTTGTTTTATTCTGACTTCTTCGGCACTCAAATTTAAAATCTCAGATCTAAAAAGTTATTGGAAACAAATTAGTATTTTGGCAACGATTGCCTTAGTGCTTTGTGCCGTATTGTTTGGCAGTTTACTTTATGGATTCCAATTACTGGTTGGATATCATGTGCCAATTCTGGTGCTGTTACTTTTAGGTGCAGCTTTAGGGGCAACAGACCCAATTGGTATTAAAGGTGTACTTAGTTCGATTCGCGCACCTCATCATTTAATTGTTAAGTTAGAAGGTGAATCATTATTTAATGATGCAATGTGTATTGCATTGTTTATGACTTTGCTTAATGTTTTGCAAGGTGAACATTTCTCATTAGTGGCAACCTTAGAAGCTTTACTCTATGAAATTGTTGTTGCCGTCGGGATTGGTTGGGCATTTGGGGTAGGGGTGTTGCGTCTATTACGTGGTAAACACGAAATGGAGTCCCTGATTTTAACCACTGCGCTACTCGCGAGTGGAGCATATTTGGTTGCTTTGTTTGCGCATGCATCAGCACCGATTGCTTGTGTAATTGGCGGTTTAATTGTTGGAAACAAATGGAAAGAAATACGCGAAGAGCGAGAGATTCAAGAGGTTAATCATTTTTGGCATACAGTAGAAGGAATCATTAACTCATTCTTATTTACTTTAATTGGCTTAGAGTTATTTATTCTTGACCTAAACTTTAGCCTGATTTTAGGCGGTATTGTTGCGTTCTTTATCCTACATATCTCTCGTTTTGCAGCTAACTTCATGGCTTTCGCGTTTTTCCCAAATATGCGGAAAATGAAAAGTTATAATGGTAGTTTAACTATTTTATCTTGGGGTGGGGTACGGGGAGGGATTTCACTTGCATTGATTTTAGCCGTTGCCAATATTCCTGCTTTAAGCCCCTATAGTAGTATCCTGATCGGATATACATTTATCAGTGTGTTGCTATCTGGCATAGTCTGCGGTCTGGGTCTGCCAGCTGTAATGAATGCTTTTTATTACAATCCGAATGAAGAAACTGAAGGCTTAAAAGGGTTCTATCAGAAATTGTGTCATAAGATGAACCGAAGAGGTTTTCAGTATATTGTTGGAGAAGATGCACTGGGTAGAGAGACGATCACTGTTTTTAATCCTGATATTCTTGTTGACCAAAAAACTGAGGATGGAATTGCAACAATGCATGATCCAAATAAGTTACAAGAAGTAAAACGATTTGAGAGTCCCGATAACTTCTAAACTTAAATAGTTTTAAATTTTATAAACCATTTAAAAGTTAGGTTTTAGTGTAATAGTAAAATATTATCTAAAGCCTTTTTTTTCTATATATATCATTAATAATATATTTTATTTTATTAAGATATTAATAATTGTTATATAAATATTTTAATTAAATGATTTTTCAACAAACAGTAAATAATGAAATATTAAATTTGTTTTATATATAAAACGTTTAACGCAATTTTTTATTAAATTAACACAAGAAAAACCTAATAAAGACTTATATATAATTTGTATTAATTAAAATTTTTTCTTTAGGTACTTTAGTATTTGTTTTTTTTATTTTAAAGTGTTTAATGTAAAAATGATCACATTACTTAATGTTTTTAAGTTGTAGGTCAAAAACTTAGAAACATTAAGTAAAAAGAATTATACATAAAATCATTTAAATCAATAATATAAAAGGAATACAGATATGCCTGAAATACAAATTATTGCTAAGGACAATCATAAAACCTTAGCAACAACAGAGGGAACTTCTGCAAAACTTTCAGAAGCATCGGTCGTATTGGTAAAAGTAGCTGCCAGTGATGTGTTGGTAGTAAATAGGGAGGGTACCAATGCAGTTATTCGCCTGAAAAATGGCCAGACTATTGTTATTGAAGACTTCTTTAGCGGTACAGCTGAACCTAAAGATAACAGCCTTGTTTTCCAAGACGAAAATGGACAGTTAATTTGGGCAAAATTCAAAGATGCTGAAAATGATGCCGACGCAGATGCTGACGCAGATGCCGATGCCGACAGCGATGTTGAACCACAAGCGCTGGTAGCAGAAGATTTACCAGCTGCTTTACCAGCAGAAGCGCCACAAGAGTTGGTGTCTGATGTTATTTATCAGCCTATTTCTTCAATTGAACCATTACTTTATCACGATGCAGGCATAAACCCATGGTTGTGGGCTATCCCATTAGTTGCGGGTGGTATTATTGCTGCCGCATCGAATAGTGATGATGATTCTTCAACACCTACCGATACAACACCACCAAGTACAGATGGGGTGACCTTCACAGTTGACCCTGTTACTTCTGATAATGTAATTAATGCATCAGAAGCAGCGGGCAATGTCACCATTACAGGTGTATTGAAAAATATTCCAGCAGATGCGGCGAATACAGCCGTTACAGTTGTGATTAATGGGGTAACTTATAATGCAACTGTAGATAAAGCAGCGGGTACATGGACAGTAAGCGTACCAAGTAGTGGTTTAACAGCTGATGCAGATAAAACGATTGATGCTACTGTAACGTTTACAGATGCGGCAGGTAATAGCAGCACTGTTAAAGATACACAAACTTATACGATTGATACGACTGCACCGAATGCACCAGTGATTGACCCGGTTAACGGCACAGACCCGATTACAGGTACAGCAGAACCTGGTTCAACAGTAACTGTGACTTATCCTGATGGCACCACTGCAACAGTCGTGGCTGGTACAGATGGCAGCTGGTCAGTACCAAACCCAGGTTTGAATAATGGTGATGAAGTTGAGGCGATTGCTACAGATCCAGCAGGCAATCCATCAGGACCAGGAACAGCTATTGTTGATGCAGTTGGTCCAAATACGGATGGTGTTAACTTTGCTGTTGATTCGGTAACAGCTGATAATGTGGTTAATGCATCAGAAGCGGCTGGCAATGTCACGATTACAGGTGTATTGAAAAACGTTCCTTCAGATGCGGCTACTACAGCCGTTACAATTGTTATTAATGGGGTGACTTATACTGCAACTGTAGACAGTGCAGCAGGTACATGGACAGTAAGTGTACCAGGTAGCGGTTTGGTTGCTGATGCTGATAAAACGATTGATGCTAAAGTAACCTTCACTGATGCAGCAGGTAATAGCAGCACTGTTAACGATACACAAACTTATACACTGGATACAGCTGCGCCGAACGCGCCAGTGATTGACCCTGTTAACGGGACAGACCCGATTACAGGTACTGCAGAACCAGGTTCAACCGTAACAGTAACCTATCCTAATGGTGACACAGCAACAGTTGTAGCAGGACCTGATGGCAGCTGGTCAGTACCAAACCCTGGTCTTAATGATGGTGATGAAGTTGAGGCAATTGCTACAGATCCAGCAGGCAACCCATCTTTGCCAGGTACAGCTACTGTTGATGCAGTTGCACCCGCAGTTGTTATAACTGATCTATTAACGAATGACAGTACACCTGCATTAACTGGTACAGTGAACGATCCGACAGCAACTGTAGTGGTGACTGTTGATGGCGTTGACTATCCGGCAGTGAACAATGGTGACGGCACCTGGACGCTTGCAGACAATACACTTCCTGCATTAACTGATGGCCCACACACCATTACCGTGACTGCAACAGATGCAGCAGGTAACGTAGGTACAGATACAGGTGTTGTGACAGTTGATACAGCTGCTCCAGCAGCACCAGTAATTGAGCCGGTTAACGGGACAGACCCAATTACAGGTACAGCAGAACCTGGTTCAACCGTAACAGTAACCTATCCTAATGGTGACACAGCAACAGTTGTAGCAGGACCTGATGGCAGCTGGTCAGTACCAAACCCTGGTCTTAATGATGGTGATGAAGTTGAGGCAATTGCTACAGATCCAGCAGGCAACCCATCTTTGCCAGGTACAGCTACTGTTGATGCAGTTGCACCAGTAGTTATTCTAAATGATCTATTAACGAATGACAGCACACCTGCGCTCACGGGTACAGTGAACGATCCGACTGCAACTGTGGTGGTGACTGTGGATGGCACTGACTATCCGGCAGTCAACAATGGTGACGGCACCTGGACGCTTGCAGACAATACACTGCCTGCGTTAACCGACGGTCCACACACCATTACCGTGACTGCAACAGACCCTGCAGGCAATGCAGGTACAGATACAGGTGTTGTGACAGTTGATACAGCTGCACCGAATACAGGGTCAGTAAATTTTGCGATTGATTCAGTAACAGCTGACAATGTGATTAATGCATCAGAAGCGTCAGGCAACGTTACTGTTACAGGTGTATTGAAAAACGTTCCGGCAGATGCAGCAAATACAGTGGTCACTGTTGTGATCAATGGCCAGACGTATACTGCGACTGTAGATAGCACAGCAGGCACATGGACAGTAAGTGTGCCGGGTAGCGGTTTGGTTGCGGATGCAGATAAAACAATTGATGCCAAAGTAACGTTTACAGATGCAGCAGGTAATAGCAGCAGTGTTAACGATACACAAACATATACAATCGATACCACTGCACCTGATGCTCCAGTAATTAACCCGGTTAACGGGACAGACCCGATTACAGGTACAGCAGAACCTGGTTCAACAGTGACTGTGACTTATCCTGACGGCAGTACAGCAAGTGTTGTAGCAGGACCAGACGGTACGTGGACTGTGCCAAACCCTGGCCTGAATGATGGCGATGAAGTTGAAGCGATTGCTACAGATCCAGCAGGTAACCCATCATTACCAGGCACAGCTATTGTCGATGCAGTTGGTCCAAATACGGATGGTGTCAACTTCGCAGTTGATTCAGTAACAGCTGACAATGTAATTAATGCATCAGAAGCAGCGGGTAATGTCACGATTACTGGTGTTCTGACAAACGTTCCTTCAGATGCGGCTACTACAGCCGTTACAGTTGTTATTAATGGGGTAACTTATAATGCAACTGTAGATAGTGCAGCAGGTACATGGTCAGTAAGTGTGCCTGGTAGCGGTTTAACAGCGGATGCAGATAAAACAATTGATGCCAAAGTAACCTTCACTGATGCAGTAGGTAATAGCAGCACTGTTAATGATACACAAACTTATACAATTGATACCACAGCACCAAATGCACCGGTACTTGATCCGATCAATGCAACAGACCCAGTGAGCGGTACAGCAGAAGCTGGTTCAACCGTGACTGTGACATATCCTGATGGCACCACTGCAACAGTTGTGGCAGGCACAGACGGAACATGGTCAGTACCAAACCCGGGTAACCTGGTGGATGGTGATACAGTAACTGCAACAGCTACTGACCCTGCAGGCAATACATCATTGCCAGGTACAGGCACAGTCTCTGCCGACATCACAGCACCTGTGGTTGCGCTGGATGACGTGTTGACCAATGACAGCACACCAGCACTTAGCGGTACAGTGAACGATCCGACTGCCACTGTGGTGGTGACTGTGGATGGTGTTGATTATCCGGCAGTGAACAATGGTGACGGCACCTGGACGCTTGCAGACAATACACTTCCTGCGTTAACTGACGGTCCACACACCATTACCGTGACTGCAACAGACCCTGCAGGCAATGCAGGTACCGATACAGCAGTGGTGACGATTGATACCATAGCACCAAATGCACCTGTACTTGATCCAATCAATGCAACTGATCCAGTGAGCGGTACAGCAGAAGCTGGTTCAACCGTGACTGTGACATATCCTGATGGCACCACTGCAACAGTTGTGGCAGGCACAGACGGAACATGGTCAGTACCAAACCCGGGTAACCTGGTGGATGGTGATACAGTAACTGCAACAGCAACTGACCCTGCAGGCAATACATCATTGCCAGGTACAGGCACAGTCTCTGCCGACATCACAGCACCTGTGGTTGCGCTGGATGACGTGTTGACCAATGACAGCACACCAGCACTTAGCGGTACAGTGAACGATCCGGCTGCCACTGTAGTGGTGAATGTGGATGGCACTGACTATCCGGCAGTGAACAATGGTGACGGCACCTGGACGCTTGCAGACAATACACTGCCTGCGTTAACTGACGGTCCACACACCATTACCGTGACTGCAACAGACCCTGCAGGCAATGCAGGTACCGATACAGCAGTGGTGACGATTGATACCACAGCACCAAATGCACCTGTACTTGATCCAATCAATGCAACTGATCCAGTGAGCGGTACAGCAGAAGCTGGTTCAACCGTGACTGTGACTTATCC
>NZ_JAHPTH010000011.1:0-110342 GCF_025514195.1 Acinetobacter sp. WU_MDCI_Abxd143
GTCCCTATCGTCTAGAGGCCTAGGACATCGCCCTTTCACGGCGGTAACCGGGGTTCGAATCCCCGTAGGGACGCCAAATTCTAAAAAGCCACTGCATAACGTCAGTGGCTTTTTTTTGCCTAAAAAATAAAAAGCTAATCTATGATTAACTTTTTATATGCTCTATCAACTTGCAATTCCTACTTGTACTTCAAGACGACCAGACTGCACTCGTAGTCCTCTAATTTCAAACTGATCTACGAGCTGCTGCACAAGCTCGCGACTTTCTCTCAAAATATTCAAGCCCGGTAAAATACTAAAATCAGTCAAACTCAGAAGCTTTTCAACCATCCATGAACGGTTGTTAATAAAGTCAATAAATCCTGCTTGCTCTAGGTCAATAAACCACATGCGATGCCCATCGCGTTGGATTCCGGGAATATCGCCAATCAAGTGATTAATGAGTGATGGAATAGGCAACATATTTACCACTTCGAAACCAACTCGACCAATACGTCGCACAGCCCAATTTGACAAGGTGCCGCCATGACGAATCTGGACATCAAGACTTTCATCCATTTGACGCAAGCGTAAGAATTTTTCCTGCCCAATACGGCATTCCAATACTTTAAAATCTAAACTCAAACGATACATGAAGCGATGATAATGCCCATCGATCTCGACTTGGAAACTGTCATTGCCGCACTTGATTTTAATATCATCAATTTCTGAGCGATCTATGCGCTTACGAATCTGATTATTTAATAACATTTCGGGTAAGTACAACGTTAAGGTACTTTTGCCTAAAAAAGTTCGCGCCATAATCAACGCGACTTGGCGTGCTGTTTCACTGGTTTCAGACACCATATCTCTTACAGTACCTGCTGCCAGATTTGTCATTCCGACAACTCCACGTCGTGTATGCGTAGTTACTTGATCGAGCGCGCCCAAAGCAGCATCAGCAACCTCTGCAATATTACGTGTCGTGTCACTAGCAAACCCAACTGCATCTTGGGCATGTTGCAATGTCTTATGCAGTAATCGACGAGATAATGACGGTTTAGCAGTATCTGGGGTAGCTAAAACCGGTGCTGTCGTTGTAGGCTGCGACTTATTGTCATCTTGTTGACCCAAGTCCCTCTCTCCTTTTTATATTTATCCCACATCCTATTCGAGTATTTAAGCTCATTTATTGTGCTAATCACACTTCATTTTTCTGTAGATTAGCATGCTCTACAATATTATTTTATTTTTTATGTGTACGGATAAATCATCCGTTTTTTATATTTCTTTGTTTATCCATAAGTAATTTTTCTCCTAACTCAATACATTTCATCGATATATTACAAATTTTTTTCTTTCTGCACATTTCCGTTAGAATAGATTCAAACTAAATGTGGAGTTCCCATGCAATATCGTTGCCCTAAATGTCAAAGTGTTAAAATTATGCCTGTGAGCCAAGGCGTTAACAGCGCAAAACCTGTCGTTCCTAAAAGTCTGGTTATCTTGATTCCTGCAATTTTTGTGCTTTTACTGTTAGTAGTCATTAGCATCTTTATGTGGATTTTTGGCAATGGTGCAGGTAGTTCTCTTCAAATCGCAACAGTAGTTGCATTTGTGGTTACTGTAGGGGCAGGTTTTATGTTCTGGCGTGATTTGCCTGATTTCAAATTGTCTATGCAGGCATTTATGCAGTCACAAAAACACTGGAAATGCCGTGACTGCAATAACGAATGGGAAATTTAAAAAAACTGTTCACATCAGCTCAATGCTGATGTGAATGTGCATTATCTGCATCATCATGTTTATGCGAAGCATGTTGAGCAATATGCTGACAATTGATCTCGGCATCGTCCTCAATCTGCAATGTCACTTCACCAATACCATGTTCATGAGAAAGCATTTCAACCGCATCTTGATACAACTTGGTACGATCAGCTTCAGGCGCAAATAAGTGCACGGTTAAATGGATGTTTTTAGACGTAATCGCCCACACTTTGAGTTGGTGAATACTCTCAACACCATTTAAAGAAAGTAAATCTGCACGTAGCTTCTCAATATCGACCTCTTCAGGTACACCTTCGAGCAAAATGTTAATACTTTGCTTAAGTAAAACCCATGTTCTTGGTAATACCCAAAATCCAATCAGTACTGCAATAAGCGTGTCAATCCAGTACCAATTAGTGAAGTAAATAATAATTGCACCAATAATAACGCCTACTGAACCTAGTGCATCACTCAATACTTCTAGATAAGCACCTTTCACATTTAGGCTGTTATTGGCACTCGACATCAGGATTTTCATTGAGATGAGGTTAATCAACAAACCAATGGTTGCCACGATCAACATGCCCACACTTTGAATTTCGGGTGGCTTAGAGAAACGGATATAGGCTTCATATAAAATATAAATTGCCACAACGAACAGCATGAGTGCATTAAATAAAGCGGCCAGAATTTCAAAGCGCTGATAACCAAAAGTACGTTTATTATCAGCAGGGCGTTTTGAAATCTGAATTGCGACCAGAGCAATTGCCAAAGCAGCTGCATCTGTAAACATATGCGCAGCGTCAGAGAGCAATGCCAGACTTTGTGTGATTAAACCTGCAATGACCTCAACAATTAAAAATGTCGTAGTAAGCGCCAAGGCAATCGTTAGTTTCTTGGCATTACCTTCAGTCACTACAGCATGACTATGGTCATGACCATGTTGTCCACCCATTTTGCGGACTCCTTATTATTTATCTTTATGGTGAGGTAAAAGTAACCATGAATTCATGTTTACCTTTACCTATTTCAAATACTTTTCTGACTCAAACTTTTTCATCAAAAAAGATATCTCAAATCGATGACATTATGAATGCTCAACTTTATTCGGCTTGCTTTCATTCATCCATCGATAAATGACTGGCAATAAAACCAGCGTTAGTATCGTAGATGAAATAATGCCACCGATTACTACCGTTGCCAAAGGTCGTTGTACCTCTGCACCCGTTCCAGTTGCCAAAGCCATTGGAATAAAACCGAGTGAAGCAACGAATGCTGTCATTAATACAGGGCGTAATCGCAGTACCGCACCTTTCCAAGTTGCAGCATGAACATCTAGAGTTGCTCTTAGCTCTTTAATGAATGTGAGCATTACCAGACCATTCAATACCGCAACACCTGATAGAGCGATAAACCCGACTCCAGCAGACATAGAAAGCGGAATATCTCTCAGCCATAGAGCCACTAATCCACCAGATAAAGCGAAAGGAACCCCGCTAAATACAAGTAAACTATCTTTAAAGTTACTAAATACCGCCATCAGCAATACAAAGATCATGATGAGCGCCATCGGCACAACGATTTGCATTCTTGCAGTGGCAGAAGCAAGATTCTCAAATTGTCCTCCATAACCCAACCAATAACCGCTAGGTAGCTTTTGCTGCGCCAGTTTGCTTTGCATCTCTTGTACAAAAGACCCAAGGTCACGATCACGCACATTTGCTGTCACAATCACTCGGCGTTTGCCATTTTCACGGCTCACTTGAGCAAGGCCCAGAATATTCTCAACCTTGGCAACATCTTGTAACTGGATCAGACCGCCGTTTGGTAAGCGAATCGGTAATTGCGCTAGCTGCTGAGGCGTACGCATGTCTTCCTGCAAACGAATCACAAAATCGAAACGTCTATCCCCCTGTAAAATTTGCCCTACGCTTTGTCCTCCAATACTCGCAGCGACAATATCCTGAATAGACTTGACTGATAATCCATATTGGGCAGCCAGAGCATGATCAACATCAACATTGAGTAATGGCAAACCGTCAGTCTGTTCAACTTTGACTTCACTGGCACCTGGAATGCTACGTAGCTGTTGGGCTATTTTTTCCGCTTCCTGATTGAGGACCTGCATATCGTCCCCAAAAACTTTCACCCCGATATCACTACGTACACCTGAAATGAGTTCATTAAAACGTAGTTCGATGGGTTGCGAGAATTCACTGTTATTACCAGGAATCTGGTTCACAAATTGCAGCATTCTGGTACGCAATTCATCTATCGTTTCTTTAGGGTTTGGCCATTGATCGTGCGGTTTTAATAGAACAATACCATCGGAAATATTAGGAGGCATGACATCGGTCGCAACCTCGGCTGTTCCTGTTCTTGCAAAAATGGCTTTAATTTCAGGGAAAGCTTTGAGTAACTGCTTCTCTACATTCTCCTGAATCTTAAGTGACTCTTCTATGCCTGTGCTCGGTGCACGCATGAGTTGTAGTGCAAAATCCCCCTCACTGAGTTGAGGTGCGAACTCACTTCCCACTCGTGTTGCAATAGCACTTGTCAAAATCAAGATGCTGATCGCTGCTGTGACAACAACATATCGGAAGGCATATGCTTTATCGAGTAAGTCTGCATAACCTTTTTTCAGTGACATCATCCAGCGGCTTTCTTTTTCCTTCACTTCACCTGTAACAAACAAAGCGACAGCTGCTGGCACAAAGGTCACAGATAAAATAATTGCACCCAATAACGCTAAAACGACGGTCATTGCCATAGGATGGAACATTTTTGCTTCTACGCCTGCCAAAGCAAAAATTGGCAAGTACACGACCATAATGATGATCTGACCAAATATTAATGGCCGGCGTGCCTGTTTAGCGGCTAGAAAGACCTCAGTGAAACGTTCTGAACGTGTTAATAAGCGACCTTTTAAATGCTGCGCTTCAGCTAAACGCCGAATACAGTTTTCAACAATAACAACTGCTCCATCAACAATGATCCCGAAGTCCAAAGCACCCAAACTCATCAAGTTGGCACTGATTTTTTGTTCTGCCATACCTGTTAAGGTAAAAAGCATTGCCAATGGGATAATACAAGCAGTGATTAAAGCGGCGCGAAAGTTTCCTAAAAAAATAAAAAGGATAACGATGACTAAAATCGCACCTTCAATCAAATTTTTAGCTACAGTTTTAATCGCTTTATCTACGAGGCTACTCCGATCATAGACTGTTTCGATCACAACGCCCTGAGGGAGTGATCTTTGAATTTCCTGAACTTTGTCGTCAATCGCCTTGGCAATAGTTTTACTGTTTTCACCCATCATCATCATGGCGATACCTAAAACAGTTTCCTGTCCATTATAGGTAGCACCACCTGTACGCAAATCATGACCAATCGATACTGATGCAACATCTGCAACCCGTATGGGTAAACCGTTTTTAGTGGCAACCGTAACGTTCTGAATATCTTGTATCGATGTCAGCATGCCCGGAACACGAACGGTGAGTTGCTGGCCATTTTCTTCAATAAATCCAGCACCACGGTTTTCATTATTATTTTGAAGCGCATCCTGTAAATCAGTGAGTGGAATTTGCAACTGTTGTAACCGTGTCAGATCTGGAGAGACCACATAGGTTTTGTTATATCCACCAATGCTATTAACTTCGGCCACCCCTTGTACGCGTTGTAACTGGGGCCGAATAATCCAGTCCTGAATTTCTCGCAAGTCCATCGCGCTATAGGCTGAACCATCTGCTTTTTTAGCATTTGGCTCTGCTTTTACCACCCATTGATAAATCTCACCGAGTCCAGTCGAAATTGGAGACATTTGCGGATCAATGCTATCTGGTAAAGCACTCTTAGCCTCTTGTAAACGTTGGTTAATCAGCTGTCTTGCCCAGTAAATGTCAGTACCATCTTTAAAGATAATCGTGACCTGAGAAAGGCCATATCTGGAAATTGAACGAGTCTGTTCCAGATTTGGAATACCAGACATGGCATTTTCAATCGGATAAGTAATCCTTTGCTCAACTTCAGGTGCTGTAAAACCATTGGCCTGACTATTGATTTGTACCTGTACATTAGTGATATCAGGCACGGCATCAATTGAAAGTTTTTGGTAGCTATAAATTCCGACACCAATCCAAGCCACGACAAACATCATGACCCAAATGGCGTTGTTAATTGAAAACTGAATGATTCGATCAAACAAACCTTCAGCCTTTGGCAGATCAGGTTTATTAATGTCCATGCTCAGCCTCCCCTTTTTCAAGTTCGGACTTGAGCAAGAAACTACCTTGAGTCACATATTGCTGCTTTTCAGTAATTCCGGATTTAACTTCGACCCATTGTGCATCTGAAGAATAATTACCTAACTCAACTGCAACAGGAGCAAAATGAATTTTGTCCTTCTCTTGTTTTGCAATAAAGACGACATTCTTGCCATCAATCTGTTGTATCGCTGTCTTGTTAACTCGTAATACAGTCGCTGCATTATTTTGTTTCAGTAACACATTGACCATTAAGTTAGGACGTAATTCTTTTGAAGGTGTGAGTACCTTGGCACGAACCTGTAGACGACCAGTTTGAGTATCTGCTTCTGAAGTTAAACTTTGTACCTGTGCTTTAAAAATATTATTCGTTTGCAGTGATTTAAATTCAATTTCCTGATTAGGCTGAATATTGGTATTTGCACTTGGTAGCACAAATTCAACCCATAACTGATCTAGGCGATCAATAACAAATAACTGTTTTTCAGGACCAATTTGCTCACCAATGACAATATCTTTACTACTGATTACACCGCTTAAAGGTGCAGTTAAAACATATCGGCCTTTACTTGAGCGATTTGCTCCCAATGCAGATAAACGGCTATTTGCAGCCTGCACCTGGATCTGCGCCTGACGATAAGCATTGTAAGCACGCTGATAATCTTGACGTGCTGAAACACCTTGTTCCCACAATTGTTTTTCACGCTGATAATCTTGCTGCGCTAATGTCAACGCTTCTTGCGCCATACTTAAGTTAGCTTGTTGATCGACTAAATCCGGCACAAATAAAGTCGCAAGTGCCTGACCCTTTTCAACTTGTTGTCCCAGCGCAACATTTACGCTGTCTACTCGTGCAGAAAAAGTTGAAGAGACATGTGCTTGCTGGTCTGTGTTTACGACCAGTTTGGCAGGATACGAGAGATTCTGTTCAACTTCTCCACGTCCTACTTGCTCTAACTTCACTCCATATTCAACCAGTTGCTTAGACGTGAGGTTTAAACTGCCTTCCTCTTTTTCAGATTCTTCATGACCAGCTTCACCCTCTGCATGCTCTTCTTCACCTTCAGTATTAGGCTGTTTTTTTCCAGAGAAAAATAACCAAGCACTTAAAGCAAGGCAGACAATCAGTAGCAAAATAGCAATAAACCATTGGTTTTTCATTTTTTTAACTGACATTACTCTGCCCCTCCAACTGTCGGCAACTTATAGGTGTCTTGCCATAAATTTTGATTAATTTGATTTAATGCATCTCCAGACATCACCACATTTGGATCAATCCCGAGAGCTAAACTTTCTGCCTCAATTGCTTTTTGCCAAGCAGATTTAAGTAGTTGAACTTTTTTCAAACGTTGTTCTTGTAATTGAAGGGTAGATTGCTGAACATCAGTAATTGCAAATTTACCGACTTTAAAGCCAAGCAACATTTTCTCTTGTACCGTCTCTGATAAAGGGATTTGCTGCTCATTCATTAAATTATACTGCTGCTTTAAACCCGCTAACTCGTACTGTAGAGTACGGATAGAATTCTGGCTTTGCTTTTTATAAAAGCTTTGCTGCTGGTCAATTAAATCGAGTTTGCTTTGAGCAACTTTGAGGGCATATTGCTGGCGATTAAAGATATTTAAAGGAACTGCTATACCTACTCGAATCTGATTTTCGGTACTGCTCGTTTCTGCGGTTTTACTACGAACCACGCCCATATTTACAGTAGGCGTAGGCCGATTTTTTGCCTTTAAATAATTAATTTCAGAATTTTGTTGTATTGCTTGAAGCTGTAGGGACTGTTCTAACAAATTCTGTTTTAGATATTGGTCGATATCACTTTCATTTTTTAAAGGCCACGCACTTTTTATATCCGGGCGTAAGGTGAAGTTATCTTCTGCCTCACCCCATAAGTTAGCCAATTTTCTTTTAGCACTACTCAATGATAATTCAACTTCCTGATATAAACGCTGATTTTCAACATGCGTCATAAGAGTTCGATCTAAATCAACCTGAGCAATACTGCCGGCCTGAAAGCGTAAGCGGGTAGCATCAAGAAGATTTTTACTCGTTTTTAACTGGGCTTTAGCAACTTCATGTTCAAGCTCTAAAATAGATACTTGTGACCATAAATATTTTACCGCCAGCTTCAGTTGAGCCTCATATAAAACCTGATTTAACTCAACTTGATTTTGCTGAACACTTGCTAGTTTTTTTGCTGCGGAACGTACACCAAAAATATCTAGTTTTTGCGAGATTCCGAGTTCTAATTCCTGATCTTTTCCAGATTTAAAACCCGTTTGCTGTACAGAAACCGTCGGGTTTTCCCATAGCTGGCTCTGTTTGATATTGCTCTCGGCAATATCTTGTTGAGTTTGCCAAATTCCTGTTTGAGTCTGAAATTGCTTAACCTGATCAAGCACCTGCTCAAACGTTAAAACATTCTGTACCTGCTGCGATTGAGTATTCTCAGCAAGATTCTGATTTGAATTAGCAGCAGTTGTTACAACGCTAGTTGAAAGCGCAACTGCAACAACTAATGATTTAAGTACCCAAGATGTGTTCAGACTAACGAAACGCTTTTCGTATAAAAAAATAGACATAAAATAACCCTATGAAATAAATAATATTTCTGGTGGGCTAATTTTCGGCTACCCCACCTATAGCAGGGTTAAAACAGGAGGCGGGTCTTGTTTAGAAATATGAGGGGACTTATAAGAATTGGACCAATAATATTGTTGTTTTGGCTCAGATGACAGTATTAACGGTGAAACAAGTTTTTCTTGTGCTTCTACAATCACAACATGAAAACATGAAGGTAAATGGTCATGATGATCAGACAAAGTTAAAGGAGCTTTATGAGTAGTTCCTACGATATCTGACTTTTCCGTATGGCTATGCTGTAAAGCTTCATAACTCAACGCTGCATGATGACCAAAATGATGTAATGCCTTTTCCTGATTTTCATGGGCGCAAAATGCCGCTGCCACATTCCATAAACTTTGGAATATAAGCAAACAGAATAAGACGGACATGAAAAGTGCAGAACGTGGCAACAGCACACCATTAAACTAAGAAGTTGAACAAAGCCACTATAGCAGGCTATCGGCATGTAATAAAATTACATCTATAAATAGCAGTATAGAAGCGATCCTAATCTCGCCTGAGTAAAGATAAGAATAAATCATTAAGAATTTTTATCTTTACTCATAGGAAACTAATTATTAAGTAATTAGTTTCCTAAAAAATAAAAATTATTTACGCTTACAAGTTAAATGAGGATTCTTACTTTTTTCAGCTTTAGCTTTTGTTTCTTGCTGAGACTTAATATTCTTTTCGAGGAATATTAACCCTCCATCAGCATGAGCCAAACTTGTTGAAAGAAGTAAAACCATCAAAACTGATTTTGTGTTTAGTTTAATAGACATAATAATCACCTGATCTAAATATTCCGAATTTATTTCAGGACTTAACCCAGAAATAAAATTAATTTTTCGCATGCTTTAGTTAATCAACTCAGGACAAATCTTCTGAGTCTCTAAGAAACATGCGGATATACTTTCATTTCATTTTTAGAACCAACTAAACAATGAAGGGAGAACACCGTGGAGACGCAACTCATCAAAAAGTTGGACTAAGGCCGCAACCCAGATAAACCACACCACCTGCGTCAAAAAAATGCGGAAATGCTTCGGCGAAACCAGATAGAACTCAGGCTCTTTAAAATTTTTGAAACTTGGTAAAAAGCGTGGAATTGTCTTTATATAATCTGAATATGCAGTTCCATATTTTTCACTCAGGAACTGTTCTTCTTGGCGTATGACATAATGGTAGTAACAGAGAAAATAAAGCGTGAATAATATTGGGAAGATAAACGTCTCTGTAATCAACATAATCCCGACCCCACCCAGATAACTAAACAGATAGAGTGGATTTCTACATAAAGAATAGGGACCGTCGGTTACTAACTTGGCATTCTTAAATCCAGAAATGTAAAGACTGCACCATATTCTTCCCATTACTCCTATGCCCACAAAAAACCATCCAAAGAACCATAAAATATGTTCTATAAATGCCGCCTGGAAATGCCATTTACTAAAGCTGAAAGCGAGAATAATAGCTAAAATAAACCCAATCACTCGGGAGCTCACAGTTCTAACGCGGGGGGAAAATAAAATATTCATCTCCATAAACCTCCATCACTGTGAATCATCAGAGATGAGATAACCGATTCATTAAAATGATATTTTTGTTTTCCGGAAAGATTTGACAGAATCTTATATCCCGCCTTGTCATTAACATAAGGACGTGAATGTTTAAGCGAGTAATCTACATAGAAGATTGCTGCGCTTTGTTTGCACATATAATTAAGCATGAAATAACCCTTTGAAATAAATAAATTTCTGGTGGGTTATTTTTCGGCTACCCCACCTATAGCAGGGTTAAGACAGGAGGGGGATTTAAAGAGCCAAGATACGGAGACTGATAAGAATTAGACCAGTAATAAATTTGTGAAAGCTCATGTACACGCACAAAAGGTTCTTGAGCTTGTTGTGCATTTTCAGTCATCACTACATGAAAACACGAAGGTAAATGATCATGGTGATCTTGCCAGCTTAATGGAGCATTATCAGAATTTTCTACAATACCAACATGTTCAGTCTGCCTATGGTCTGAAGATTGATACACATTTAAATCTGCATGATGACCGAAATGTTGTAATGCCGCTCCCCTATTTTCATGCACGCAAAATGCCGCCGCCACATTCCATAAGCTTTGGAATATGAGCAAGCTAAACAAGACGGACATAAAAATTGTAGAACGTGGCAACCGTACACCATGATAATTAGAAATTGCACAAAGTCACTATAGCAAGTGATACCAATGTAATAAAATTACAAAATAATTTTTGGTCAATTTATCGCTGTTTTAAAAAAGTTTTTTCTTTAGAAAAATTATTTTCCTATTTGAGTTCCTGCAATGTATAAACTATTTTCCACCCTAATCGTTATCGTCTGTTTAAATTTGAGTGCTTGTGCCACGACATTGCTTTCAGAAGCCCTTCCTAATGAAACCACAAGAATCGAGAAGATCATTTTAGCAAAAGATCAAATCATTGCTTTAGGGCAAGCTGTTCAAAACCAGCAAGAACAAGGGATCGTATTTGTAGGCCAAGATTTCAGCTATTTAATGACCGAGGGAAGCGCTGAGCTATCAAAACTTCTTCATGCAATCCCGGCAGACCAACGGAGTCTGACCAGTCCATCCCCACTAGTACTGACCATGGATGACCCCAATCATTTTCATGGCGTTTTACAAATACGCTATAACACACGTATGGTTGATTTAAATGACTCGCAAAAAAATTTATTAAAGTCTCTCGGCTTTAGACAAAATTTCAATATCATTCAAAATCAACAAACGGCACCTTATCCTTATATCAATATTTTCTTTAAGGGCCAGCTTTATCAATCACAGGAAGCTAAAAAGATCCAAAAAACTTTAGTGCAACCTTATCCAATTATCCTGCAACAGGAAAATAAAATTACCCAAAAACATCCTTTGAAAAAGGCGACCCGTATGGTGCTCTATCCATTTGCCATGACCTTCGATGTGATTACGGTCGTTCCATCACTGATGTGGGCTGATTTACGAGGCGAATTTAATAATTAATATTTCCAAATCCTTAAATTTAAAAAACCAGCCCTTAGGCTGGTTTTGTTTAAAAATTTATCTTTTGTTTGTTATTTATAATTTTTACTCATGCTTTTTTGATCAAAAAGAAAATAGATACATTATCAAAAAATGATTATTTTCTAGCTATCAAAACACCGCTATAGATAAAGTATATAGAGAAGAGCTAGATTAATTTCACTTAGCATAAAAACACGTGTAACTTTTATGTAAGCCAAAACTTCACTATTTTTCATCCAAATACACTATATCACATTTACAAAAAAAAACATAATATTTCAATATAAGGGACTAGCTTAAAAGTGTGAGTCAATTCAATCAAATTGAGGAACAAGGGAGACTATCATGAATATGAAATCAATCAAGCATGGACTTAATCACTTGTTTGCTTTTGAAAACTTACCTTCTGATATGCATTCGCAAGCAGTTGATGAAATTGAACAGGGTTTACGCTTTGAAGAGTTAGCTGAGCAAGATCATGAACGTATGCAAAACTGGTTAGATGTAACTGCTAATGACCGAAATGCTATGTGGTGCTACTTACGAGCAGCTTTACGAGGTAGTCCCGATGCATCTTTTAAACTTGGTATTGGTTATCTCAATGGTCAATTTGGATTAGATAAAAACTATAACGAAGCTGAAAAATGGCTTAGAAAAGCAGCAAGTCAGGGACATCCCGATGCTGAGCATTGCTTACAAGAAGCTTTTAGTAAACTCGCATTTTCATAAAAAAAACCAGCCCTTAGGCTGGTTTTTTAAATTAACAGAGATTATCCGCTAATTTTTTTGTATTTAGTACGTTTTTGAACAGCGTCTTCACCTAAACGTGACTGACG
Organism: Acinetobacter sp. WU_MDCI_Abxd143; assembly: GCF_025514195.1. NCBI lineage: Bacteria > Pseudomonadati > Pseudomonadota > Gammaproteobacteria > Moraxellales > Moraxellaceae > Acinetobacter > Acinetobacter sp. WU_MDCI_Abxd143. Next base: position 12,524 of record NZ_JAHPTH010000011.1, read on the forward strand.
GTATGCTTCATATTCTGCATAGTTACCTGTGTAGAATTCTGGCTGTTCATTTTCAAATGACAAGATGTGTGTCGCGATACGGTCAAGGAACCAACGGTCATGCGATACCACCATTACCGTACCTGGGAATACAAGAATTGCATCCTCAAGCGCACGTAAAGTTTCAATATCCAAGTCGTTTGATGGCTCATCCAGTAAGATAACGTTTGCACCTTGCTGTAAAATTTTCGCAAGTTGTAAACGGTTACGCTCACCACCAGACAATTCGCCTACGCGTTTTTGCTGGTCTTGGCCTTTAAAGTTAAAGCGGCCGATATAAGCACGTGAAGCAATTTCATAATCGCCCACTTTCAAGATATCTAAACCACCAGACACTTCTTCCCAAACAGTTTTGTTATTGTCTAGAGTGTCACGAATCTGACCTACGTAAGCCACTTTAACTGACTCACCTAAAGTCACAGTACCTGTATCAGGTTGCTGTTCACCGGTCATCATACGGAATAAAGTCGTTTTACCCGCACCATTTGGACCAACGATACCCACAATTGCTGTTGGAGGCACGGTAAACGTTAAGTTTTCGTACAATAAACGGCCGTCAAATGATTTGCTGATACCTTCCACTTCCACAACTTTATTACCCAAACGAGGGCCAGGTGGAATGTAGATTTCAGACGTTTCATTACGTTGCTGGAACTCTTTAGAGTTAAGCTCTTCAAAACGTTCCATACGCGCTTTGTTTTTCTTTTGCTGACCTTTCGCATTTGAACGAACCCATTCAAGTTCTTTTTTCAATGCTTTAGCAAAAGATTCTTCTTGTTTCTGCTCTTGTTCTAAACGAGCATTTTTCTGTTCCAACCAAGAAGAGTAGTTACCTTGGTAAGGAATACCATGTCCACGGTCAAGCTCCAAGATCCACTCGGCAACGTTATCTAAGAAATAACGGTCATGCGTAATCGCAACGATTGTGCCAGGGAAATCTTTCAAGAAGCGCTCTAACCAAGATACAGATTCTGCATCCAAATGGTTCGTCGGTTCGTCAAGAAGCAACATGTCTGGCTTCGAAAGCAATAAACGACAAAGCGCTACACGACGGCGCTCACCACCTGAAAGCTTAGTTACGTCTGCATCCCAAGCTGGAAGGTTCAAGGCATCTGCCGCGATTTCAAGCTGGTTATTTAAGTTATGTGCATCCCAAGCATGGATAATTGATTCTAATTTTTCCTGCTCTTTTGCAAGTGCATCAAAATCAGCATCCGGGTCTGCATACTCTGCAAATACCTGATCAAGACGTTCTAAAGCATCTAAAGCTTCACGCACGCCATCTTCAACGTTACCACGAACGTCTTTAGTCGGATCAAGAGGTGGCTCTTGCTCTAAATAGCCGATTTTAATTCCAGGTTGTGCACGAGCTTCACCAGAGAAATCTTTATCTACGCCAGCCATAATACGAAGCAAGGTAGATTTACCTGCACCGTTCAAACCGAGCACACCAATTTTGGCACCCGGGAAAAATGATAAAGAGATGTCTTTTAAGATTTCGCGCTTTGGCGGAACCATCTTAGACACTCGGTTCATCGTATAAATATATTGGGCCACGCAGGACTCCTCAATTGAAAAACCAATACATCGCATAAGCGATAAATAATCGCGCGTATTATACGCTGAAAACCCCAACAACTTGAAGTTATGATTTCCATCGTACGGATTTATCAAACAATTTTCTTTTTCAATAAGTTGCAAAATGTTTATGGATAAGATTTATACAGCTTTTCAGCGTATATTTTTCTATCTTTATTCCTAAAATTAGAAAACAAACCAGAATTTCTGCAATTTTGTACATAAATTTTAGGCTAGACTCGCTCAATATTTAACTCACGAAGATGAAGTAATCATGACTTATAAAGATGAAACATTAGCAATTCACGCTGGCTACTCACCCGAAGCAACAACAAAAGCGGTTGCGGTCCCTATTTATCAAACAACTTCGTATGCATTTGATAATACACAGCACGGCGCTGACCTTTTCGATTTAAAAGTTCAGGGCAATATTTATACCCGGATTATGAACCCGACTACTGCTGTACTTGAGCAACGCCTTGCTGCACTCGAAGGCGGAATTGGTGCTTTAGCCTTGGCTTCTGGAATGGCAGCGATTACCTATGCTGTCCAAACGATTACAGAAGCGGGAAACAACATTGCCTCCGTCTCAACTTTATATGGCGGAACTTATAATTTATTTGCCCACACCTTACCAAAACAAGGCATTGAAGTTCGCTTTTTTGATTATCAACAGCCTGAAAGCTTACGTAATTTAATTGATGATAAAACTAAACTTGTTTTTGTTGAGTCGATTGGTAACCCACTCGGAAATATTATCGATTTAGAAGCAATTTCAAAAATTGCACATGAATATGGCGTACCTGTCATCGTCGATAATACGGTTGCCACCCCTGCCTTATTAAAACCATTTCAATATGGCGCCGATATCGTTATTCATTCTCTTACTAAATATATTGGTGGTCATGGTAATAGCATTGGTGGTGCAATTGTCGATAGTGGTAAATTTCCTTGGGGTAAATATCCAGAGCGTTTTAAAGTTTTAAATACACCAGACCCAAGCTATCACGGAGTTAATTATGTCGAAGCATTAGGTGAGGCTGCCTATATAGCACGCGCTCGCGTAGTGCCATTACGTAATACAGGTGCGGCAATTAGCCCACTGAGTGTTTTCTTAATTTTACAAGGTTTAGAAACTCTAAACCTCCGCATGGAACGTCATACTGAAAATGCGCAAAAAATTGCGGAATATTTACAGACCCATCCAAAAGTAAAATGGGTGAACTACGCAGGTTTAAAAGATCATCCACAGCACCAACTTGCTCAAAAATATGTAAAAGGCAAACCTTCTGCAATTTTATCTTTCGGGGTGCAAGATGGACGTGAAGGAGGTACTCGTTTCATCGATGCTCTTCAGCTATTTACTCGTCTTGTGAATATTGGTGATGCGAAAAGTTTGGCTTGCCACCCTGCAACTACAACTCACCGTCAACTTAATGAACAAGAACTTAAATCTGCTGGTGTAAGTGAAGATATGGTTCGTCTTTCCATTGGAATTGAGCATATTGATGACTTAATTGCCGATTTAGAACAAGCACTTTCAGCTGTATAACTTTTAAACTATTTATCAAGCCTCTGGAAATAGAGGCTTTTTTCATTTTTTTGTTCATTATATAACTAAAAATAATTAATGGATTAAGATACTATTTTAGAGTTTTTACTCTAAATAAATTGTTAAATTTCATATATTTACAGACTAGACAATTTTTAAACATCTATTAAGATAAGAACAACATTTATGAGTTCATTTGGATGAACCTACGGTTGTAAAAAATAAAAATTACATACCGGAATAAATAGTCCCTGCCCCTACTTAGGTAAAATGCTGTGAATAAAAAATTAGAAGCTCTGTTCCAGGAAAAGGTACAAGATAAAGTCATTTTAGTGACAGGCGCCTCGAGTGGAATCGGATTAACGATTTCAAACAAACTTGCTGATGCTGGTGCCCATGTTTTACTGGTTGCCCGTACTCAAGAAACTTTGGAAGAAGTAAAAGCAGATATCGAAAAACGTGGCGGTAAGGCATCAATTTTCCCGTGTGATCTTAACGATATGGAAATGATTGACCAAGTATCTAAAGAAATTTTAGCGACTGTTGATCACATTGATATTTTAATTAATAACGCAGGTCGCTCTATTCGCCGTGCTGTACATGAATCTTATGATCGTTTTCATGACTTTGAACGCACCATGCAATTAAATTATTTTGGCGCGGTTCGTCTAGTTCTCAATATCTTGCCGCATATGATTCAGCGTAAAGACGGACAAATTATTAATATTAGCTCGATTGGTGTTTTAGCAAACGCTACTCGCTTCTCTGCATATGTCGCGTCTAAAGCCGCTCTTGATGCATTTAGCCGCTGCCTATCTGCCGAAGTTCATGCACACAAAATTGCGATTACTTCAATTTATATGCCATTGGTTCGTACCCCAATGATTGCACCAACTAAAATTTATAAATATGTACCAACACTTTCACCTGAGCAGGCTGCTGACTTAATTGCTTATGCAATTGTGAAACGTCCAAAACGTATGGCAACTAACTTAGGCCGCTTAGCTTCAATGACTTATTCTGTAGCGCCAGGCATTAATAATATGTTCATGTCGATTGGTTTCCGTTTATTCCCAAGTTCAGATGCAGCGAAGGGACAAAAAACCGAGAAATTAAACTGGGCACAAAAAGCATATGCACGTATTTTCCCAGGTGAACACTGGTAATTTTGAGTTAATCGCATAACGAATAAAAAGCGCCTTAAATAAGGCGCTTTTTTTAACTAAAGAACTGATCAATCAAGAAACTGAACGTGCCCTGTTTTTACATCATAAATTGCACCCACAACTACGATCTCACCTCGATCAACCATATCTTTAAGCACACTACTATTATTAATAATGTACTGGATGTTGTAATGAACATTCATTGCTGTGACTTGACTAATAAAAGCATTACCTAATTCACGTGGTTGCATAATGTCATATACGCTATCAACCGAATGCATTAATGGTCCAAGTACATATTGGATGTGTGGCATTTCCTTCACATCAGATACTTGTTTTTGTTCTAAACGCAATTGACATGCACTCGTCACCGCACCGCAATCAGTATGTCCTAAAACAACGATTACTTTAGAACCTTTAGCCTGACACGCAAATTCAAGTGAACCCAATACTTTTTGCCCAGCAATATTACCTGCAATTCGCAAGCTGAACAGATCACCAATACCCACATCAAAAATCATTTCGGTAGGAGCACGTGAGTCCATACACCCAAGGACTGCTGCGATCGGATGTTGCCCTTCATCTGCAGTCACACGAATTTGTCGGTAAATATCTCGTTGAAGGCGTTCATTTTTTACAAAACGTTCGTTCCCTTCTTTAAGTAGGTTAACGACCTGTTGTGGACTCAGCTTTTGTTGCAAATCATGTGTACTAATATCAATATCAAGTACCGCATCATCAACGTCTTGATAGTGCTGTTTGAATCCAACCAATTTAAGATTTACTTGGCGTTTGATAGCCGTTTCACTTTGATAATCTTGAATAACTTGATAGATATCAGGATCGATCGAATCACACTGAGTTGCATCAATAATGAGTTGTTGATGTTTATGCACATGTTCTAATGCCGAAATAAGCGCAGAACGATTAAGAAAAGTCACTTGTGATGGAAGTTCAATACGAGTCACTACGCCATGTAAACGCTTCTCTCTATAAACACGAATACCTTTATTAAAATTGCCATAGAGAATAAAAGCACTACTGGTGAACAGACCAATTAAAATTCCCATTAAAAGATCGGTCAGTAAAATTGCAACCAAGGTAATAATAAAAGGTAAAAACTGTTTCCAACCTTTTTGATAAAGCTGTTTGAATAGTTTTGGATGGGTAAGTTTAAAGCCTGTCACAATAAGGATCGCAGCCAATGCAGACAGAGGAATCATGTTCATTAATGGCACAAAGAACAAAACCGCCAACAGCAACAATACCCCATGAATAATGGTAGAGCATTTACTACGCGCACCTGTATTCGCATTCACCGAACTTCGCACAATCACGGAAGTGACGGGCATGCCACCTATTAAGCCAGAGACGATATTCCCTGTACCTTGTGCCCAGAGTTCGCGATTAGGAGGAGAAGAGCGTTTTTGAGGATCGATTTTATCTGCTGCCTCTAAATTCAATAAGGTTTCTAAAGAGGCCACAACAGCCAGAGTAATTGCCCCTGTGTAAATCATAGGTTCCGCTAAGTAGCTAAAATCAGGGAAAATTAATACTTTTTCGGGTGCCTGTAATATATTCGGCAATTGAATAAGATTATCAATTTGTACTGCCCATGAAGAACCCATACTCACTAAAATAAAATTTAAAACTGCTGCGAGCACAACCGCAATCAAAGCCGAAGGTAAAGCTAGTTTTTTAAGCGGGCTGCTATCCCATGCTAAAATTAAGAATAGACTGAGCAAACCAATAAGTGCCGCTCCTCCATCAAAACGTTGAAGGAATGCATCTGGTGTTGAAGTCCAAACCTGTTTCCATGAAAAATCAGAAAGTCCAAACAGATAAGGCAATTGTGTGGCAATCAGGATGACACCAATAGCGGCTAATAACCCTAAAATGACATTATTTGGAATAAAGTTCGCAAAAAAACCTAACTTAAATAATCCAAATAGAATTTGTAGAACACCGGCAAAAATAATACATAATAAAAAGGCGGCATAATTGCCGCCCAATTGTTCTAATTGCACAAGGATGACAGCAGTCAGCCCTGCCGCTGGGCCTGCAACGCTAATGTGAGAACCACTCAGTAAACCCACAATAATGCCGCCTACAATACCTGCAATAATACCAGAGATGATGGGAGCACCTGAGGCTAAAGCGATACCCAAGCATAGTGGTAATGCCACGAGGAATACGACAACTCCGGATAAGAGGTCTTTTAAATGAAATCTATTTTTCAGGTTTAAAACCGACATAAAACAACCATTTATAATAAAAAGAAATAAGCAAAGTTGTACTATTACAGCCTGAAAGTGAGTAAATGCTTCAAGGCTGGGTTGATGATGTCGAACAACTGAATATCATTAAAGTTTAGTTATGCTATAACGTTGTGTATTTAATTGTGTATTTAACAACGATTTGTTGATCTTAAGATTCACCTCATCTTTACGACTGCTTTTTTCTTATTTTGCTTTTATATAGTTATTAAAAACATAATATTTAACCCATAAAAAAGCCTCCAATTGGAGGCCTTTTTATCAACTAAAGACTCTTATTTAGAACCTTTAATTCCTGCTTGTAATAACAATGCACCTAAACCACCGATCTTTTGTTCTTGTGGTTTCTCTTGCTTGCTACGCTGAGGGCGTTCAGCTTGATCTTTACGTGGTTGAGGACGTTTACCTTGAGGCTTACGTTCAAAACGCTGTTCTGTACTTTGTTCACGGCGTGGTGGACGCTGTGCTTTTACAGGTGCAGAGCCTTCAGCACGCATACTTAAGTTCACGCGGTTACGTTCAACATCAACCTGCATAACACGCACTTGTACGATCTGACCTGGTTTTACAACTTTATGCGGGTCAGAAACAAACTCATTCGCTAATTCAGAAATATGAACTAGACCATCCTGATGCACGCCAATATCAACAAAGGCGCCAAAGTTTGTGACATTAGTGATCACACCTTCAAGCTGCATACCTTCAGTTAATTGACCAACTTCAGTGATATCTTCGCGGAATTTAGCAGTACGGAACTCTGGACGCGGGTCACGACCCGGTTTTTCAAGTTCAGCTAATACGTCTTGAACTGTTGGCAAACCAAATTTGTCATCAACAAATTCATCAGCTTTTACTTGGCGAATGATTTCGGTATTACCAATGATGTCTTTAACAGTTGTCGCTTTTGCAGCAACAATTTTCTCAACAAGACCATAACTTTCAGGGTGAACAGCAGAAGCGTCTAAAGGTTCAGAACCATTTTGGATGCGTAAGAAACCAGCCGCTTGTTCAAACGTACGCTCACCTAAACGTGGTACGCTTTTCAAAGCTTGACGGTTATCAAAACGACCATGCTCTTTGCGATATTCAACAATTTGCTGAGCAATGGCTTTATTCAAACCTGCAATGTAAGCCAAGATTGCTGGCGACGCCGTATTTACATCAACACCAACAGCATTCACACAGTCTTCAACTACCGCATCAAGTGTTTTAGCCAAACCAGTTTGATTTACGTCGTGTTGATATTGACCTACACCAATTGATTTCGGATCAATCTTAACAAGTTCAGCAAGTGGATCTTGTAAACGGCGAGCAATCGACACTGCACCACGAATTGAAACATCAAGCTCTGGAAGTTCTGCCGCAGCAAGCTCACTTGCAGAGTAAACAGATGCACCCGCTTCACTTACAGTCACACGTGTTAATTTAAGGTCTGTATTAGCAGCCATCATTTCAGCCACTACAGCTTCTGTTTCACGGCTAGCTGTACCATTACCAATAGCAATAAGCTCTACATTATATTCACGGCATAGACGTGCAAGTTCAGTAATAGAACCTTCTTTATCTTCTTTAGGTGCGAATGGGTAAATCGTGCTATGGGCAAGTACATCACCTGCATCGCTTACTACCGCAAGTTTCACACCAGTACGAATACCAGGGTCAACACCTAAAGTAGTACGACCACCTGCTGGCGCTGATAATAATAAATGACGAAGATTTTCAGCAAATACCTGCATTGCTTCTGCTTCGGCAGTAAGTCGTTTCTCTGTTAGCAATGAATGCTCGATTTGAGGACGAACTTTACCTAACCAGAATAATTTTGCAGTTTGTTTTAAGAAATCTTGACGTGCTTGAGGTTGAATTTGCTCAAGGTTGTATTCAGTTTCAATACGCGCTAATGGCGCATCATCTTCACCATCAACTTTTAAACCTAATACATTTTCTTGACGACCACGCAACATCGCCAATAAACGGTGTGAAGGTAATTTGTTTAAACCTTCAGAAAATTCAAAGTAATCACGGAATTTTTTACCGACTTCTTTCTTTTCTTCAGAAGCAACAGTACTTTTTAAAACCGCAGTTTTTGCAAAAGTTGCTTTTAATTCTGTAGTAAGCGCAATATTTTGTGCCCAGTCATCAATCAGAATATGCTGGATCGCATCTAACTGACTTTCAACATCTGGATAGTCTTCATGACTAAACCCAGCCACTGCTTCTGTCGGGTCAACTTGTTCTGCAATAATTTTTTCAGCAATTGGTCCTAAACCTGCTTCTTTTGCTTTAAAAGACTTACTTGTACGCTTAGGACGATACGGTGCATAAATTTCTTCTAAAGCATTTTTTGTTTCGGCTGCATTCACCCGCGCCAACAAGTCATCATTCAATTTATTCTGTTCTTGCAAAGACTGAATGACCTTTTCACGGCGCTCATATAAATCACGTAAATACGCTAAACGAGTATCTAATTGGCGTAACTGCGTATCATCTAAACCTTGTGTTACTTCTTTACGGTAACGGGCAATGAATGGAACACTGGCACCTTCGTCAATTAAGCGGATGGCAGCTTCTACTTGGTTTGGACGTACGGCAAGCTCACTTGCCAACTGCTGAACTAAGTCAGTCATCGTGTTTGATCCCACAAGGATAAAGTTTAAAAGCACTGATTATAAAGACCAAGCCCATAAAATCCACACTTGTTTGCGTATTCAAAACGTTTTTTTGTATTGACTCTGAATATTTATACTTTTTACGACTACTAGAGCACATAAAAACAGTGATTTAAGTATGAAAAATTTGAGAGCAACCCCTCCCTTTTAATCTTTAAAAAATATAAACGTATGACTTGTGTCATGAACGTGACAAAAAATTAATATAATTTATGAGAAATTGATCATATTGATACATAGCCCAAAAGACAAAAATATTAAGGTCGAGCACTACTTTATTCTTCTAATTTGTTATTTACTCAGTTTTTTTATCTTATTCAACAATCAAAAGCCTATTATATTTATTTCAAATAACTTATTTGAAACAATTAGTTATTACTATTGAGTGATTAGAAATTTATTGAAAATTTAACTATTTGTTGTTTTAGATCTATCTTTGCTAAATTATGGGCTTAAGATGTTGTTTTTTGGTTTCAAACCACCTTGAAAATTGTAATTTTGAGCAAATTGATACATAGTCTAAACAAGAACATCGGCATTATACTGAGGGCTTGTTGGCAATAAGCCTATCCGACCCAATAATATATAAATTATGACTTTAAAAGGGAGTACATCATGAGTTTAGTTGTACCTGCTGAACATCCTGAAACCGTACACAACGAAACGGATCGTGTCGAACGTATTTTAGTGGTCGATGACGATGTGCGTTTACGTACCCTCTTGCAACGTTTTTTGGAAGATAAAGGCTTTGTTGTAAAAACTGCCCACGATGCTTCGCAAATGGACCGCCTATTACAACGTGAGTTATTTTCACTTATCGTACTCGACTTTATGTTACCGGTTGAAGATGGTTTAAGTATTTGCCGTCGTTTGCGCCAATCAAATATTGATACGCCAATCATCATGTTAACAGCACGTGGTAGCGATTCAGACCGTATTGCAGGTCTTGAAGCTGGTGCAGATGACTACTTGCCAAAACCATTTAACCCAAATGAACTTTTAGCACGTATCCGTGCAGTATTACGTCGCCAAGTTCGCGAAGTTCCGGGTGCACCAAGCCAACAAGTTGAAGTTGTAAGCTTTGGTCCATGGTCTCTAGACTTGTCTACTCGTACGCTGACACGTGAAGGACAAATCGTTACCTTAACAACTGGCGAATTTGCAGTATTAAAAGCATTAGTACAACACCCACGTGAACCATTGACACGGGATAAACTGATGAACTTGGCGCGTGGCCGTGAATGGGGTGCAATGGAACGTTCAATTGACGTTCAAGTTTCTCGTTTACGTCGTTTAATTGAAGATAACCCTGCACGTGCACGTTACATCCAAACTGTATGGGGTGTAGGCTATGTATTCGTTCCGGACGGTGCTGAATAAGCTTGAGATAAAATAGAGTGAGTTTAGAACCAATCGCCCCACAGAACTTTACCGATTACGTTGCCTATTCAGAACGTAAACGGACTCGATGGGAACGTTTTCTCGACAAAATAAAGCCACGTTCTGCTGCCATGCGTACCACTATTCTGGTACTGCTGGTGGTGTTCTTTAGCTTATTTATGTCGTTATGGTTCTTTTGGCGCACTCTTTATTTACCTGAAATTCAACAGCACGCCCGTTATCTTGCGGTTGAGCTTGAGCTCGTCAATAATCCTGATATACGAATTTTTCATCGTGAAAATGAAGTAGATATTGATGCGTGGTTGCGTAATCGAGTCGGTATTGAATACGTTACCAACCCCAAAGAATATCCAAGTGTCCGAGAAAAGGTCATTGCCGAGTTTTTTACCAATCACGTTGAAAATAAGCTGGCAAATGAGATTGGGACTAAAGATGTTACCGTTTACTTCCAGTTTAAACCGAGCCCACGCATTTGGATTCAAACACCTGAAATGCATGGGAACTGGGTTCGTGAGCCTTTAAAAACCTATGCTAACTATAGTCCTGAACTTTTAGTGGGTTGGGTCGTAGGTGTTCCATTACTGTCGGCTATCATTATTTTAATTTTGGTTCGACAGATGAACCGCCCTCTGCGTCGTTTGCAGAATGCTGCCAATGAATACAGTAAATCCGGAACAGCGCCATACCTTGATACCAATCACGGTCCACTAGAAATTCGTCAAGTAAACCAAGCCTTTAATCGTATGGTCTATACACTCGATCAGACTGAGCGTGAGCGACGTATTATGTTGGCAGGTATTTCACATGATTTACGTACTCCTCTTACACGCATACGTTTAACAGCAGAGATGCTACCTGATGAGTTTTTGCGTGAAGGTTTGGTTTATGACGTAGATGATATGGATGCAATTCTTAATCAGTTCATTTCGTACATGCGCGATGGCTCAGATGAGGAGTTGAAAGACACCAATATCAACATGCTTTTGCAAGAACTTGTTGTGCAATTTAAACCTCTCGATATTCAATTCGAGATGCAGGATGTACCTATTATTCCGGCACGTAGTCTTTCTTTAAAAAGATTGATTGCCAACTTAATTAATAATGCAAAACGCTATGGTGCCGAACCGATAGAGCTCAGTGCAAAAGTTGAAAATGAATCTATTTTAATTACTGTTGCCGATCATGGTGAAGGCATTCCAGCAGATCAAATTGAAGAATTAATGCAACCTTTTGTTCGCGGAGACTCAGCAAGAACCATTCAAGGTAGTGGTCTTGGGCTGGCTATTGTTAAACGTATTGTCGATATTCATCATGGCGAGATTCAAATTCATAACCGTGAACAAGGTGGTCTAGAAGTTATTATTTCTTTACCAATTCCAAAACCGAGTACCGAAGAAAATACCTCAACCAATCCATTGGAAAAAATAAAACAAACTTTAAGTGAGCGCTTTTAATTTGATCAATCAGCAATTAAAAGCCTTGTTTTAATGATAAATAAAAGCAATAAAAATCAATTAAATAAATACTATAAATATAATTTATACCGCCATTTATTTACAAAATTAGACCTTAGCCTAACACCTATGCACTTTTCAATTTTTCATAGCTAAAATCCCGTATGTTTTGACAATATTGAGGATGTCCAATGTCTTTAAGTCGTATTCGCCTAGCTTCTCTTCATGACAAGGTCATCAGTGCTGAACAAGCTGCGCAATTCATCGAAAATGGAATGACCGTTGGTATGAGTGGTTTTACTCGTGCCGGTGAAGCTAAAGCTGTTCCACAAGCACTTGTAGAACATGCAAAGAAAAATCCGTTAAAAATCACGTTAATTACGGGTGCTAGCTTAGGTAATGACTTAGACAAACAACTCACGGAAGCAGGTGTTTTATCTCGTCGTATGCCATTTCAGGTAGACAACACTTTACGTCGTGCGATTAACAACGGCGAAGTTATGTTTATTGATCAACATTTATCAGAAACTGTTGAGCAAATGCGTAACCAACAACTTAAACGTCCAGACGTTGCGGTAATTGAAGCAATTGCGATTACTGAAGATGGCGGCATTATTCCAACAACTTCTGTAGGTAACTCTGCAAGCTTTGCTATTTTTGCCGAAAAAGTTATTGTTGAAATCAACACATCTTTAAGCGAAAGCTTTGAAGGTTTACACGACATCTATATTCCGACTTACCGTCCAACACGTACTCCAATTCCATTAACAAAAGTGGATGAGCGTATTGGTACAACGGCAATCCAAATCGATCCTGCAAAAATTGTAGGTATTGTATTTAACGATACACATGACTCACCATCAACAGTAACTCCTCCAGATGATGAGACTCAAGGCATTGCAAACCACTTAATTGCTTTCTTTAATAAAGAAGTTGCAGAAGGACGTTTACCGAAAAACCTTGGTCCATTACAAGCAGGAATTGGCTCTATTGCCAACGCTGTACTAACAGGTTTAAAAGATTCTGATTTTGAAGACCTCATCATGTACTCAGAAGTACTACAAGACTGTACTTTTGAACTCATTGATGCAGGCAAAATGAAATTTGCTTCTGGTAGCTCAATTACCCTTTCTGCAAAATGTGGCGAAAAAGTTTTTGGTAATATCGAAGCTTACAAAGATAAATTAGTGCTCCGTCCACAAGAAATTTCTAACCACCCTGAATTGGTTCGTCGTTTAGGAATTATCGGCATTAACACTGCGCTTGAGTTTGATATTTACGGTAACGTGAACTCAACTCACGTGTGCGGCACTAAAATGATGAACGGTATTGGTGGTTCAGGTGACTTCGCTCGTAACGCCCACTTGGCGATCTTTGTAACCAAATCAATTGCTAAAGGCGGCGATATCTCTTCTATCGTGCCAATGGTGAGCCACGTTGATCACAGTGAACACGACGTTGATATTTTAGTGACAGAGCAAGGTTTAGCTGACTTACGCGGTTTAGCGCCTCGTGAACGCGCTCGTGCAATTATCGATAATTGTGTACACCCACTTTATCGTGATGCATTAAATGACTACTTTGACCGTGCATGTGCTAAAGGTGGACATACCCCTCACTTACTTCGTGAAGCATTGTCTTGGCATGCAAACTTCGAAGAAACAGGTCAAATGCTTCAAGCAGCACCAGTTGCAAAATCAGCTTAAATCACTGGTTGAATCCAAGCACTCCTTCGGGGGTGCTTTTTTATTTGTTTAAATTATTAATAAAAAACTGCTCAAGCTCGAATTTTTATTTTATCTTTTGAGCACATCAAAACAAAAAGTAGAAATCCATATGTTTATTATTCGTCAATTTACAAATGCAGATCTGGATGATGTCGTTATTTTATGGGAAAGCTGTGGACTGACCCGCCCTTGGAATAATCCGGAAACCGATATTTTCAGGAAAGTCTCACAACAGGATGATTTGTTTTTGGTTGCTATTAAAGATGAGCAACTGATTGGTACGCTTATGGGCGGCTACGACGGCCATAGAGGCTGGATTAACTATTTGGCTGTTCACCCCCACCAACAACGCTTAGGAATCGCTACAGCGCTTGTTCAGCAGCTTGAGAAGCGTCTCATTGCTCGTGGCTGCCCAAAGCTTCAATTATTAGTCCGTAAAGACAATTTGAATGTATTGAATTTTTACGAACAACTTGGCTATGACGAGGTAGAAGCCGTGTGCTTAGGAAAACGACTTATTCGTGATAGTTCTCATGATTAGAACCACGTTTCGGTTGAGCCATTTTTAAAAACTTAAGGCGATATTGGGGATAACCCTCTTTGCTTGTGGATAAAATGAGATTTATACACAGGTAAAGTCTTAATCTTATTATTAAATAAACAGGCATGAAAAAAGCCCCATACATTATGTATGGGGCTTTTTTGAATATGGTGGCGAGACCCAGGATCGAACTGGGGACACACGGATTTTCAATCCGTTGCTCTACCTACTGAGCTATCACGCCGATGGCCTGTATTAAGCCGTATCTCAGAACAATAGTCAACAATTATCCTGAGTTTCTGATTTAAATGAGTATTTTTTATACTTAAAAAAAATCCCTGATGGGATCAGGGATTGAAAACACAAATAATGGTGGCGAGACCCAGGATCGAACTGGGGACACACGGATTTTCAATCCGTTGCTCTACCTACTGAGCTATCACGCCGAAGTGGGCGTATTAAACAATGTTTATAAGAAGACGTCAAGCAACTTCCGCGTTTTTTGTAACAAGTGATTATTTTTAAATCACAACTACAAAATAATAGAAATTTTTAGTGATGTAGTTTACCAATGTGAGCCAAACAGCGATGAATCGCGCCACAGCCTGGCTCAAAAGTTTTAACACCTTTTGACTCTTCTATGCGGCAAGCTTCTTCAACTAAGCGCTCAGCTACCCCACGACCACGGTTAGCAGGGTGCACAACAATATATTCAAGAACCTTGCTTTCGCCTTGTCCTGAAGACCAAATTGCACCTATAATTTTGGTGTTAAATTCGGCAGTGTATAGCGTGGTATACTGTTGTAAATCTTGTTCAAGTTGTTCAATCGCATCGTGCCCGTCACCAAACTCCGGACTTGTATCATACAGTCGCTCAAGCTGATCGCGGATCTCTGAATTATCTAGAGAACTATAAGCATGTACGGTAATAGGCATTGATTAACCCTCCTGAGCAAACTATGATGCTGTCACGAATTCGTCACAGCGAAATTGTCGTTAACATCCAATCATTTTTGACGTTTTTTGAGGAACGTGTCCATGACGCAACGTATCAGTGAAGTGGTTAGAAATACCAATGAAACCAAAATTCGAGTTCGTTTAAATCTCGACGGTACTGGTCAAGGCACACTAAACACTGGAGTTCCATTTTTAGACCATATGATTGATCAAATCAAGCGACATGGCTTATTTGATATCGATATTCATTGTGACGGAGACCTTGAGATTGATGATCACCACACCGTAGAAGACTGTGGTATCACGCTTGGACAAGCTTTTGCACAAGCTTTGGGCGATAAAAAAGGTTTAAAACGCTATGGTCATTTTTACGCACCATTAGACGAAGCTTTATCTCGTGTTGTCGTAGATTTATCTGGTCGTCCAGGTTTATTCATGGATATTCCATTTACCCGTGCACGCATCGGTACCTTTGATGTCGATTTATTTTCCGAGTTTTTCCAAGGCTTCGTAAACCATGCGCTTATGACCTTACACATCGATAACTTAAAAGGTAAAAATAGCCATCATCAAATCGAAAGTGTTTTTAAAGCACTTGCTCGTGCTTTACGTATGGCATGTGAAGTTGATCCACGTGCAGAAAACACGATTGCATCGACAAAAGGTAGCCTCTAATGACACGTATCGCATTGCTTGATTATGGCATGGGCAATCTACACTCAGCAGCTAAAGCACTTGAGCATGTAGGTGCAACAGTCGATGTAACCAATGACCCAAAGTTAATTGCACAAGCTGACAAAATTGTTTTTCCGGGCGTTGGTGCAATGCGTGACTGCATGCAAGGTATGCGTGAAGCAGGTATCGATGAAGTAGTACGTAAAGCCGCTTTTAATAAACCTGTTCTTGCGATTTGCGTAGGCATGCAAGCATTACTACAAAGTTCTGAAGAAAATGGCGGTGTAGACGCATTAGGTATTTTTGACGGCGTAGTAAAACATTTCCCTCAAATGGAAGGTTTAAAAGTACCACACATGGGCTGGAACCAAGTTCACCAAATGGACCCAAGCCATCCAATGTGGAACAACATCGAACAAGATGCTCGCTTCTACTTTGTACATAGCTACTATGTCGAACCAAAAGATGAAAGCTTAGTTGCCGCCACATGTGAGTATGGTGTGAATTTCTGCACAGCCATTCACAAAGATAATTTATTCGCGACTCAATTCCACCCAGAGAAAAGTCATACTGCTGGTTTGCAGTTACTTAAAAACTTTGTGGAATGGAATATTTAATCTGATTCAAAACTGAAAAAGATCAGGTCGAGATGGCCTGATCTTTTTTTTTATTTATAATAACAACTAATCATTTATAGAATGATATTTTATTCAACAAAATATTGAATATTTATACTTTTAAATAAAACCAAATGATCAGGAAAACAAAATGAATTCACCTTTTGAAAATCAGCCACTTCAACAAGATTCACCCTTTAAAGCTAGTGGTCGTTTTGGACGACTCTCTTATGCTGCTTGGACATTCTTATTTTCACTCGTGATCGGTATCGCTGTTGTCATCATCGCTTTTACTTTTGGATTTACATCTAGTCAGGAACTAACAGGCCTTTCTACGGCAGGCATGATTGTTATCGCCATTCTTTATATTGTTTGCCTCTATATAAGCTTTGTATTTACCATCCGCCGTTTGCATGACCGCAATAATACAGGATGGCTATCGTTACTGATGCTGATCCCTGCCGTAAACCTCATTTTTATGATTTATCTCTTTGCGGCAAAAGGTACGGAAGGCAATAATGATTATGGTCCGCAGCGCCCTACCCCTGGTTGGGAACGCGTTTTAGGCTGGATTTATATTGTCCTAATTCCACTTGCTTTTGTTTTTGCCATTGTTGCTACAATCATGGCTCCGACCTATGAAGGCTATGTTGAGAAAAGCGAAAGTGTGGTCATTGGTACACCTTCTCAATCTCAATAATTTTTAAAGACATTCATAAAGCCTAGTCCTCTAGGCTTTATTCATATATAAAGTAAATAGCCCAATTCATTTGTACGCTATTAAATATGTCCGAAGCCGTTGCCCTCCTTGATAAAGCCTCTATTCAGCAGCTTCCTCCTTTTGAAAATCTTAACCACCATAATATTGTGGTGATTGAAAATTTTGAGCAATGCAAAAATATTGAAGAAGAATTAAAAAACGCTGCAATTTTGGGATTTGATTCTGAGTCTAAACCTACATTTAAAGTGGGTGAAATCTCAACTGGGCCACACTTGATTCAACTTGCTACAGCACAAAAAGCCTATTTATTTCATGTTAATTCATCGACTTTAAAATTCTTGCAGCCCATTTTATCTAACCAAAAACAAATTAAAGTTGGCTTTGGCCTTAAAAATGATAAGCACATTTTTCATAAAAAAGGCATAGAGCTAGAAAGTTGTGTTGACCTTGCCAAAGGATTTAGTCACTTTGGTTTTAAACAGCAGATCGGTCTACAAAAAGCGGTAGCACTGTTATTTGGACAATATCTGGCAAAGTCGAAAAAAGTCGGGACTTCAAACTGGGCACGAAAGCCACTTACATCTCAGCAAATAAATTATGCCGCCGCTGATGCTTATGCTGCATTACTGGTATTTGAAGAACTCAGAAACCAAAAACTATTACCCGCCCACATTTCACAAACGATTCAAACCGTGCTTCAGGCGTAAAGTAATAAAAGTCTTTTCTAAGGCTTAGCGATTGATCAATACTTTGCTAAGATGTGCACAATTTCATAATCATGATGAAGCAAGGAGCGGAAGCATGCTAATCATTCCAGCAATTGACCTGAAAGATGGTAAATGTGTGCGTTTAAAACAAGGGCGTATGGAAGACGATACCGTTTTCTCTGACGATCCGGTTGCAACTGCCCAGCATTGGGTAAATGAAGGTGCGCGCCGTTTGCATTTGGTTGATTTGAATGGTGCTTTCGCAGGTACGCCTATTCATAAGCCTGTTGTTGAAGCGATTGCTAAAGCTCAGCCAGAATTACCAATTCAAATTGGCGGTGGTATTCGCTCATTAGAAACGATTGAACACTATTTAGAAGCTGGTGTGACTTTTGTCATTATCGGTACTAAAGCAGTTCAAGAGCCTGAATTTGTAGAAGAAGCTTGTAAACGCTTTGCTGGTCACATCATTGTTGGTATTGATGCCATGAATGGTATGGTTGCAACTGATGGCTGGGCAAACGTTACTGATGTGAAAGCAACTGATTTAGCGAAACGCTTTGCAGATGCGGGCGTGTCTAGCATTGTTTACACGGACATTGCACGTGACGGCATGATGCAAGGTGTAAATGTTGAGCAAACTGTAAACTTGGCTCAATACTCAGGTTTACCAGTAATTGCTTCTGGTGGTGTAACCAACCTTGATGACGTTCGTAACTTAAAAGGCCAACCGGGCATTTTAGGTGCGATTACAGGCCGCGCAATTTATGAAGGTACTTTAAATCTTCGTGAAGCTCAGCTTTTGTTGGATGAAAACCGTCTTTAATTTTTAAGATGTAAAAAAAGAGCCGCTTTAGGCTCTTTTTTATTGCTGTCATGAAAATATATTCCAAATCAATACACCACATTACGAGTAAATTTAAGCACTTGGTTACCACTATTGATATAGGTATAAGTAACAGAACTTTCAAAAATAAAAGACGAACCAGCAGATATTATTTTTTTGCTGTCAGTAAATTGTATGGTCAATTCACCTTCTAGTACGTAAATAATTTCCTGCCATCCATCTGCATCTGCTTCCGCAACGTAAGACTCCCCTACAGCCAAGGACCATATCCAAAGTTCAACTTGGGAACGAGATGGAACTGAAGCGAGTAAGGTTGCTCTGCTTTCTTCTTTTTCACCTTGCCAAGCCAGTGCATTGACCAAAGCTTGTTCTTTGTGCTCAGGTGCACTCACAATCGTTCTAAAATCGACGCCCAACACTGCCGCAATTGCATCGAGTTTAGCTAAGCTAATATTGACTTGCCCTGTTTCCAAAGCAGCAATGGTACGTCTACTGACTCCGGCCTGATCTGCCAAATCTTGCTGGCTCAAATCTCGCTCATCTCTTAAGGAACGAATATTTGTGCCTACGTGCTGTAAAACGGTACTCGACTGGCTCATAGAATGGATCAATAAGAAAATTTGAGCAATATATTGCACAAAACAAAAGAATAGCGCAATATGTGCAGTATATTGCACAATTAATATTAATTTGAGTATGTCGCCAATTTCTCTGAGTTCAAGCAAAGCCCCACAGTTAGCACTCATTTTGATTACGATCATTTGGGGTGGAACATTTCTTACTGTGCAGTATGCACTGAATTTTTCATCGCCTATGTTTTTTGTAGGTTGCCGTTTTGCTGTCGCGGCTCTTACTTTGCTTCTTATTTCATTAAAAAGTATGAAAGGTGTTACGTTAAAAGACTTAGGTGCGGGTTGCGCGATTGGTCTTGTGATTGCGGCAGGATACGGCACCCAGACCATTGGCCTACAAACCATTCCGAGTAGTGAATCAGCATTTTTAACAGCGCTATATGTTCCACTTGTTCCTATTTTAATGTGGCTCATCTTTAGAAAAACTCCACACATCATGACTTGGGTGGGAGCAGCTCTGGCTTTTACTGGTCTTGTTTTATTGACGGGAAATGGCTTTAAGCAAATTTCCTTAAGTTTTGGACAGCTTTTAACAGTACTCGGCGCCTTTGCGATTGCTTTAGAAATTATTTTTATTAGCTACTTTGCCGGAAAGGTAAATTTACGCCGTGTCACAATCATTCAACTTGGTGTGGCGTCTCTACTTTCTTTCGCCATCATGCCTATGGTAGGTGAACATACGATTCCTGCATTTTCATGGCCCCTAGTACTCATTGCTGTTGCATTAGGTTTAGCGAGTGCGCTCATTCAATTTGTTATGAACTGGGCTCAACGTGTGGTTGATCCTTCACGCGCTGCAATTATCTATGCAGGCGAACCCGTTTGGGCGGGCATTATTGGCAGAATTGCCGGTGAGCGTTTGCCATTGATTGCCCTTTTTGGGGGTGCGTTAGTGGTCTTAGGTGTTTTAATCAGTGAGTTAAAAATTAAACTGCCGATTAAGAAAAATAAAAGTGTTCAAGAATAAAAAAGAGAGCTTAATGCTCTCTTTTTTACTATCTATCATTTTTTCTTCAATAACGTACACGGTTGATAGTACTCAACCGTCGGCATTGGGTCATAAAATGGATGGAGCAAAGTCTTCCATTCCTGATAAGCCTCAGACTTTCTAAACCCTTCTGTATGGTTTTCAATTTCATCCCAGAAAATCATTAAAATATAATGATGGGGATCTTTTGCATGCTTAATCAATTGGACAGCATTAAAGCCTTCCATTGGATAAACAATATGTTTAGCCTGCTCGAATGCTTTAAGAAATGCTTCACTTTGCCCAGACTTTATACTCAGATACACATGTTCAATAATCATGATTTATTGATACATCGGACGGTTATCATTTAACGCAATCAATCCACGAATTGCACGATATACAATCCAAATCCATGCAGCACCAATTACACCCACACAGAATACGGTCGATGAAATGGCAACGCCTGCAAATAGGTCAGTATTTTCGCCCGTAAAGAACAAGAAAATAAACGGCAAAAAGGCAATAATATTCCAAGCGAGATACCACCAGAATGTTCTGATTTGCCATGTAAAGTGGCTCGCAAAAATCGAGCCTTGTACATCAGAACGTTTTACGTAGTTAATAATTAAAGCAATAACCGCAAGTAAGCCGCCTGTAAAAATGGCAACAATATAAAGTACATATAAAATAAGTGTTAAAGTACGATTTGGATCTTGGTCGATAGAACTATTCATTTTTATACCTCTCAAGTTTAATAAAACGATTTACTTTTATGAGCCACGCAATACATTTAAGGGAGAAATTAGCCACAAAATCAAAAGTAAATGAAAGAATATGGTACAAAAATAAATCTTACGAAAGGGTTGTTTTTGTGTTTTATGTCTCAGTTTTTGTTGTGCCCACCATGCAGCTGGCCAACCTCCTAGAAAGCTAACAATGTGCAATGTTTGTTCAGGTACACGGCGATTACCTAATTGTGCGGCTTCTTTGTCTTGTGAATAAAGCCAATAACTCAACACATTCATCATTAAGACGAACAATAAAGTATAAGCTGGCAGAACATGAATAAAACTCATAATGCCCATTAAAACGAAATAAAACACAATCCCCATTTGCATTACAGACAACGGGCTGGCTTGAAATGAAGATTCTGCTTTTGCAGTTTTTGAAGCTTTCCGAGTTTGAGATGCCTTTAAATAAGTGACCTGCTGAGCACGAAAACGGCCTCTTTCGTCGAGAATCACCCGATATTCCAGTGCACAGCCAATAATTGGCCGAGGTCCGGGGCGTGCAAAATCTTTGATATGCAAAAAGACTCGCTCTTTTTCAGCATCATCTGGCTGAATAAAGCCATATCCTTTTTCGTCGAACCATTCGACTAAACGCCCCTGATCTCGCATCTTCATTCCCTTTTATGCTTTTACATGGCTTAAACGATCTTGCATCATTGCTCGCATTTCTTGCGGGTCTTTTTGCAAAATGTCATCACCGGTACGTCCTTCTTCTTTATTTTTTTGAGCAACTTGCAAACGCATTGACCAAAAACGGCATGCTGCCATTGCCAAGAATACATCTAAACATGCTAGCTCATCTGTTGTAAGCGCACGAACTTTTTGGTATGCCGCTAAGTAAGCTGCGACTTTGTCTGAGTTTAAGTGTGCTGCTGGATATTCGGTACAAAAATCATTGATAGTAATCGCAATATCAAATAGCAGTTCATCTTGATTTAACTCATAAAAATCTAGGATACCTTGTAATTGCTCACCTTCAAACAAGGTATTGTCACGGAACAAATCAGAGTGAATAAAACCTGTTGGTCGATTTGAATACTGCGCTGTTTTCGCATTAAAAGCTTGATAGACCTGCTCAAGTAAAGTTTGGTCATCTTGAGTCATGCTTGGTTTAAGCTGCTCTGCAACACCTGTCCAATATTGATGATCACGGCGATATTCACGTTCAAGCGGAAAATCTTGTAAAGCTACATGTAACTTCGCCTGTGCATCTGCAATTGCAGCAACTTGAGCTACTGTAGTTTGCATGGGATGGTGCCCCATTAAACGTGGTGCAATTTGTGCAGGCTTGTCTGCAATCACATGAACCGCTTGGCCACTGTGCTTTAATGGCACGGCAACGGGTACATCATGAGTACCTAATTGCTCAAGCACAGGAATGAGTTCGCCTGCACCTTGTGCATCTAACTCTTCAAATACGGTGAGTACATATTGTTTGCGGTTTACATCAACCAGAAAATAATTGGTGTTTTGAATACCTCCCTGAATTGGGTTCAGCTCCAACACCTCTAATCCATAAGGTGCAGCAAAGGTGCGAACTTCATCTAAACTCAACGGGGTATAAACCGACATGGAAAACCTGCAAAAAACATCTGTGAAGTTTGATAGAATACCTCTTCCCTCCATGAAGGTGTAGCGCCTGTGTAGGAACTTTCACCAACGGCGATTATTTTTGGAAAAAGCTATGCTTGCTAAACGTATTATTCCTTGCCTAGACGTTGATAACGGACGCGTAGTTAAAGGCGTTCAATTCCTCGATATTCGTGATGCTGGCGACCCTGTTGAAGTGGCACGTCGCTATAACGAACAAGGTGCAGACGAAATTACTTTCTTAGACATTACCGCTACACATCATGGACGCGATACCACTTACCGTACTGTTGAGCGTATGGCCGAGACTGTATTTGTGCCATTAACTGTCGGTGGTGGTGTACGTAAGGTTGAAGATATTCGTGCGTTATTAAATGCAGGTGCAGATAAAGTGAGTATTAACTCGGCTGCCGTATTTAATCCGGAATTTGTTCAAGAAGCTTCTCAGCACTTTGGCGCACAATGCATTGTGGTTGCGATTGATGCCAAAAAAACTGGCGATAACAAATGGGAAATCTTTACTCACGGTGGACGTAAACCAACAGGTATTGATGCCATTGAATGGGCTGTAAAAATGGCTGACTATGGTGCGGGCGAATTACTAATTACCAGTATGGATGCCGACGGTACTAAAGCGGGTTATGATATTGCGTTAATGCGTGCCATTAATGACCGCGTTACCATTCCAACGATCGCTTCAGGTGGTGTGGGCAACTTACAACATCTTGCAGACGGTATTTTACAAGGTGGTGCCGATGCAGTATTGGCAGCAAGTATTTTCCACTTTGGTCAGTTCACCATTCCAGAAGCTAAACAATATTTAGCTGAACAAGGCATCGAAATGCGCTTGTAAACTTATTGATATTTAAAGGGGCGACATGCCCCTTTATTTTTTTATGCAGCGCCATCTACCGCATTTATGTCACTAACCAATTGAGGCTTTTCTTTTTTCTCGACCCATTTTGCAGGAAAAATTTTTTCTATAGCTTGAGACAATGGTCTAGCAAGCGCAGTAGGTAACCGTATACCCAAAGGATTTTGTTCTTTTAAATCTGCCGACGACACCACCCGTGTTCCCATTACATAGTCAAACCAAGGTTTGGTCACACACCAATTAGCGTCTTGATTAGAGTTCATATGGTGGTCGTAATGCCATGGAATTTTACGCTTTGCCCAGTCAGGCTCTAAATGTGCACGGCGATGAATATAATAATAATTTCCAGCACTGTACCAAGCTGCGAGTGCCATACCTTTTGAAAAAGGGTAAAAAATTGCAATTGAAACGGTTGCCACCACAGCAAGCGAAATTAACTCATTTTTAGTTCGCCAGTTTCCCACGCCTTCCACATAGCAATCATCATGAAATTGTTGTTTGCGGACTTCACGATGGTGTGCCCAATGAGATTCCATGCTTTTTGGCACTGGGCTATAACGTGGTTTTCCAGCACGGTGTACACCATGTAAAATATATTTGTGCGCTACCCATTCAAATGCATTCGCAACTGCAATTCCTGCAATAAACCCTTTTAACATCACCTAACTCCTTTTTTCTTTTTATTCAGCATATAAAATTCGTTATGCTAGGTATTGACCAGAATTAATGGTTTCATTGACAAATCACGACAAGAAAGAGGTGGTTAGGGATGCCACAACTAAAAAATTATACAGGCTCAGTGTATGGAGGACTGGGGCATCTTTTAAAAGCTTATTGCGAAGCCAATGAATTAGCTATTCCAGAACAATTAGAACAAATTCAAAATCTGGAACGATTTGACTATGTGGTTTGGCGTGACCTATTAGAAGTGATTTATAAACTAGACCCGAAGCCGGGTTTAGGGCTAGAAATTGCCAAATATGTACAACCCAAACACTTAGGGATTATTGCCTATCTCGCGCTCTCTTGCGATAACTTAGGTGAAGCCTTAATTCGCTATCATGATTTTCATCGTCTGATTTATGACGGTAGCCCTTTAGTGGTTGAGCTACAGGGGCGGTATGGTTCTATTCGCTGGGAAGCGACCGAGCTACACCCTACCCAGCTTACCGATGAAATCGCGATTGCGTTGGTGATTCAGTTCTTACGTCTTTTTATGTCTCATGAAGACGTGCATTTACATGAAGTGCGTTTCTTAAATGCTGCCCCTAAAAATATCAGAGTCTATGAACAATATTTTCAATGTCCCGTTCGTTTTAGCCAGCCGCGTACAGAGTTACTCATTCCAATTACAGAAATTCATAAGCCACTTAGCAGCGCCGACCACACCTTACAGCAACTATTGGTTCAGCAAGCACAAGCACTTTTAGAACAATTACCAAATTCGACCCAACTTGATCAGCGTTTACAGCATTCGATTTTGACTGGTCTACAAAAGAATCAATATCAAATTGAACATATTGCTGCTCAATTAGGTCTGTCAATTCGACAACTCCAAAGACACTTACAGCAACAAGGCACCACCTTTCAGGAACGCGTTCAGCAAGTGCGATTTATGCTTGCAACCGAGTATTTAAAAAACCCACATTTAAGCCTACAAGAGATTGCGCTTTTGCTTTGTTATTCAGAACAAAGTGCCTTCCAGAGAGCATTTAAACATTGGACTCATCAAACACCGCAACAATGGAGAGATCAACTTTTAAACAAAGAATAACCTACCAAAACTTACAAATCTTTTCTTGATTAAAACAACACTGAAAACAAAAATTTCATATAGTCACATGCTTCAAATTTCTGTGACGTATTTCACATTAATTAAAATAGATTAAATAGATGAGTAATCACAATGAATAAATATTTTGCTGAATTTCTAGGTACGTTTTGGCTAGTCTTTGGTGGTTGTGGTAGCGCAGTATTAGCCGCAGCTTTCCCTGAACTTGGTATTGGCTTTGCAGGTGTAGCCCTTGCCTTTGGTTTAACCGTACTCACAGGTGCTTATGCTCTAGGGCATATCTCAGGTGGACATTTTAATCCCGCGGTAAGTGTTGGCCTTTGGGTCGGTGGCCGCTTTGATGTTAAAGATTTAATTCCCTATATCGTTGCTCAAGTGGTCGGTGCAACTGCTGCTGCATTTGTTCTCTATATTATTGCTCAAGGCCAAGCAGGCTTTAGTGGTGTTGGTGGTTTTGCTTCAAATGGTTTTGGAGATTTATCACCAAACAAGTTTGGCTTAAGTTCAGCTTTCATTATTGAAGTAGTACTTACAGCTTTCTTCTTAATCATTATTTTAGGTGCAACCGATCGCCGCGCGCCTGCTGGCTTCGCTCCTATTGCGATTGGTTTAGGCTTAACACTCATTCACTTAATCAGTATTCCAGTCACGAACACTTCGGTAAACCCTGCACGTAGTACAGGTGTTGCGTTCTTTGCTGAAACGGCTGCATTAAGTCAGTTGTGGTTGTTCTGGGTGGCGCCGATTTTAGGGGCTGTGATTGGGGCAATTATTTATAAGGTGGTTGCTGGAGATAAAGATTAACTTTACCTAGACTCAATCTACTATCGCGGAGGGTGACATGGATGTCACCTGTTGAGCAGGGGTACATGGATGTACCCTCTGATCAACAAAGCCTTTTGTTTACTTTTGGGCTTTCAAAAGTAAAAAATGTCTATACACAATTAATAAAATTTAACGTGGTATTAAAGACTGTATTGCAACATGACCATGCTAAACATCACGCATAGCATGCATAAATTATAAAAACGGATTATTAATTTCTTGTTCAGCTGGACGTTCAATTTTCTCAGGTAATTCTTCTTTTTCCAAAGCTGCAACTACATCGTTTAAAAAGCTCTGTAAAGCCTTTGCCTGTTCTAACCCGACTTTGTCTTTGGTAATTTGCAAATTGCCATAAATACTGACGCAATCGACATCATTTTCTAATGTTAAATCTTCAATTGATGAAGACTCTGTACCCTTTTCAAATGGCTTAAACATATGTGTTGTCTCGTTGTTATATATTCACAGTGTAATACGATCAATTTAAAAAAAATCGATCAAAATTAAAAGTGCCGATAAAATTAAGAAAGCGCCCATTAAGATATTAAAATATTTCAACCGGTTGCCCTGATTAAGCACCACTGAAAATTTATCACCACATAGTCCCCAAAAGAACAAACACGCGTAGCAAGTGAAAAAATAAATAACGATAAAGATCGGCAACGACTCTGGGTTTTCAATGCTAGTAAACATGGTAATGCCTGACACACAAGCCAACCACGCTTTGGGATTCAGCCACTGTAACAAGAAACCATCTTTAAAATTAGGAATAATCATTTGCTCTGCAGGAACATTGGAAATAGAAATATTTGCAGCAGAAAGAATAATTTTAATCCCGATATAACAAACAAATAGCGTTCCACAAACTGCAAGAATTTTTAATACAACAGGAAACTGAGTTAATAAACTCTGAAGACCAAATGCCATAAAAATTAAAAGTAAGGTAAAACCAATCGTGGCCCCTGAAATATAGGGAATCGATCTTTTTAAACCATGATTTAAACTGGTCGATAAAATGACAGTATTGACTGGGCCTGGGGTAATAGACATTGCAAATGAAAAAAGAAACATCGAGGCAAACATTGTTATTGTCCTTATTAAAATAGAATCCATAGACAGATCTGTCTATGGATTCTATTTTAAATAATTACGATGTTGCAATAACAATCAAAAAAAGCTGCTTATTTCATTATTTGCAAGAAGTAGTTCACCAATGCTTCAACCAGTTGCTTCACAATAGCTTGGCGTGTTTCTTCGTCAATCGTTGGAACTTTTGCTTCCATCGGTTCTGTAGAGCCACTTTTTTGCTTTTTAAACTGGTCTTGTAACGCTTGAATTTGTTCGGCATTTAAGTCTTGTTCACACTGACTTTCACCATCCCAGTGTAAATAGTCTAACTTTTGATTTGCCTTAACTTGACTCGCTGTTAAAGGTAGGCGATAGACATTACGCTTTTGTTGCTCGGTTAATTGCGGGAATAGGTTAACGCCTAAGCGCTCCTCAAGGTAGCAAACACTCACGACTTTTACTTGTAGAGAGTTATTGTTAGGTGCGTAATAAGCCCCGATCGCGCCAGTTTTTGGCATATAGACCGCTTTATAAACTGCGGTTGGTACAATCACACCCTGCCCAATCGTTTTAAGACGTTTGCCTTCAAAAACAGGGCCTGTCACCACATAAACATCTTGTTTTTGTTTAGTGGCAATAGCACGGGTCGCTTCTTCGAGCTTACGCCAGACTTCTTGGTTATTTTTTGGTGCTTGCGGCACCATGTTACTGAGCGAGAAACTATCAGATTGGGATTCTTTATTTGACATATCACCATTAGGTGCCATATGCCCACGGTCATAGCCTGAACCGCGATAGTCACTTAACAGTGCCCGATGCTTTTGAGGAACACGCGTTTCTTCATGGAAGTTATCTTCACGTTTAATTTTGACACTCAAACGTTCTGCATTTAAATGCTCAGCCGACCATAATGGTGTTTTAGAAATGCCTGAATAGAGGACATTAAAACCGTTAAAGCACAGTGGATAGCTGTCTTTTTTTAGACTGTCTTTATTTAAAGCAGGCGGAACTTCTCGATAAAACTGGTTAAGACAAGTCGAGTTAGTACTTAAAGGCGAAAACCACTGCGAAATCTTTTCACTACCGAAAGCAATTGCAAAGCTTCCGGCTGCAATACAAGCAAGAATAATCTTGCCAAAATGCTCACTTAGAGAGAATGAATTTTTGCCTTTACTGCGTTTTTTACTTGCCATGTTTCTATCAATACTACTGTCCAGACGCAGCTTAACAATCCTGCTTTTTTAAGTATATCTCTTATCTTTCATATGGTTAAAACATGGTCATCTTTTTTGTAACTCTATTTCCCCTTACGTAACAATCTGTTGGAATTATGAGAGGCTTTGGCTATTGAATTACGTCAATTGCGTATCTTTCGTTGAAAAGCACTTATGGCTTATGACATGGTTAGCTCCACAAATTTGGATAAAAATATAATCGGAGTCCACTTAATGATCCATTCAAAGATTATTGGTATTGGCGTAATCACAGGATTGTGTAGTATGGCAGCATTAGCTGAGCCAGCAGTCCAGCCAGGAGATACTTTAGAAAGTTTGTCTAAAGTGAAAGTTACTACCACTGTAAATGGCCAACCTGGTTCTATTAGCGATTTAGTCAATAGCGGACAAGTACAGCAAGTTTCTGCTGCACCAACAAATGCAGCGCCTACAGGTGGTGAAATGGCGCCACCAGCAGCACCAACTGATGCAGTACCACCTGCACCAAATCAAGCGCCTCCAGCGCCACAAGATCCAAACACACCACCGCCTCCGGCAGCTCCAAATCAGTCGGCAGATCCGATGGCAAAAGATGGTGCTTTACCAGCAGATGCACCAATGCAACAAGCTCAATAATCAGAGCCATAAAAAAACCAAGACATCTGTCTTGGTTTTTTTATTACATCAGTTTTTATATTTCGATTTGGCTACCTAACTCAACCACACGGTTGGTTGGAATTTGGTAGAAATCACTCACTGGACTAGTATTACGCTGCATAGAGATAAATAGTTTCTCTCTCCATGGAGACATACCTTCACCCACTGTATGCACAATACGGTCTCTTGAAATAAAGAAACTCATTTGCATCATATCAAATTCAAAATCTAGCTCTTTATAAGCTTGTTCCAAAGCATTTGGAATATTCGGTTGATCCTTAAAACCATAGTAAACAAAGATGCGATAGAAATGATCATCAAGTTTCTCTACTTTTAAGCGGTCAGCCGCAGCTACATAAGGAATATCCTGAGTATATACCGTGAGCATTACATTACGATTGTGCAGCACTTTATTATGTTTAATATTATGCAACATTGCATGTGGAACAATATTTGGAGTACCTGTTAAAAAGATTGCTTCACCAGGAACAAAATGTGTCTCTTTACTCATCCCAATGCTTTTTATGAATAAATCGATCGGTAATGCATTGGTTTCCATACGCTTATATACGATTTCACGCCCACGTTTCCATGTCATCAAAATCGTATAAACCACGACACCTATTAGAATTGGCACCCATCCACCAGCTAAAATTTTAAGCGATGTTGATGTAACAAAAACTAAATCAAGGAATAAGAATGGAATAGTAAATAATGCGACTTTCCACCACGCCCAACGCCAAACCCCATAAGCCAATGTTGAGATTAAAATCGTACCACATAACATGGTCATGGTAACCGCGACACCATATGCACTAGCAAGCTCTGCACTACTTTCAAAAAGTAAAATCAGAATCAAGACAGAAATAAATAATACCCAATTAATAAAAGGTAGATAAATCTGCCCTTGCTCTACGTCCGATGTATGGTGAACTGTCAATCGAGGTAAATAACGCAATTGAATTGCCTGATTAGCAACCGAAAATACACCTGTAATCACGGCTTGTGAAGCAATCACTGCCGCAGCTGTGGCTAATCCAATCATCGGGAACAAAGCCCATTCTGGAACTAAAATATAGAATGGATTTTCAATCGCTTGAGGATTACGCAATAACAATGCGCCTTGACCCGCATAATTCAACAATAGACATGGTAATACAATAATGAACCATGCCAATTTAATTGGCAT
Organism: Acinetobacter sp. WU_MDCI_Abxd143; assembly: GCF_025514195.1. Taxonomy (NCBI): domain Bacteria; kingdom Pseudomonadati; phylum Pseudomonadota; class Gammaproteobacteria; order Moraxellales; family Moraxellaceae; genus Acinetobacter; species Acinetobacter sp. WU_MDCI_Abxd143. Next base: position 43,050 of record NZ_JAHPTH010000011.1, read on the forward strand.
ACGTCCAAAGTGTCCCATATCAGCATATAGCGCCTCGCCACCTGTCATCGTCAGTACAACAGCACCCATGGTGATAAAAGCAACGGCTGGTTGTTCAAACACGAAATTCAGTGCCCAGTATGGATTTATCATCATCAATACATATGGTGTTTGGATAATACTCCATAGACCAATCAAGCCGATAGAAATAAACCAAAGTAAGGTAATTGGACCAAAGAATTTCCCCATTGTCGCTGTACCATGTCGCTGTACCATAAACAGTGCGGTTAAAATTCCTAATGCAATTGGAACTAGCCATTGATCTAAAGCAGGTGTAATTAAACTCAAACCTTCAATCGCAGAGAGTACAGAAATTGCAGGTGTAATGATTCCATCGCCAAAAAATAAGGATGCGCCAATAAAACCAAGGGCAATGAGATAGATCTTATTTTTATCTGAAAAGACTGTAGAGCGAAGATTTAACGCCAACAGCGATATGATCCCCCCTTCACCATTGTTATCAGCACGCATAATTACGGAAACATATTTATAGCTGATACTTAAATTCATACACCAAAAAATCAGTGACAATATACCTAAAACAGATGCTTCGTTAATTGGCATATGCCCCGTTCTGAAACACTCACGTATGGCATACAATGGACTTGTTCCAATGTCTCCAAAGACCACCCCTAAGGCTGCCAGTGTCATCACTGACAATCCGGCTTTTTTTGCAGTGCTTTGCATATGTTGTCTTCAAAATAGAACGTTGTATGCCGCAATATTATCACTAGCTAAAAAGTTTTTCTGCAAATCTGTTTGACTACAACTTGGCAGAACTCGTTTTTTTAGTTACTATCGCACGCCTTGGTGAGGTGTCCGAGTGGCTGAAGGAGCACGCCTGGAAAGTGTGTATACGTTTGCGCGTATCGAGGGTTCGAATCCCTCTCTCACCGCCAAATTTAATTTCTATGATGTCTCATAGAGTCCTAAAAGCTTAAATCTAAAGGATTTAGGCTTTTTTTATTGCCTTATACTATTCGATGAGATCTATTGTAATCCCCTATAACGTGGGGGATAATTGGGGGACTATTTTAAATCAACAATAATCATCCCCCAATATATAAGGATAACATCCTAAATGCTTACTGATGCGCAAGTTAGAAAGATCAAACCAATTGATAAGAAAAAACGCTATTCAGATGAAAAAGGGCTTTATTTAGAAGTTACACCTTCAGGTGGACGTTTCTGGCGGTTAAAATATCGATTTAATGGACGTGAAAGCACTTTAACAATAGGAAGCTATCCTGAAGTCTCTCTCGCTCAGGCTCGACGTGTCCGTGATGAGGCACGAATACAACTTTTTAATAATATCGACCCTAACGCCGCAAAAAATCAACGTTTAGAGCAAACTGATAAAAGCAAGCTTTTCAAAGTACTAGCAATGCAATGGATGCAAGACCGTAAAGAGGCGATTACCGAAGGCACTTACTTACGCGATTTATCCGTATTTGAAAAAGACCTATTTCCAGCTCTAGGTGATATGCCAATTGATCAAATCAAGGGGAAAGACGTATTAGCTTGTGCTAAAAAAATTGAAGAACGTGGCGCATTAGAAATGGCTAAGCGCTCTATTCCTTTGACTGGTCGAATTTTCCGTTATGCAATCCGTAAAGGAATCATTGAGAATGATCCGACCCCTCATTTACAAGAGGCATTAAAGCCACGCAAAGTAAAACATATGGCTCGTCTAGATATTTCAGAGTTTCCACCATTCTTGGAACGTATGGATCGTTATCATGGCAGCATCTTGGTTAAAACAGCATTACAACTAATGACTTTAACATTTGTAAGAACTGCTGAACTCATCAATATGGAGTGGAATGAGATTGATTTTGATAATCATTTATGGCGTATTCCTGCATACAAAATGAAAATGGCTTTACCTCATATTGTTCCTTTATCAAGACAAGCTATCGAGCTAGTAGAAAGTCTCCGACCAATTACAGGTAACAAGCAATTCGTTTTTTACAATCACAGTAAAGCCAAACCTTTAAGCAACAATGCTCTCTTAAGTGCAATTCGAACTATGGGATATATGGGAAAAATGACTGGACATGGATTTCGTGGGCTCGCTTCCACGACCCTACATGAGAAAGGCTATATGCATGATGCGATTGAAATTCAATTAGCCCATACCGTAGGCAATTCTGTTTCACAGGCTTACAACCATGCCCAGCACTTAGATTACCGAGTAAAAATGATGCAGGAATGGTCTGATTTTATTGATGGGTTGAGGAGATAAATTCTGTCTTTTCCTAAGCGAAAAGCAGTTTAATCTTAAAGTAATAGGAGCGTATATATTCTATTTAACTATTGATTAACTAAAATTCAACCTGGTTTAAGAAAAAATTAAAAGTCCTAGTAGAATAAAGAAACAGAGCATAAAATCCATTCAAAAAATTGCTTCTACCCCTATGTTCTTATACTTTATTATTTATTAACTTATACAAGAGCGCATAGAAATATGGATGAAGCAACTAAGGACTATTTCTATAGTATTTTTTTCCGCTTAGAAATGTATAGACGTTCTGGAGAAGAGTTTCAGATTTTCTTCTCAGACTTGATGTTTTTAACAGACCCCCATTTTATAAAAGTGGCTCCTTTTGGAGGAGATGGTGGTAATGATGGATGTGTTGCTAACAAAGGACACTACTATCAAATTTATGCACCCAAACCTACGACTCCAGCTCATCAAACACATAAAACCGTTTTGCAAAAATCTGTTACTGATTTTGAAAAATTAAATACACATTGGAATGGTCAAACAGGTCTACCCAATATATCAGAATATTATTTTGTCTATAATGATAGGTTTCAAGGTATTCCACCTGATATCATTACCACTTTAGCAACCTTAAAGAGTACTTATAATTTAAACAATTCTGAATGTATCCATTCAGCTATTATTGAAAATTACTTCGACATACTAACAGAAAAACAAAAGCTTAAACTTTTAAATAGAGCGCCAATAAATGAAGTACCTTTTACAGTAGACCCCTCTGCTTTAGGTAAATTACTCCAACATTTATCTAACCAAAATATCAATAGTTTAGGTTTTTTAGAAATTGATGTACCTATTTGGGATGAAAAAATTAAATTTAATGGAATTAGTCAAAATTTGAACTTGAAGCTAAAGACTAATAGCTTACAAGGTCACAGGGTAAGAGATTACCTGAAAGGTAGTAAAAGTACAGATTCCCAAGATATTGCACAGCAAATTAACAATATTTATAAAGAAAGTAAAATACACCTCCCTGACACTTTAGAGAATTCGGCAGATATGCGATACTTTTGGATAGTTGATAGACTAATTCCGACAGATATCTTCCAAACTGCTTCGATTCCAGTCTTACAAGCATTTAGAAATGCTTCTGAGATAGTTTTAGCTCATTACTTTGACACTTGTGACGTATATGACAATCCTAACCAGCTTCATGCCTAACAAACATATTCTGTTTAGCAACTCCTTATTAGCAGTTGCAGGATTACTACGTTCCAAGTTAGCAGTAAGATCATTGACCATAGATGAATTGTGGTTAACTATAAAACATGATAATTCAATAATTAAACCTGATTTTACAGAAGTCATTTTAGCAATCAATATTTTATATGCAATACAGCAACTTACATTAAATGACTATTCTGAACTTGTGCTAAAACCTATAAGTTCTGCGGAGATTGCAAATGAAGTTGATTAGCTTATCTTGCAATCAGCCAAGTTTTAAAACTTTAGTATTCAACGAGAATGGTATTTCTATAATCTTAGGCGATGGTGCTAAAGATCTTAATGGTACGAGTAATGGGGTTGGTAAGACTTTATCTTTGAAGCTCATCCACCATTGTCTGGGTGCAAATGCTGATCCTGCTTTTACTGCCGTCTTTCCAGAATGGATTTTCAGTTTAAAGTTTAAGCATGAAAATGTTGTTTATGTCATTTCTAGAACGGGTGATGGAAAAAAAATATGGTTTGGTGATCAGTCTATTTCCTTGACAGATTACAGAAACTGGTTAAATGAACAAAACTTTTTTAACTTAAAAAACAAAATATCTGATCTTGGATTCAGATCATTATTTAAACGTTTTTCAAGGGTAAAAAAGGCTGATTGCGACAGCCCATCTAAAACAGATAAAGAACAGGACTACCCAGCCCTCCTACGGACTATGTTTTTGATGGGAGCAAATCATGAATTAATTGTAAACAAACATAATTCAAAAGCTGAATTAGATAAAGCCAACCAAAATATCAAACAGTACAAAGAAGACCCTGTACTTTTAGATTTTTTTCGGGCAGGGACTCAACCAAGAATAAGATTAGAATTCCTAGAACAGGAAATTCCAAGATTACGTAAAGATATTAATCTTTTTAAAGTAGCTGATGACTATCGTGATATTGAAATACAAGCTAATGAACTAACTGAACTCATCAAAAATACTGCCTTTGAACAAGAGTCAATAAAACAACAATTGACTGATATCAGCCAAATGATAATGGAACAGCCTGATATCAGTAAAGATGATCTTCTAGAGCTTTATAAAGGCATTGAAATGGTCTTTAAACCAGAAGCTCTTATGCATTTCGACTCAGTAGAGAGATTCCACCAACAACTATCTGTTAATCGTAAAGTTCGCCTTGAAGAAGAAAAAAGCCACTTACTTGATAAGCTAGAACGTTTAGACTCGGAGAGATTTAATTTTGAAAGTGAGCGTGATCAAAAAATTCAATATTTACATGGAAAAAGAGCACTTGATGATTATGTTGCATTAACCCAAGAATTGTCCAATCTAAACAATGAATTTGAACGTCTCACTGAATATTATGGCGCTATTTCAGCTCTTGAAAAAAAGAAGCTTGAAATTAAGCAAAGGCGACTTGAAGATGATAAAAGGGCTACTGCTTACGTTGAAGCCAATCCATTAGAGAATTTTGATAAAAATTTTAAATCACTTGCAAATCAACTATATCCAAGAACTCCCGCAGGTATAACACTTTCAGCAAATACTAGTGACCGTAATCAGATTAGATTTAATTTAGATATCAATATAGAAGGTGATAGCTCAGATGGAATAGGTGATGCAGTTATTTTATGCTTTGATTGGATTATTTTAACTTCTGGTCTGAACCATTCCATTGAGATGTTATGGCATGATAATCGCCTCTTTGCAGATATTGATCCAAAGGTTAGGTCGAATTGGCTCAGCTATATAGCATCGGAAGCAGAAAAAAGAGGATTACAGTACATCATTTCAATTAATACTGAAAACTTTGAAGCAATGGAAGATTATCTTTCTTCTGACGAATACAATAGTTTAAAATCTAGACAGATAATTCAACTTAAAGGGGATACTCCAGAAAATAAACTTTTAGGTATTCAATTCGGTTGAGAAAAATTTAAGCTTTATTAGCATTACGTATTTCATGCACTTATTTAGGTTAGTCAATTACAGATTTCCCTTTCAAAATCACCGTGATTTTTTCTGTACTTAGCGTATTCCCATCTTTTATCGGAATCTTGAATGGTAGTCGTAGCTTTTACCCCAAGTTATTAAACGTCCTTCAAATTCAGGGATTAAAAATTCAATAAATTGATTTGATTCATGTTTTTCTAAGTTTTGCTATCCTCAGACTGTTGGGTATATTTTTATAACGTTCTTTCAATTTATCGGAAGCATCTGTCTTGTTTAATAATTTGGTATTACTTATTATCTTTAAAGTAAGCATAAAATGCTTAACGTAAGCTGGATGATTTTCAATCAAGTTATGAGCGATGGTCACCATATCACTAATATTGTTACCTACGACATAACTAAATTTTTCACCTAAAATTGAGTTAATGACTGTTCTACAGGGTACATGAAAAAATATATTTTGGTGTACTGATCCTCCATTAGCTTAAGCTCCTTACGAATAGGAAACTACTCAAAGTTGAATTGGCTTTCAGTAAGATAATTAGATTTTTCTCGTGATTGAGCAGTTTCATGCTGAATTACATCCATTTATTAACCAAACCAAGCTACTGTATAAAAATAATTTGTTTATACAAATTCCTATCTTTAATAGAAAATACCAAATAAATTAATAGATTCATCATCAATAATGATGGTGAATCTATTAAACCAGAACTATTTAAGATTCTTATTGATTTCTTTAAAAATAGTTTCAAATCTTGATAAAGTTGATTCTGAAAGGCTATTAACAAAATCCTTATTACTAGCAAACTCTTTTGCAGGTAAGTAGTGATTAAATCTATTTTTTTTAATAACTTTATTAATTTTTGACAATATATCTTCAATTTCCACACTTAATTCATCCACCTTAATTTCAGCATGGGTAGATGATAGGGAAATATTAAATAGTTGAAGATATTCATCAACAGTAAACATATCCTCAATATCAGCTTTTTTTCTATTATCCAAATAATCATGAAAGAATTTTATATTTTTATCAGATATAATTTTTTGTATAGTTAGACTATCAAATCTTGCTTGCGACTTTTGATCAGTAAATGAATCTAAAAGACAGAAAATTGATAGTTTTGAACCTCGAAGTAATGAGATAAAACTAGCAACTTTATCTAAGCCACCTGTAGGTACAATTGTAATATCCTCATTTAAACCAGTTCTGCTGTTCGCATTCAAATATTCTGAAATTGTGGTTAAATATAGTAAATCCGAGACCCCTTCAACTAGTAGATTCTTTTTAGAAATGAATAAATTCTGTGCAACATCATATCCTAAAGCAGCTTGTAAAGGGAAAAGAGTATTAGGATCTTTTTGTTGAATACTATCACTAACGATAGAGCTATCGGAGTCACTAAACACCGTTCTGACACGATTTAATTTCGTTGTTTCTACCATAAATGGTGAGTGAGTTGTATAAATAACTTGATATTTATCAACTAAACTCTCTAAAAAACGTAGTAAATCTGCTTGGGCAGTTGCATGTAAGTTAAGACCCGGCTCATCTAGGAGTAGGATATATTTTGAATTTGAATCAGCCTGAATTTTATTAAACCAGACTAAGAATGAAAAAAACCAATTAAACCCTTTGCTTCTATTCTGGAGAGGTAAAGAAACTCTAGTTTTTGAGTTTTTTACACGAATGTCTAAAACATGTTCAACAATATTTGTATCGACTGTTGTTGCATTACCATAATTTGTATTTACATGTCTTTGAGCAGTAGCTGTTTTTTTATCAATTTTAAACTCGATATTTAAGTCCTGATTTGCAGACCAATATTGGAATAATGTGTCAGAAATCAAAGCTTCAGTTGCTTCTAATTCTGCAATAAAATCCTCAAAATCATCTGTATTAATAATATCATTGATATTTATATCTGCTAAATCTAAAAGTGCTTTTGCTGTTTTTAGATCATCCGATAGTTCCACACCCTCATCTAAAAAATTTTCTAGTACAATTCTGGATGGAAGTTGGTAATATTCATCATAATAAATGAACTTTGGTAGATGCTTTTTTATTAAACTAGTATAAACATATCTTTCAATAAAGCTGTTCCATGTAGAACTTTTAAAAAAATATTTTTTCAAGGGTTCTAACTTGTCTGAATCTTCGGGAAATCTTGTTAGTAATTCATCAAATTCTGATATAGTTAAGGTTGATTTAAGCTCTTTTTTTAGACTTTCATTAATACTAGAGAGATTATAGTGTTTTAAAAAAGCTTCAAAATTTATCGAAACACCACTGATTAGAGTAGCACCATCTTTGTAAGAGCTTGTCACCGTAATCTCATCTTTTCCCTGCCAAGTACCTTTTCCTAATAAGTGTTCAATAAAATCAATAAGTTTTTTTGAAAGTTTATACCTACAAATAATAGCATTAGGATTTTCATCTGACTTATTAATGCTTTTTAATTCTTTACGTGGATAATCTAGTGTTTGATTAAACTTGAATTTCTCATCAGTTTCAAAATAATTAGTTTTTGCTAAACATTCTAAAATAGAGGTTTTTCCTGATTCATTCATTCCAACCAGTACAGTTATATCATCTTCAATATGTACGGATTGAGGAGTGGTAAATGACTTATATTTTAATATCTCAATATTTTTAAGTTTAATCATTAATATTCCCTCCTAAAATTAAATATCCAACTTCGGTAAACTTCTCACAATCTTCATTGTTTCTAAGCTGACCGTTATCACACGTAAAAATAAATTCAATGGATATTTAGCATCACCCATTGTTTCAATCGCCCAATCATTCGCATCGTTCACAATGCCACTGTCTTTGTGCGTAGAAACACCTTGACGATCCATAACCCATTCAAGTGCTGACTTTCCATTTACAATATAATCATAAGCTTCTAGAGGTATTTCACGAATAGTAATAGAACTATTGTAAATTACCATATCTTTAATTTTTTCTTTCCCTTTTTTAGCAAATGTCATATTAGTTACATAAAAGTCTTTATCTTCTAATTGTTGCAATGACTTATTACCAAAATCCAATTTAGCTTTATATGGCTCTACAGTTTCATAGTTTAAATGCCAATAAGCCAAATCACGTCCTGCTTTAGAGAACGTCCAAAAATCTTCCGCTTTTTTTACACAAGGGATTCGTGGTAATTCTTTAGTTAAATTATCCGCATAACGTGTGTGATAATCTTCATTATGTAAGAGTCCATAAACATAATAAAAAATATCTTCTTTACTAATTTTTTCACTCGAATAAGCCTCTTGGAAATGCTTTAATCCAGCATCATTAATTCCATCTTTAATGGTATATTTCCTATCTATTGTGCTTGATTCAGTATTATTAAATAAGTCACTATTATTTTTCTTTTCTGAACTTTCTTCATACAAATATAGAGGGAATGCTTGTCCATTATCTAAGGTTTGTATATCAAATATTTGATTAACTATAAATGTAGAAAAGCCTCTTCTTGCTCCAACTCCAGATACAACAATTAATATATTATTCAATCCGTTAGGAAAGAAATAAGGGATTTTTAATTGCATTTCATTTAAGTACTTATCAAAATATAAGTTTGTTTTAGTAAAAGGCCTATAAGTCGATTTTACTATTTTAGCAGTGTCATAATGCAGTTTTTCATTTTTTTGATGGAACTTTTTTAGTCCCCGTGTCCAGCTAATATGTGAAAGATCATTACTATTCTCGAGACTTTTGTCTGATAATGATGAATTAAAAAAATTAATAGTTTTTTTGATATTTTTTTCTAGAGTAAATCTTGAAAAATTGTAGCACCATGCATCTCTATTGGTAGCAACCCCTAAAGAATAATCATTAAAAATTTGCAAGGTATTTTTATCTTTTTTATTACCCATAGTTATATATTGATTAAAGTCTAGATCTCGTTGACCTATCCAATCATCATATTCATTAGGTTCAATAATATCCCATTCTATATTTTTGATACTTCCATATTTACTAATTATTTCTTTTTTCTCTTTTAAATCAAGACTATTTCCAATATCGTGATAATAAATATTATGATCATGTTTTTCAGTATTTTTCACGAATAAACTAATGCATATGCCAGACATACTTCCAGCATCAAAAATATTATCTCCTTCTTGAGCCTTTCCTTGACTCATCATATTTTTTCTTATATCTCCTCTTAAGTTGAAAATATAGATACTTGAAAAAGTTTCATGTAAAACATGTCTCATACCATTTAAGGCATTTTTTTCAACATAACCACTAGCTGAAATAAATCCAATAACCCCATTTCCTTTGAGTCTATCGCTAGCCCATTTAATAGCTCTAACATAACTATCATATAAAGTTCGTTGAAGAGTTGAGGAACTATTATTGCCGTAAGTATTTTGGATACTAGCATCTAAAGATGGATATTTTACATTTTGATTATTATCATTCGTTGATGTCTGTCCAATCGAGTATGGTGGGTTACCTATAATGACTTGAATATCTAACTCTTTTTGACGTTTACGTCTTTCACTGTTATCAACAAGAACTTTACTTACTAGATCATCTTTTTCATACATTTCAAAGGTGTCGGTTAAGCAAATACCTTCAAATGGTGCATATTCAAGATCGGGATTAACTGTTTTCATCTGATCGTGATATACGGTTTCAATGTTGATTGAGGCAATGTAATACGCCAATAAAACGATCTCATTGGCGTGGATTTCATTTTTGTATTTGTAGGTCAAACGATCCGCAGGAATTAATCCAGACTGAAGCAAACGGTTGATAAACGTACCTGTACCCGTAAATGGATCGAGTACATGCACATTGTCATCAGCAAAGGTTTTACCAAACTCACTTTTGAGTACGTCATTTACACTATGGATAATAAAGTCCACCACCTCTACAGGGGTATAAACAATCCCTAGTTTCTCGGTCATACGTGGGAAGGCATTTTTAAAGAATGAATCGTATAGCGTTAAGATAATGCTTTGTTTACCTTCGGCAGTATTAATGCCTTCTGCTCTCATACGTACTGATTCATAGAAGGAATTAAGAGTATCCGCTTCTTTCTCTAAGTGATGCTCATTAAGGGCATCAAGTACCTTTTGCATTGCCAAGCTCATTGGGTTGTGTTCAGCAAAGCTATGGTCTTTAAAGAGTGCATCAAATACAGGTCTAGTAATTAAATGCTGTGCCAACATTTCAATGATTTCAGCATCAGATACGCTATTGTTTAAGTCATCACGTAGTTCATGTGCAAATTCATTAAATGCTGCAATTTCATTTGTATTAGTAGGGTTTTTAAGGATGGCTTGAATACGGTCAATATGAGTTTTAGCAATTTTAGCAACATCACTAGCCCAATCTTCCCAATGATGGCGATTACCGCATTTTTTTACGATTTTGGCATATAAAGCACGTTCAATTTCGCCAACTTCAAATTCCATTTCTGTTTGCTGTGGCATTGGTGAGGCAGCTTGACCAATAGATGATCCACCTCTAGCTTGGGCTTTTGCCTTGCGTTTTTTACCTTCACTTAAACCTGATTGACCAGATGTTTCATTTCCATCAGTCGGTTGTGGCTTTGCTTTTTTAGTTTTTTTAACAACTTTATCTGCAATGGCAATGACTTCCATACGAGATACATCTTTGCCATTAAACTCAAGTTTGTTAATCATGGCATCAAAGCGGTCATCATGTGCGCGTAGGGCATTTAATACTTGCCAAACTACACGATATGCTTCGTTATTATTTAATGCTTGTTCTGGCTCTACACCCGCAGGGATAACGACAGGTAAAATTACATAGCCCAATTCTTTGTTTGGAGCTTTACGCATGACACGGCCAACAGACTGAACCACATCTACTTGTGAGTTACGAGGTGTAAGGAAAAGCACTGCATCAAGTGATGGAACATCAACACCTTCTGATAAACAGCGCACATTCGATAAGATACGGCATGTGTTTTCAGGTGCTTGCTCTTTTAACCAAGTAATTTTTTCTTTTTTCTCTGTTGCATTCATACCACCATCAACATGTTTCACTTGGCAACTTAGTTTCAACGATGGATCAATATATGGATCTTCTTCTGTTTTATATAAATGATCCATTTCCGCTTGTTGATAGGCTTCAACAACAGCACTAAACATCTCAGTAATTTGTTTTGAACTTACCTTATGTTTTTTACCTTTGTATTCTTTTTCAATGACCTGACAGAAAGCAACTGCACGTTCCATTGGCTTTGCAACTGTACCATCTGGATTATATAAACCTTGTTTAGCTAGTGCTTTCCAACAGCCAACAATTTTTGCAGCATCATCAACTTTTAGAGAATTATTTTCGTCTTTTAATAAGCTCTGCAACTGGCGATTAATGTGGCTTTCTTCAACAGCAAGTACAATTACTTTGTAGTCACATAGAATCCCCATTTTTACAGCTTGTGAGAATGTAATGACATATAAATCTTCACCGTAAAGTGACTTATCATCCATTGAGCAAAGTGTAACTCCCTCTGTTTCTTTAGCTGTATCGCCATAAATACGAGGGGTAGCAGTCATGTATAAGCGTTTCTTCCCTTGTACATAATCATTGTTATGAATACGCACAAATTTAGATTCATCTTCACCTTCAAAAGTTGCCCCTGTGGTACGGTGAGCTTCATCACAAATGATTAAATCAAATTCAGGGAATCCTACTTTTTGAGCTTCTGCAATCACATCAATGGAATGATAGGTTGAGAACACGACATTCATGTCCTCATCCGCTTCATTCGGTTTAAATAAATCTCTTGCCTTAAATGCTTTAACTAAACTTTGAGGATTGGTTGTAGCGGGGAATTTTAAATCACTAATCCCAACTACAATATTGTCATCATCTTTTTTCTTACCCACATCACTATCAGAACAAACTGCAAAGCTACGAATACCAATCATGGTATCCTGTGTCCATTCATCAAGTGTTTGGCTTAATAACGCAAGGCTAGGTACAAGAAATAAGACATTTTTACCACGCCCCGCTAATTCTTCCGCAATACGCAAGGAGGTAAAAGTCTTACCTGTGCCACATGCCATAATGAGCTTGCCACGATCAGCAGTCGCCAAGCCGTGTTTAACAGCTTGAAGTGCAGGACGTTGATGTTTGCGTAATTGTTTTTTATCACGAAAAATAGGCTTCACATTTGGGTCAAAATTAAACTGTGACCAGTCAATTAAACTTCCTTCTAAATCTAATAATGAAATAGTCGCAACAGGAGGATGTGCATCCACTAAAGATGATTTTGCATTATCAGTCCAATCATCCGTTGAAGCCACAATATAACGATATGCAAAATAAGATTTACCAGAGCCGCCTAAAAAGCTATCAATATCTTTCTTCTGAATTTTTGTAGTGTTGTAATTTTTACATTGGATTGGATGAAACTCACCATCAATCGTTACCGCAACCAAGTCAATACCATAGTCACGTTTATCAGTAATTTTTAACTTTTCACCGTACTTTCCAACCCAATCCGAATAAGACAGAACTTCTGTGTAAATTTCAGCATATTTAGGTTCATTCAAAAAATATTGAACCATCAAATTTTCAAATGATGTGCCTTTATCTCTATTTGTAAGTGTAATTTTTTCGATTGATTGAAGTAAATTCGTTAAAGCCGACATTTTGAACAAGCTCCAAATTATAAAGTGTTTTTTATCACTTAAATTTAAAAAATATATTGATGCGAAATTTAGCATATTTAAAAAGAAGCATTTAAAAATATGAGGTTTTTGGCACACAAAAAACTCAAAAATATTGATTTCGATGAAGAGTCCACAGATAAGTTATTTTTTCCTAAGTAGAATTAACTTGATTAGGGCAGTAACACCAAAAAAATAAGGGAGCAAATGCTCCCTTATTACTTTCGTTGTTTCATCTTAGACTCAATCCACTGATGGATTTCCCAAGCTGACCACCCAATACGCATTTCTGTTAACCGCACGGGTTGAGGAAATGTAGGATCATAATACTTTGACTCCTTGTTAATCATCTCGTAGATTTTTGATCGGCTTAGAGCAGTAAACTCAACAACATGCTTGATGTTGATAATTTGGTTCATCTGAAAAGTTTGACCTGTAAACGCATTCATGATGTTTAACTCCTAATCATTGATGCGAGCGGTAATTGCTCAAATGATAGGTCTCCTAAATAAAAAATTACTTGATCCAATCTGATCCAACACCGTCTAATTCAAAGCCTGCACCGACTGCTGCAACCCTTTCTGAATATCCTGAACACGGTCAACTTGATTCGATGTGTCTTGGATTTGCTGATCAGATTCATCCGAGTAAAACTCCTCAACAATATCCAATCCCTCCTCACCGCCCACCTCAAAGCTCGCATTACCATAGCCCTTCCGCGCTACTTGGTCTAAAGCCTCCTGATAGAATCCTGCTGCCTTGCTCTGTTCACTGATTTGCTTAGCATTGCTAATCGCTTCCTGCAAATTGGTTCCATCACGTAAAGTTAAATCCACGTAATAAATCGGTGTACGATAACTTTTTGTGGTGCTTTTACCTCGTAAAGTCAGTTGCAATGGCAAACATGAAAGTAGATCACCTGAAGCCGAACTGTAATAACGGAGTCGTGCTGCCAGTGTTCGTATGCTGTTAAAGCCTGTTGTTCTAAAGATGAAGGTGCCGAATTCATCGGATTCATCTAAATTGACGTAAAGTCTGCCATAAGGCTTACACAGTCCGCCTTGTGCCAAGGGACATAAATCAGGGGATGGACATGGATGTTGTTCAATCCCGTTTTGTCCAAGTCGCTGGCAAGTTTCTCCATTGCCTGAACAGATTAAGCGTCCTGTTTGTCGGTCAAATAGGCTGTACTCTGCCCTTAGATTCAGTTCAGGATCATTAAAGATCATCCGCACTGGAATGCTTCTAAGTTTTTGATTCGAAGCTTTTGCTCGGAGTTGTTCATCCAAGGGATGCTTAATCCATCCGTCTTTTCCTTGAATTTGGCTGGTAATGGTAAATTGATCGTCCTTTTCAGGCAGACGTTTGCCGTTCTTTTCCACGATCTTACCGATACTGATCCGACCTAAAACGGGTGGTGTAATTGCTAAACCTTTAATCATGGTGATGTCCTCTATATAGGTGTTGAAGTAATGTTTAGATTTTGGGCATAAAAAAATCCCATATCTGTTGAGGCATGGGATCGGGTTATTTAATGTGGCTTTGGTAATTGATACGTTTATTGGGGGGAAATAAATGCTGGAATGTGTAGCTGCCCTATCCACCATTCGGATAAATCTGAAATCTTCGTGTCCCTACTTTGGTTTGTGGGAATTGTTGTAGATATTCAGGGTATTGTTTCAGTAACGCTTTACTATTTAAGGTGGTGGCGTCTTGTGCCTTCTTCCATGTCACTGAACCGCCTGTAAATACCGCGCGCTCGGCATCTTTCATCAGCATTTGTATTTGATGTTTGAGTTCATCGAAATACTGTTGGTGTTGTTCAAGTCTTTGTCGCTCTTCTAACAGTTGGTTAAAGAGATAGTTGGCTTGTTCATTTTGAGTCAGGTCTTCTACGGTTAATGGGATTTGTTCTGGATAAAGTTGTTGTAAGGCTTTGGCTGCTGAATCAGAAGCATCGACAATCGGTGGAATACCCGACTCAACACATTGCCAGAAGTGGCGTTCCGCATTGATGATGTGCTGGATCACGGTTTCACTACGGGTCACTTTAAAGATTTTGGTTTCATGTCCACAGATCAAGGCACAGATATGCGCTGCCTGTTTGCCTGTGACAGCGAGTTGATGTTGGACTTGGCAAAGTACATACAGCGGTACACCATCTCGCCAAAGCTTTGCACCATATTCTCCAACCGTTTTACATTCTAGAATCTGAACTTCATCGCTACCGACTACAGCATAATCCAAATTTGCCAACATAAAGTGCTTGTCTTCATCAGGGTGTTGTAATACTGCATTGACACGACGCACTTTGTTATTGGTGTGCATGCTGTAGTATTCAGCTACTAATGGTTCGAGCTGTTTCCCCCAATACAACGGTGCATAGCCTGCACTTTCATCTTCGATGTTCTGTTGCATTCGACCTGTTTTGATCATCCACAGTTCTAACATCGACATATAGGGATTGAGTCCGCAAGCGGTTGCAGCATCACTACTGCCGATGCCTTGTTTGCGGATTTCAAGCCATTGTTGATAGTTGAGTTGCTTGGTGTTGGCAAGCCGTTTGGCTGCGGGTGTTTTGGATTTTCTTGGTTGTTTATTTTGGGAATGTTGAGCTGAATTACGTTTGCTTCGAGTGCCCACTTCCACTTGTTGAGTGAATGGATTGATATTCGGTGGGTAGGCTTGTAATGGGGGTTGGTTTAATGCGTTTTGAATGTGTTGATGACTATTCATAATGGCGCGATTCCTTTTTGAATAAAGTATCGTCACCACAGCAACCGCTAAATTTCAGGCATAAAAAAAGCCACCTCTGAGCGTGGCGAAGGGTCTTGCACTGCGGCTATCGTATAACCACTGGCTTAGGCTAATGGTAAAAGCTTAAATGAAGCTGAAATTTGAGTCACTGTGGTGGGATAGGTTGTAAGGGAAATGATGGTTGAGTTTGATAGTAGTTGGGCTAAGGTTAAGCCAACATACGTAAAGCCTGTTCCAAGCCCCGTTGTTTAATCGCAGCCCCCGCCCCAAACCATGCTGAATCCAATCGATGATCGGTACTCATCGCTCGTCTTTCGTGGTCAGTGAATTCCGTGATTGCGCACAGTAAACCGTACGCTGTGTCTTTGGCTGAACTGAGTTCTGCACCTCGTCCATGTCCGTTGAACATGGTCATGACTTTTGACATGGCGCGGCCATTAGGTTCAGTTTTAATGTCGGATTTTAGCGTTGTATTGGTTTGTCCAAGTTTAGGCAAAGCTGCATTGCGATAGTATTGAATGATACTGTCCTCTTGATCCGCCACACTCAGATTGCTGTTGTTAAACACCGCATCAAAGTAAGCCGCCGCTTCTTGTTGCGTGACTTTACGTTGACTCAGTTGCTTCATTTCATACATGTGTTCATCCCATGCACGCACTGAAATGCCGAGTTGATGTTTGACTTTCTCTGCATCAAAGCGAGTACTGTGGGGAACTTTGACCACGCCCGTATTGCTTGAGCTGTTGTTATGGGCTTTCAGTGCAATCGCTAAGGTGTTGTTACACACCACACGAATAGAGGTGAATTGTGCAGTGGTCGCCAAGGTACCATCACAAGCGGTCGCCAAAAGAATATAACCATTACTGACATCTTTACCTTTTAAGGCTGCGCTTTGTCCAGTTTTTGCCAATGCCCAGAACTTCTTACCGCCTTTCAGCACCCCTGCGGTTTCGAGTTCAAATCCCGATTGTTCGCTTAAGTCTCGATAGAAATTTAAGATTTCCATCGGTTGCACTTCTTGGAAGCGTTGACTGACCACAGATAAAGGTGCGTGGGTATCGGAGCGATACAGTACCCGTTGTTCTTCAAAGGGTAGAATGATGTCTTGTCCGCGTACGTTCTGTGCCATGTAACGAACATCAGACGTTTCAATACGCCAGTCCATACCCGCTTGTTGTGCCCAAACTTCAATCGGTTGATTGGGCGTGAGTTGATTACCTAGCCCATGCCAAGGGGTTTGACCGACAAAAGCCATACTGTCGACTAAATGTGCCATAAAGCATTCTCCTGTTGAGATTAAATAAAATTGTGAAACTGCAATTATTCGAAAGGACGGCTGTGATGCATGGGATAAGTAGTCTCTGGCTCATATTGAAAAGCCAAAGCAAAGCAATATTCACATTCCAAGCATTGATACGAAGTTTGCCCACGAGCTTGAGCAGGAATGGATGGTGTCGGAGGTTGAGTCGGTGTGGCATCCTGTAAATGATTGAGTAGACAAGCCGCACATCCCACCGCCCCGCCAATCACCGCCCCAATAATGAGCAGCATTGGCTTTTGTCCTTTCAACATACGGGCACCTGTGGCTCCCATCGCGGCATAGTTGACCAGGTAATGCATCAAGCTATGCATCGGAGGTTTAGGAAAGTTTGATTGCGTTGGGTTCGGTGGTGGTTGGAATTGCGGTTGTGCAATCATTTCAACCTGATCACTGCCACACATGGGACAACAAATTTTGGACATATTGGATCTCCTGAGATAAAACATCAGTCATAAACGGGCATAAAAAAACCTGCCGCGATGGGCAGGTTTTTTTGAGTTTGTGTTGGGTTGGATTTAAAGCTTGGCAAGCAGTTGTAAGAGTTTGATGACATAGACCTGTAGCGTTTTTTGTAATACTGGATGTTGATCACGCTGCATGATTAGCCAAAGCAGTGTTGCAATGAAGACACAGCACAATAAACAGATCAGCATAAATCTGCGCTTGTTCATGGCGGTTGTCTATTGGGTAACTTTCGGTCGAGCTAAGCTTGATTTGGTTTTACAGGGGCGAATGCTTTGAATGTATTGCCCATCACCGGTATCGTTATAGAAACCGTGTTTGGACTGAATTTCGAGACACTGGCCCTTTTTAAACTGATCAATTTGCTGCGCGACTTTTTCAGGTAAGGCATAGTAGTTCAAGATCACTTCACCCTTTTTGGTATTGAAGATAATCGCCTCCTCACCTAAGCCAAGGTCCTGTTTTAAAATAATCTGTTCCGTCTTTGCCATCGCAGTATGCGTGATCAATAGGCTGAATGCCGCAAAGCTCAAGTAAGCTAAACGTGTTGTAATTTTGGTTTGAAACATCTTCATGATTTTATTCCTGTCATGATTGATATTGGGGTCAACTTAAAAACACGGTTGATAACCTTCTTGCAGTACTTGTTGACTAGTTAGATTCCAACGCACCACATACCACGTACATTGATAACGATCTGAATCCCAAGCTGCACGATAAGTCAGCTCATTACCTTGCTGATTCCAGCCTTCTACACGTTTTTGGACTTGATCACGATCAGCACGTCCCCACTCCTCCATTAAGTGGCTTCGCAACATCTGATCAATCTCAGGCAGCATGCTTTTTAAATCTGCCGAAGCAGCTTGTATCGGCTTTAAGCCATAAGTAGAAGGATTAGAACTCAAGGTTTGATCTTCGTGGTATTCGCCATCAACCTGCATGCTCAGTTGTTGTCGTTCGGCGTTGCCCGTTGAAGTTGAGGATTCAGCTTCAACGAAGTCTGTACTCATGGAGATACCATCTTCCCCCATGTCTAAATCAGCGGATGTGGATGGTTCAGTTGTTGTAGCTGTGCTTGAATGAGATGCTTGGGATTGTGTCGCTGCGAGTTGTGCCAGTTTTAAATCTGTTTGACGTTGTTGCTGTTGGTTATATAACACTGCTACGGTCAGTAACACAATCATGCCGCAGACAATCAATACCCAATGCATCGGTTGTAGGGTTTTCGTCAAGCTTGAATCGGTAGAATTTCTATTCATATTTTTATCCTTTTTGTCTTGGTCTTTCTCTTTATCTCAATAAAGCTTCACTCTCCCTGTTTGAATCAAGGAGAATGATTGCTATCAGGTTTGAGGTGTGTGCTAGAAAAGCCAACGTACAATTGCCAACGGCCACATCAATCCTTTGATCAAGAACAGCAGGCAACTTAAGTAATCGACACCGACATAACCGCCTTGTAATTCAGCCGTGCGTTGCATCAACATCGCGGCATAGACAATGGTCGCGATCAGATAAAAGCCAAAGAATTTTTTCATGGTCTGACCTACTTCTTGCAACTTGGATCAGTTATGGCAGGTCCAGGAGTGACTTTGCCATTCGCATCTTGGGTCGCCATGATGTGACAACGATTGATCTTGGCAGATGCAGGTTTGTCAGGGGCTTGCATCCGCTGTCCCGTATAGTCTTGACGGGTGGCTTGACGCACTTCTTCAGAACGTACAAATACCGTTTGCCCTGTCTCGGCAATAATCAATTGCATCCGACTTGGTTTGTAATAGGTATTACGTGGACAACCGCCTTCATTGCGTAACGCACTGATCAGAAATGTCTGACGAGTTCGCTGACGTTCATAGCCAACATAAGTACAGCGCAGTTGTACTCCTCCCTCAACGCCGACCAGTTGTAAGGGATAGGTGTATTCTTGATAGCTGCCTGCTTGGGTCGCTTGTCCAAGCAACAGTGCACCGCCTAAAAGTGCGCCAGTACAGAGAAGTTGTTTTAAGGGATTAATAAAGCTTGAATTCGTTTGAAGCGTTTGTTGTTGAACGTGTAGATGTGCTGTCATTGTTAATATCCTGAAGACTAGATAGGGTGTAGGTAGCGTCCTACTTCATCTAGATGTTGTGTATTTGAATATTTTTTATTTACGTTTTTAATGTGGGCTGCTGCTTAATACTCAGCCTGCCAACCACTACTGCCTAAATTAAGCAGAACGGATTGTGCTTGTGTCATGCTTTGATCAAGTACCGCATCGTAGCGTTCCACTACGACCTCACAGTCATACTGGTCATAAGCTGGGCCATTGCCTGGTTGCCCTTCAAAGGGATTACTGCGTATGCATTGCTGCAATTTGACTTGTACGATGCTGTCATCCTGTTGTCGCATGGCATGTAAGGCATCATTTGCCGTGGGTGGAATAATGGCTTCTCGTGATTCACCACAAGCACTTAGTCCAACCATCAATCCAATGCTGAGCAGTAAAGGACGGCTTAATTGTAAAAATAGCTTACTCATCAGCTGCTCCTTGTGTCTCAACGGGCGTATTGGCTAAACCAAAGCGATAATCGATCTGCTGTGGAATCGGAATATCTGTGCTGCGTAAAAGCTGCCGTGGCTTGGGATGGTAATCGCGTGTGCCATCGTCACGTCGAGTCACTTCTTGTTGTTCTTGATAAAGGTCATAACCTAACTGCTGCGGTTGAAAGCGATAGACAACAGGTTGTGGAATAGCCGTATCTGAGGAATAAGCGGAGAGGATAAGTTGTTTGACCGTGAGGCGCTGCCCTGCATCGAGTTGTAGGAGATAACCCAGACACGTACCGCGTTTTAGATCCTCCAAGTTACTTTTAGCTTGAGCCAATGGGTAATGCAGTTCTACTTTCAGTACTTCGACCTGTTGCCCATCAAAGTTCGGATTGTAGGCTTGTGCCAGTACCTCTTTTTCGGTGACATAGGGAAAGCTCGTGCGCAAACTTAAAGTTTCATGATCTGCATCGTATTCAATCGCGTTATAAGCATCTTGATCATCGGCATTAAAACAAACGGGGGCATGTAATACATTCAGTGCCAGTTCTAAATGACTGAGATCAACTTTCAGTTTGCCCGTCAGTTGTTGATGCTGTTGCTGTGCCGCATCAAGCCGTTGTTGGTACTCTGCTGTGGTTTCAAGTTCTCCTTGTGCTTCAATCGAGTTTGGAGATTTCAAACGCCGAAAGTAGTTGATCATCAACTGATTGGCTTGCGGATAGGCATCGCTGTATCTGAGATCAACAGGATTGAAGTCTTCCTTAAAGCGTCTACGTTGACTGCCCAACCAAACTATCTGATCAGGTTTGAGTTTGAGTTGCTGACGGAATGTTTGCCAGTCTGCTTGTTGTTGTTTGTCGGTGAGTTGTTGATGAAAGCTCTCTAATGCACCGTCATCGACTTCATCAATCGGGGCTAAGGGCTGTAACTGTTCAGCCGTCACTAACACGGGAACAGGATTGGATTGAGTTTGAATACGTTCAGATAAAGCCTCGGCTTCATCAGGGATATAAACATGACTGTCTTTTTTTGAGCATGCCGTGACGCACAAAGGCACCATCAGACACGCCACCCAAATCGGGGCATGTGCCATAGAACCACCTTTTATTATTCGTCGTTGTAGATCAGATCTAAACGTTATTGAGTGGAATCAGGCAAAGCACAGCCGTGAGATCGTCTTGCCAAGGGCAATCGAAATAAAAAGTACAATCGGTTTAAGTTTGGAAATGGCAAAGCCAAAAGATAAATGTCAGTATGCATAGCGGACTCCTTTGTTTCAAGAAAGCCTACCAAATCACTGTCAATTGATGGTGGTAGGACGAAAGAGGGTTGACAGACTGGTAAACAAAGAAACCAGCACGCGCAAGCGCGTCCCCCCTCCGCCCTACCATAGAAGAAAGGGGGACGAACGGGTACACGACACACAAAAAATCAATTTCGTATCTCGTCTTTGTTTAACTGGGTCTGTCAAAACCCACTGGCAATGTAGGCCAGCACGCCAAGGATAATCGCTGCTTACCCGTCGGTCAAGCAACGGGTGTTATGGCTGCTCAGGAAATCGTAAGTTGGATAACGCTATGATCTCTCTCAGCTATTTGATAGTGAAATCTGCTTAAGCAATCGATGAATCATTTTTAACTTGAGTCTTGATCATTCGTTTGATTATGATTCTCAAAACACAAGACAATAATTTTTTTGAGATCACTCATCGTGTCAGAACAATTTAACTTTGTTTCAATTAAAAAAAAGGCCAACATTCATTTTAATGGTTCGTCGATTAGCCATGTGCTCATTTTAAAAGACGGCAGCAAAAAGACACTCGGTGTCATTCTGCCTTCAGAACATCCCCTCACCTTTAAGACTCATCTCGAAGAGCGGATTGAAATTATCTCAGGCACATGTGCAGTTCAAATTGGAGATCAATCTGAAGTTTCCACTTACAGCTCAGGCGAATCTTTTATTATTCCACCCAACAGTGAATTTACGATCCAGTCTGAAGACGTTGTAGATTATGTATGTCACTTTGAACCGCATTAAACTTGTTTTTATTATTTAGCTTAAATAAGGGAAGCCTCCTCATGGCGGCTTAACCCCTGCGTTTCAATTCAACTATTTATGTTGAATGAGCTGACCACTGAATGACTCCATACCACGATCCCACACATAAAGATTGGTTGCATGCTCTTTAAGTGAAGTCATTCTGACATCTAAACTTTCAAGGTTTTCTAATGGGGACTCCATATCATCATTCATAAACGAGGGTACTGTTCGATTGCCTTGAACATCAGGTTTAAACTGTTTTTGCTCCAGTAAAACCCCTATGCCATCTGTGACATCCGACCAGATCTCCCTCAACTTTGCACAGTAATTTGTCTCTTCATCATAGAATGCTTTTTGGAAGGTTAAGTAGTAGCGCACCACATAGTGTTGATGTTCTGGATCACGATAAATCTGATAAAAACGGTACAGCACTTGTGCACGACACCATGATTTATCCATGAGTCGTCGCTCAAACTGCTTCAATGCT
This sequence comes from Acinetobacter sp. WU_MDCI_Abxd143, assembly GCF_025514195.1. Taxonomy (NCBI): domain Bacteria; kingdom Pseudomonadati; phylum Pseudomonadota; class Gammaproteobacteria; order Moraxellales; family Moraxellaceae; genus Acinetobacter; species Acinetobacter sp. WU_MDCI_Abxd143. The sequence goes on from NZ_JAHPTH010000011.1 coordinate 65,768, forward strand.
CGACTAAAACTTTGAATATGACTCAGCTCTTGTGCTGTTGGATGCGGGTGCATGGTTAAATAGAATTTAAGATCAGGCGCATCCACACTCAGTCGATTTATGTTTGAGTATTGGTCCATCAATTTCTGGATCTTTTTCTCATAAGCCGCATTACACTTATTTAGCATTTCTTGAAAGCCAATGCTTTTAAATAACTTTTCTAATTTATTGAGTATCTTCGACACTAAGTCAGCCCATTGTTTCTCATTCTCAGGCCAAATCTGAAATTCTTCCTGTTCCGCGACACATGCATAGTACGCGTTGCTAAATTGGGTCACCCAAAACCCAAATTTAAATTCTCGATGTGAAAACAGCAAATAATGCCAATCCTGACAATACTCGAGGAATGAGCGTCGCCAAGTCTTTCTTAAATCGCTATCAACCAGTGTTGCACGCTTAAGTGCAATATAAAAATCATGTACATCCTGCTCTAATTTTGGAGCAACGAAGAGTTCAGCTTGTTTGAAATTCATGTCAAAAGTCGTCCTATGTGATTCATTCATAAGACGGCACTCGATGTATTTTTTTACTGACTCACTTGCATTCAGACTTCAATTGATACTGTCTCCCATGCGGTTGATATTCCCCTTTACTCAAACAACGCATTCTTGCATAGCTAACCAATAAGCTTTGATCATATTTGTCCTCATTGGCAAAGTAATTCAACAGAAGCATCACATTGTCAGTCATTTGCTTATCGTCACGATGCAGCATACCCAATGCGAGACGTCCCGTTTGCAGATAACGCTGCTTGTATTTAACGGTATTACAATTGTTGCCTATTGCACCTTCCCCAACAATCTCTTGCCATTTATCAATCACTGCTTGTCCAAGAAAGGTATCGTTCTGACGCTTTGAACCGTTATAGATGAATAGCAGATGAGCATGGAATCCTTTGTCCCTCCCTTGCTCCAGTTTAAGCACATATCCTTTCAACTCAGTAAAACACCCCTGCTGGTCTTTAAGCAATTGTCTTAATTTTTGGATATGCTGATAAAAGTCCTGTAAACCAATCTGACCATGCTTCTCCTTTGTATAACTTAGATCAACACGAACCAATAACAGCTTGTGATGATCGTTGATGATGGTTTGCATATAGGATTGAATTGATTCGCGATTACGTTGTTGCTGTTCTTTATAACGTTGCAAATGCTCCTTTACCTTGTCACGTTGACTCAAGATCAACTTTTGTAACTGATTCACTTGCTGTGCATCCAATGTACTTATTTCATCGTAAATACGTCCATCCAGCATCTGCTCAACAGCCTGCATCAGTAGGACAAATATCTCAATGGTTGCAGCATAGCTGAGTAATTCCTGATGGTACTGCTTGAAGCGTACAATCAGTTCTTGTAGTAAGTCTAGGAAGACAGCATGTTCAACATAGTGGTTAAGATTACATTCAATGAAGTGATGTATATCGGATAATACGGAAGCTTGATGAATGTGGTCAGAGAGTCGCATGAGGATGTTCCAATCAAGGTATGTCATATCTCAAGCAGTAGAAGTATTTTTTTATTGTAGTTCTTACCAATAAGAATTCTGATCATCAGTAGATTCACATGTGATCTTAGGGACCACCTGTTCATCATCGCTTTAAATGCTTAAGTTGATTTAAAGTCTTTAACAACAACTCACCTAGTGGTTGAGTTGTTGTATGTATGATGTCTACTGAGTAATGAAGGTATAAGAGAATAGATATATGATTAATAATACTATTTACCGACTTCAACGATGTTGTAACTGTCTGCACATCACTGTATAAAGACAATTCTGAGACATGCTGAGCATCGGTCGCTGAGCAAAAAAATAAAAACGAGACTTAAGCGAAAAAATTAGATTTAGCATCAACCGTCCCCAAACATGTTTGCTTGACCACAAATCGTGTTGGCTAGTCCATGTTGAAACTTAATCAGCATATTGAATCTAAACTTTCTGAACGCTAAGGATGCTATTTTTTCGGCATTGCCCCCTTAATAAAAGCCTTTGGAACTGAATGGCTAAATGGGGGATGAAATACATCCCGATAAGCAAAATATGTTACGACTTGCTCAATGAACTCTTTTTTCATTTTTTTATCATATGCCTCAAGATAGACATGATAAGAGTTCTGAGCATTATACACTGCATTCAATCCATCAGCAGAATGCATTAATACTCTCGATTTAATAGCACCATGGAATTTTATATTTTCAACATCTTGCAGCTTTAAAATCTGAGAGGCTTTAGTATCAAGAAAGTTGTTCCAGCGCCTATTCAGATCATGGACTACCGTTTGAAAGTGTTCCTGACAACGATCATTAAAGAACAATACAATATCCAGTTTAAATTCTGATATCAAATTCAAGCTATTCTCTTGCCAGCCCCCAATATAACCACGCAACCAACAACAAGGTTTAGCTCTCTTTGATAAGCGCATAAACTCAGTAAATAGTTTTGAGAATTCTGGCTGAGTAAAGTTTCCTTTCGATGAGCGAGTATCAACGATTATACGATAAGCCCAACAATTCTGCTCCAAGATACGATTAAGATATTCTCGTGTATTGGCATATCTACGTATACATTGAGTATAGTGTTTTTCTAAAAGCTTACGTTTATCACCTTCTGAAATTTGCTTTGAAAAGAATAAACCCCGTATATTCTGGATATTACTATTCAACCGACCTAATACAACAGAATCTACAGGCTGATTAAAGTTAAGGCCTTCAAGAATTATCGATTGAAAATTTTCCCACAAGATTAGGTCATCTAGGCTACGAAACCACCATGGTCGAAATCCACGATTACGAATTAAAAAATCAAGCTTATCCCAAAAGTTAAGATCACTTTTAATTTGAATCAACAGCGATAAATACTGATGACCTAGCTGTGTAGCAGTTGTTTGTATCTCTCTAGCATTCAAAAAGTAAGACTGCTGGATTAATCCCACCCTATTAAAAGCTGGATGTTGATTAGGCAACAAGGTTTCAATAAACATCTCAATTAGGAACAATAAGTCTCCATACTGTATTGGAAGCCCTTGCTCAGCACAAAATTCTTTATAGTAAATCTGCCCGACAAGCAGACGATCAGCCACACGTTTATCAAGATGATTGATATCCCATATCCCTTTGGGCGGTTTCCATGCCTGCAATATCTGCGCAAGATTTTTAGGCATAGGGCCTTTCTTAGGTACTACAGCTTGCCTGTTTATTTCAGGCAGTTGCCAATCCGAATGATAAAGGACCTTACTCACTTCAAAAGGCATTTTAGGATATATGAGCCTTGCAAATGAATCTATTTTAAAAAAATAGCTGAGTACCCAATACTTAAATTCTTCAATTCGTTTACACGAACTGACTCCAACATGTCCAACAGCATTTTTCTTAGCATGCGTCCTTACAAACTCATTTCCATTAATGACATCAATAGCATTATATTGACTAAAATCTCTCTTCAATAATTCCTGTAGACGAGCAATAATAGCCGCTTCCTGATCAATGCCATGACTTCTTAATATTAGAATACATGAAAGTTTTAAACCATTTTGATAATCATGCTCAAGTTTGGTATACGCACATAGCCAATATGGAATCGAATCACAAATAGCATTCTGGATATCAGCCCGATCTTTAAGTACTTGCTCAATCAAGCATTCTAAAGACTCATTCTCTAATGGATTCAGTGTACGCACAAACCGAACATCAAGAGCAAAGATATATACCTTCTGATGTATTGCCAAAAGCGTATCAAAATCCTTAAAAGCATGATTAATCTTCTCGACGACTTGCTGAGTCTGCTTTTCGGTATTCTCTATATATGAAGAAGTTTTCTGTACGTCTGAAAAGTAATTAATTAATCTCCAAGCTTTGTCGTATGTGAATTTTGAAAGCGACCATTGCTGCTTCCTCTCTTGCAGACCTTCGGAATTCAATAAAATCTGTTCAATACCAGAAGTAATACTTGGTAGATCAACTGCATCTTCTTTTAAAAAATGTTGATAATAAACCCAATTTAAACCCAACCAAAGATAGCTCATATCAAACATTTCACGCTCAAATCTCAGCGCATTAAAATAAACAAGAAATGAATGGTCAAGTTCAGCATGCATAGTCACATCAATGTCCAAATGAACCACGCGAGGCACGCTTCCAGATTTCAAATCCCCCACAAACTTTTCTAAGGCCCGGATAACCTGAACCGACTCTTTGTATAAACAAGGGCGCTGGTAAGCCGGATCACTCTTCAAGGAGTAATCTAACGCTTGCCAAATATAAGGAACTTTATTAAAAAGCAAACCCAATAGATCATCATTGTTAATTATTAAATTATAATTATCCATAGATACGTAAAAAAACTAGTCAATAGCTGATATTATCAGCTATGAAGTGATTTTTCTCAATAAATTAAATCCTATTAATCACATTATTTTACATCATTATTCAGTATTAATAAAATTAAAAATCACTATGAATAATATAGTTAATCTTCTTTCACTTTCAGACACACTCATTGGGTCTCATCTTTTGTGGAAAAATGGTTAATTATTTTATAAAATTCTGTTTAATTAAACAGAATTTAACCATGGTTTCATCATGAAAGAAGTGACTGTTATAGAGCTAAGCGAGCATACCGGTCTCTCAAGATCTAAGATTTACTACCTTATAAAAAAAGGCAAAATTATAATTTCAAATGGAAAAATAAATTTTGAAGATGCAATTCGGGTTATTACCGAGTTAACTTTAAAAAAGAAAGAAAGTACAAATGAAGAAAATTTTAGACATATTTTCAACATGCTATATTTGCAAAATATTACCCTGCAAAAGCAGCTGGATTTAGCTTATGAACGTGAAAAAGTCTATCTTGCTGAACTCACAAATTATCGACAAAGCTCACTTCAAAAAACAACTTTCAACATCGCTAAATATGAAGATAATACACTGGTAGTACTAGATAAAAATTTAGCGGGAGCAGATAAAAGTTCTCTAAAACACATGCAATCTGAGGCGCAAACAAATCACGCTATAACCAATTCATGTCAAAGCATCAATAAAGAAGAGAAATCTACAACTAAGACTGATTCTCACAATTCCATTACAGAACCCGTTCAAATAACCATAACTGAATCAGAAAATGATAATACTGAACCTAAAAAAGAAATGACTGAACAAAGTGATAATAGACTTCCTCCTCCATCGCTCACCCCTGAAAACACTTTCTCATCTCACCAACAAAATAGTCGTAAAACACCTTACAATTCAGTAGTAAAACTTCGTAGAAGGCCTCCAGTCCAATATCCTCGTCCTATTAAGTCAAATACTCAAGAGGTAAAGCCGACCAAAAAACAATCAGCTACATCTCTGGACGACCAGAATGAAATAGATCAAGAACCAATTACTCCTGATCTTAAATAACCATTTGCTCTGTAAGAATTTAGCTTAAATGCAATCTATCTATTGTCTTAAGCTAACTGAATTATTGTAGCTTTGGTTATTTCATTGCCAAATTTATACGGAGTGGATTGAGGAGTAGAAAATATATGTCTAAGAAATCTAGAGTGCGATCAGCACTCTGTATAGCTAAAATCAAAACGACTAATAAAAATTAGTCTGATACCCTAGCTAAAACAATCAAATTAGACTACAAACACTAAGGTGTAATTGAACAAATTACGCAAAAGCAAAAACAACTTGGAAAGCTTCGTTCGTGTACAGAAAAAGTAAAGACATAGTAGCTGATTTGGCTGAGCTCAATTAATAAAAAAATTAACTCGCATTATGGAGTCTTTAAGCTCAGGTCTGCGCTAATGGGCAAAAAACTATACAACCCCACCTGACCTCATCGTCATCATACGAGGTGGTGGAGCAGTCAATGATTTAGCTTATTTAAATGACTATGATCTAGCTACCTTACTCTGCAAACGAAAAGTACCCATTTGGGTCGGTATCGGTCATGAGAAAGATCGAACCATTTTAGATGAAATTGCACACCGATCTTTTGATACCCCAAGTAAAGTGATTGCAGGAATACGTAATCTGATTTCAGAACGATCTCAGGAGGCAATCGATTTTATTCAGTCCATCAAACTACTCTCTCAACATCAAATTTCAGCTTATCAAAGTCAAAATGATCAGTTGATGAATATCATCAAAACCCATGCCCAGAATCAAATAAATACAGCGCAAAAAAATCTTGAATTGATGAAGTCAACAACGCAGTATTTTTCTCAGCAACAACTTAAATTTGCTTCGACTCAAATCGACACATTGATGAGAGAAACCCTACTACAAAACCCTAGGAATGTTCTTGCTAAAGGATATGGGATTATTAGAAGTGATGTGTGTTGATAAAAACGGAGGCTTTCGCTTGGGAGGATTCTAGACAGCCAACCTGTAAAAGTCCTCTGCCATTTGATTTGGTGTCTTAAAATCCAATCCTTTTTGGATTCTTTGCTGATTATAAAATAGCTCTATGTATTTTGTAATATCTGCTTTCGCTTTTTCCCTCGTTTCATAAGTACGATGGTGTATAAGTTCATTCTTTAATATGCCCCAGAAGCTTTCAATTGGTGCATTATCAAAGCAGTCTCCACGCTTACTCATTGAACCTTGAAAATCATATTTTTCAATCATATTTCGATATACATGACTGCAATATTGACTGCCTCTGTCTGAGTGAACAATTAAGCCTTGTGGCGGTTTTTGATTCCGAATAGCCATTTTAAGAGCATCACAGACCAACTGTGCTGTCATACGTTCATTTAGACTATAGCCAACAACCTGCTTTGTATAAAGATCCTTTGAAGCAGCCAGATATAGCCATCCTTCGTTTGTCCAAATGTAGGTAATGTCACTTACCCACGCGTGGTTTGGAGTGCTCACGTTAAATTTTTGCTCTAATAAGTTTTTGTAGACGGGACGGTTGTGATCACTGTTTGTTGTTCTTTTAAAGCGCTTATGGCGCTTGCAAAAGAGTTTATTGACCTTCTTTATTGTACGTACTGCATATTGGCTAATTTGAACACCTTGAGCGTGTAAATGCTTACTCAGGCGAATATAGCCATAGCTTTCATTGGTCTCCTGATGTGCTATTTTCACCATGATAGTCTGCTGATTTCTTCGAATTTGTTTTTGGCTTAAGCCACTTTTCAACCACTCATAAAATCTTGATACTGAAACTTTTAACAGCTTCGCCATCATGGTGATTGGGTATGTATCTTTATACTGTTTCATGCAGGCGTACCTCACTGACTTTCTTTGGCAAAGTACGCTACTGCTTTTTTTAAGAATTCTCTTTCCAATTCCGCAGTTTTAAGTTGCTGTTTCAGCTTCTTATTTTCTTCGAGCAGAGCAGCAAGTTCAGGGGAATATTGTTGTGTTCCAACTAATGTTCCAGATTTAGCTTTGCTGTACCAATTGGAAAGCGTTTGCATGGATATGCCAAGCTGTCTTGCTGTTTCCGAAACATTGCCTTTATTTTCTTCAATCTGTTTTATAGCTTCAGCTTTGAATTCCGCTGTATAAAACTTTGGTTTTTTGCTCATGGTAAACTCCTGATGAGTACGTTTAGTTTACCAAGTGAAAGCTTCCGTTTTTATCAGCACACATCATTGATTAGTAGTAGGTTAAAAGCCACGCAAACGATTTTACATAATCGCCACTTATGAGTAGTGACGTAATTTTAATGTGTCTCGACCTATTTTGAGCCTTCCAGCTGCGTTCGGCCAGAAGCGGACGCCAGGGTGTGCCTTAAAATCCTGCTAAACCCCTCCCAGCTAGCTCCGCCAATTACCGGCGCCTCACTGCATACCAATTGGAAGTCTTATAGCCAAGCGTTTGAGTGCGATTGCTAATTGCTCGCAATAAAACTGTAACATTGAGTCGTTATGCTCACCTCATTATCTGATTTCGTAATCAAAAATAAAGATTGATTACAACAACGAGGGTCTGGCAGCAATGATTCAACTTCAAAATATTACCGTCCAGTACGGACAAATGATTGCGTTGCATCCAACTTCACTCACGTTTCAACAGGGAGAGTTTTCAGTGTTGCTCGGTGCCTCTGGTGCAGGCAAATCAACAATGCTCCGTTGTCTTAACCTGATGCAAAAACCCACTAACGGCAATATAAACATTACAATGTTAGGTTCATTGTTGGACAAAAAAATATTGCAAGAGCATCGTCGGCGTACTGGCATGATATTCCAGCAGCATCAATTAATTGGTCGACTTTCTGTTTTGCAAAATGTGCTAATGGGTAGACTAGGTTATCACTCGACGCTTCGTACTCTTTTTCCTCTATCGAAGGAGGATCAATCTATTGGATTACACAGCCTTGACCGCGTTGGGCTACTTCACAAAGCACTCTCACGAGTGGATGAGTTAAGTGGCGGTCAGCAACAACGCGTGGGTATAGCTCGGGCATTAGCGCAGCGACCGGCACTTGTTTTGGCAGACGAGCCTGTGGCAAGCCTTGATCCAGCATCCGCCAACAAAGTCTTGGCGCTCTTACACCAGATATGCAAAGAAGACGGCATAACCGCTGTAGTCAGCCTACATCAAGTCGATCTCGCTAAACGCTATGCTGACCGAATCGTCGGTCTGGCTCATGGCAAGGTTGTGTTCGATGCAATACCAGCGGCTCTGACACAAACGCATGTAACTGAACTCTATGAACAAAAAGCGTAATTGAATTCAAACATTCCAAATATTACTCATAACCATTGTTTAACTTAAGAACTGAGGAGAAATAACCATGAAAAAGCTATTCGCTGTACTGGCTCTAATATCGTTTTGCCTCTTAGGTAGTGTCACATATGCCGCACCTAATCCTGACCCCGGCACATTAAAAGTTGCTCTCTTGCCTGATGAAAATGCATCAACCGTCATTAAAAATAATAAGCCTCTAGAGATGTATCTTGAAAAAGCTCTGGGCAAAAAGATTGAGCTTATTGTTACCACTGACTATTCATCAATGATTGAAGGAATGCGGTTCGGTCGTATTGATCTTGCATATTTTGGGCCCTTGTCTTATGTATTGGCCAAACAGAAAAGTAAGATTGAACCATTTGCAGCAATGCAACAAAAAGGCACAACAACTTATCAGTCAGTGCTAATTGTGAATAAGGCGGCGGGCATCAACAACATCACAGATATCAAGAAAAAAGCCGTTGCCTGGGGTGACAAGGCCTCTACATCCAGCCACCTGATCCCCAAATCAATGCTTGCTGATAAAGGATTATTTGCCGGAAAGGATTACAAGGAGCATTTCGTAGGCGCTCACGATGCAGTGGCGATGGCAGTTCAGAATGGACACGCGCAGGCCGGTGGTCTGAGCAAGCCCATTTTCAAATCGCTCGTTCAGAGCGGCTTGATCGATCTAAACAAAGTGAAGGTCTTAGTGGAGTCAAAACCGTTTCCTCAGTACCCATGGACTATGCGCTCTAACTTAAAACCAGAGCTAAAAGTAAAAATTCGTGCTGCCTTCCTCGATTTGAAAGATCCGAACGTGTTGAAACCATTCAAGGCTGATGGATTCGGGCCTGCAACAGATAAGGATTACGATGTCGTGCGTGATTTAGGTAGTTTGCTAAAGCTAGATTTTTCCAAGTTCTAATTTTTTGAGGTCTCTACAATGAATACGAACTTCGAAGCCATATTGTCAGAGCAGCGCCAAAGCTGGAATCGAGTAGTTAGGTATGTGATATTGATTTTAGCTATTGTCGTCGGATGTTGGTATTACGTTGGTCTATTTGATGGTGAGCGTTTAGGCGAAGGCGTGCCAAGTCTTGTTAGTCTCATTGGTGAGATGTTCCCTCCCAACTTTAGTGAGTGGAGAGCATGGGTCAAGCCAGTGCTCGATACCTTAGCCATGAGTATTGCTGGAACCGCCATCGCTGTGCTTTTGTCCGTGCCCTTGGGTATTTTGGCTGCACGCAATACCAGTCCACATCCAGCGGTCTATCAGGCTGCGCGTGCTCTGTTAAATGTGTTGAGATCTGTTCCTGAGCTTATTATGGGTATAGTTTTCGTGGCAGCTGTCGGCTTTGGTGCACTGCCGGGTGTGTTGGCATTAGGCCTGCACTCAATCGGCATGATCGCTAAGTTTTTTGCGGAAGCGATTGAGCATACAGATCAAGCACCAGTTGAAGCTGCGCAGGCCGCAGGTTGCAGCCCGCTACAAGTGATATTTCATGGCATTTTTCCGCAAGTATTACCGCAAATGGCCGACACCGCGATTTATCGGTGGGAATACAATTTTCGCGCCTCAACGGTGATGGGAATGGTCGGTGCCGGCGGTATAGGTTTCGAGTTGATAGGATCGCTGCGTCTTATGCAATACCAAGAAGTATCCGCGATATTGCTGGTCATTCTTGGGATGGTGACGCTAGTTGATACATTCAGTTCATTCTTGCGTCGCAAGTTCAAGTAGCTAACCCATATAAAAAATCCGGTATACACATGAGGGTCCACATGAAACAAAAAATAGTTCTTACCCACTGGGTTCATCCTGAAATTATCGATTATTTACAATCTGTTGCGGATGTCGTTCCCAACATGACCCGCGATACTATGTCGCGCGCAGAATTGCTGGAGAGAGCAAAGGATGCTGACGCACTGATGGTATTCATGCCTGACAGTATCGATGATGATTTTCTTGCGTCCTGCCCTAAATTGAAGATTGTAAGTGCAGCACTCAAAGGCTATGACAACTTTGATGTCGATGCTTGTACCCGCCGTGGTATTTGGTTCAGCATCGTGCCGGACCTTCTGACCATCCCAACGGCGGAGCTGACAATTGGATTGCTTCTTGGCCTGACTCGCCATCTGGCCGAGGGGGATCGCCGTATCCGAACTCACGGATTTAACGGGTGGAGACCGGAACTATACGGAACGGGTTTAACAGGACGCACACTCGGAATCATCGGTATGGGTGCGGTCGGGCGAGCGATTGCGAAGCGCTTATCGAGTTTTGATATGCGGGTGCTTTATTGCGATGACATCGCCTTGAATCAAGAGCAGGAAAAGGCCTGGAATGCACGACAGGTGAGTCTCGATGAATTATTAAGTAGCAGTGACTTTGTTGTACCTATGCTGCCAATGACGCCGCAAACTTTGCACTTATTGAATGCAGAAACAATTGGCACAATGCGCACAGGAAGCTACTTGATCAATGCGTGTCGTGGTTCAGTTGTCGATGAATTAGCTGTTGCCGAAGCACTTGAATCTGGAAAATTGGCGGGTTATGCGGCAGATGTTTTCGAATTGGAAGAGTGGATCCGTGTTGATAGGCCAACAGCTATTCCGCAGGAGTTACTGACCAATACAGCGCAAACATTTTTCACCCCACATTTGGGGTCTGCGGTCGACGACGTGCGTTTCGAAATCGAGCAACTAGCAGCCAATAATATCTTACAGGCACTGACCGGCCAAAGGCCATCCGATGCTATCAATAATCCAATTTTGGAAGGCGTTAATTGATCAATCTTGAACGCGTAGTTACTTTTCTGGCTGTCGTGAATCGGGGTGGCTTTCGTGAAGCAGCCAAGCACACAGGGCTCTCACAGTCAGCTGTGACTCAGCATGTTAGGCGCCTAGAAGAGTCGCTGAGTGTCAATCTGATTGTGCGAAACAACGCAGGTTGTACGCTCACAGAGGAAGGCAAAGTGTTTTTGCCTTATGCGGAAAACCTAGTGCGCACCGGATCCAGAGCGTGCGCATTATTCGACACAAATCGTCTTGTAATAGGCGCGAGCTCGAATATCGGCATCTATGTATTGCCACCGCACTTGAGGCGGTTCAAGAAAACAGCAACTTGCAATTTTGATGTAGTCATTGGCGATAATCTTACCATTGTGAAAAAACTGGAAAACTTTGAAGTCGATGTGGCCATTATGGAATGGTGGGATCAACGAGAGGGATTTGATGCATGCGTTTGGCGAAGTGAAGCACTAGCTTTGATTGTGCCGGTGGAGCATCCGTGGGCCAAATTGGCGAGTATTCCATTAGATTGGCTGAAGGGAGAGAAATTGCTGGGGGGAGAAACAAGTAGCGGCACAGGGCGTCTGTTACAGCATTTTTTCGGAAGCGTGGCAGATTCTATTGGTGTATCTATGCAGCTTGGAAGCACAGAGGCGGTTAAACGGGCAGTACAGGCAGGCTTGGGTATTTCATTGGTGATCTCTTCGTCTGTGGTCGATGAGTGCGAGAGTGGTCGACTAAGAAGCGTTAAAATTGAAGGGATCACCCCCTACAAAAATCTTTACGTTATTTGTCGTGGCAATATGCTTGAAAATACACCATCGGCACATTTCAAAAAATTTCTACTTCAGTAGATGGATGGTATGTTGTTTATGCCAACAGTTAGAAAGTGTGAAGTTTGCCGTGACATATCATGATTTTAAGTTGATGGTAGCATTTTATTCATTTGCGTTATTTCTCTAGAAGGTAGGCGTCTAAATACTAAGTTTTCTACCTTTAAAAGGCCATATCGAACATCCACTTTAATCTGCGGTATCAAGAGAAGATTATTTTTTGCGAACATCCGCTTTGGGCACAACTGAGCCGGTTCTGGTGCTTTGAAATTAATTTAGATCAATTGCATCGCATATCCACCAGCTAACGTGTCCGTTAGTCTCACTAGCCCCTTTTCGGGTACATCTAGTGTGTCAGGTGCTTAGGCTCTAGCGCAAAAGGCGTACTCTTAATCTTCTCAAGACTCGCCTGTATCCAACCTGCTTTGGTCGCCTGATCATCACTGTGGTCAATGTCCGCGTCATTCAAACGATAACAAAGCAATTCGTTCTGTTCAACAAGTCGGAGCAACCGTTTCAATTGAAATGCAAGATGGCTTTATTCATGCCGATGTAAATAAGGTGACTAACAATGACTAAGAAAGAGTTAAGTTTTAAAGAAGGTTATGAATTACTAAAGAAAAATGCAACGTTGTTAGAAGATCAAGATGAACCAGATATTGATAACCTTATGAAGATTGTTGAAGAATCAATGTCTGCCTATAAAGCTTGTAAAACAAGAGTCGATGCTGTGCAAAAAGCGCTGAATGATACTTTTAAAGAATAATCCCACATTAAATTTAGTTCTAACAAAATTACTTAATAGTGGGTAGTGTTCAAAAAGCTGTGTCATTTCCTTAAACTGTTAAAAACATGAATGACGCCACTATAACAACAGCCTTTGACTTTGACTTTGACTTTGACTTTGACTTTGAAACAGCATTAAAACAACTCCAGTCAGGACAAGCCTTGACTGGAGAGAATGGCATTTAAGAGTACCAAAATTAGTTCAAGCCACCTTAGAAGATTAACAGTTGACTCACAACAAAAATGGGAATATATTCCCATTTATATGTAAAATCTAGGAATATAGTCCTATTTCAGGAGGATTTATGCCGAAAAGAGATCTATATAAAATTTTGTTCCCCAAACAGCGTAAGGCATTGACCACTTTCGGGGAAGATCTATTACTCGCTGTTAAGCGTCGTGGTTGGACTAAACAAATGATCTGCGACCGTACTGGATTTGATAATAAAACTATAAATAAAGTTTTTGCTGGAGATCCCAGTGTAGCAATCGGTACATATATCAAAGTGATGGGAGTGTTAGGTATGGAAGATAATTTTGCCAAATTAGCAGCCCATGACGAAGTGGGAATTAAACTGCAAAATATTAAATTATTAGAAGGTTCAAAATGACCCGAAATATAGTAGATGTTTATGCTTCTTGGTTACCTATTGATTCACCATTACTTACAGGGCAATTAATGTTTGCTGAGACAAGTCGTGGCGGTGTATTTAGTTTTGCTTATGATCGCTCATTCTTGAAGTCAGAATATCGTCTTCAACTTGATCCATTCTTAACACTTCATCGTGGTGAACTTTATAACGACCTTCCAGATAAGAATTTTCGTAGCTTCTTAGACTCAGCCCCTGACCGTTGGGGACGAATTCTGATGCAACGCCATGCGGCAATAGAACATTACAAAGGTTTACGTTCAAGTGCCAGACTCACGGAATTGGACTATTTACTGGGCGTGCATGATTCTTTTCGCATGGGAGGAATTCGTTTTAAAACAGCAGAGTCTGATAATTTCTTAGATGACAATGACGAGTTTGCAGCTCCTCCAATGACTTCATTACGTGAACTAGAATATGCCGCAATCCAAATTGAGAAAGATGAGAACATTGACAGTGAAGAATATTATCACTGGCTTAAATTATTAATTTCCCCTGGTTCTTCTTTAGGTGGTGCTAGACCTAAAGCTTGCGTGACTGATGAGCAAGGACATCTCTGGATCGCCAAATTTCCTAATCAGAAAGATACATTCGATGTAGGGGCTTGGGAGTTCATCTGTTATGAGTTGGCTCGATTAGCTGGAGTAGAAATGTTCCCAAGTGAAATACGCCGATTCTCTTCAGAACATCATACTTTTCTCACCAAACGATTTGACCGCCAAGGAACTGAGCGAATACATTTCTCATCAGCCATGACTCAACTAGGGTACTACGATGGAGAACATTCAGAGGGGGCAAGTTATCTTGAAATAGCCGAGTTTCTAACCAATAACGGATCACAAACAAAAAATGATCTAGCTCAATTATGGCGCAGGATCATCTTTAATATTGCAATATCAAATACAGATGACCATTTAAGAAATCATGGCTTCTTATTAACTGATAAAGGATGGAAGTTATCACCTGCATATGATCTTAACCCTATTGTAGGGAACCAAGGTTTACACCTTAATATTACAGATACAGCTAATGCACTTGATTACAACTTGGCATTTGAGGTGATTGATTTTTTCCGCTTATCTCAAGAGGAAGCGACTCAGATTTATGATGAAGTATTATTGGCGGTAAAAAAATGGCAAGGCATTGCAAATCGGTTGGGCATTAGTCGTAGTGAACAGCTAATCAAACAGGAAGCTTTTAACGTATAATGGTTGTATTTAGATAGAATAGAAATTGATGTACTATGAAGGACAACGAAAGTTTGCTGTCATCTTTCTGCCAATCAATTGAGAAAATTCATTTCATTGAATTCAGCTTTTTCTAACTGGGGGACGATTGGGGGATCAAATAAGACTATTTATATTTTATTTAAATATTATCAATATATTAATCAAAAAATGTGATTCCCTCTCTCACCGCCAGAATTCAAAAAAGACCTAAATCGTTTTGATTTAGGTCTTTTTTATTGCACTTTTTTAATAAATCTAAATAAAGACAATCTAATCAACAATAAGTAACTTCGCACCATTCAGGCTAAAAGACTGGTGTGGCTCTGAATTATCTCCTACTTGATAACTCATGCCTGACGTTAAAGTAAATGTTCGTCCGTCTTTCAATCTACTTTCTAGCTCACCTTCTAGGCAAAATAGTATGTGCCCTTTTTCACACCAATGGTCAGCCAAGTAGTTTGCTGAGTACTCGACAAGTCTTACTCTAATTTTATTTGTTTCTTCACCAAAAAATTGAGTTTTCCAATAAGCTTTTCCAGTTTCACCGCTATATTCAGTGACTTCAATTTCTTCCCAGTTTGTAATTTGAAATGGAAAAGGCGCGATATTCATAATTTTTTCCAAAGACGTATTATTGTATTTTCAACTTATAGACAAATTTGATTTTTGCAAATGACTTATCGAAAATCAGAAAGATAGCAAAACTATTTTTCACTTTTAAAAGACCCAAACTCTCACGCTTAGGCCTCCCTACCTTAAAAATTACTCAGACAACGCTAATAACTTCTGAACATACTCAATCGCATTATTTTCTATATCTTGGTGCGTCGGAATATCATCATCTTCTGATGGATTGGTATCTAAACCATAAAATGCATGAAGTGGTTGATAGTCCGCTCCAATATATAAAGCTGTTAGCTTAAATGGAGTAAAAATCTGCTCTAAAGAAAGCTTATATTCACCATACTCTGAATAAACTTTTTCTTTTACACCAGCAGACACAGCCAACATAAATTTCTTATTTTTAAGCTTGTCACCTGTTGAACCATACGCCCAACCATAAGTCAAAACTTCATCAAGCCATTGTTTCAGAAGCGGCGGGCAGTTAAACCAATACACTGGAAATTGAAAAACTAAATTTTCGTGTTCTTCGACCAGCGCTTGCTCTTTGGCAACATCAATCACCCCATCTGGGTAGGCTTGATAAATTTGGTGAACTGTAAATTGGTCTGGGTGTTTTTCTAGTTCCTCTACCCATCTTTTATTTACAACAGACTGGTCTATGTGGGGATGAGTAACAATGACTAATGTCTTTTTCATTATGAAAACACTCTTATCGAAAAGTTGATAAATCGATTATAGAAGTGTGCTTTCCTAAATATAAGTACGGTAATTTGTGTTATATACTATACTAAAATATAGTGTGGATTTTAAAAATGACTGAATGCGTTCCATCACATACGCCATTAGAAGAAACAGGTTTTGGATACACTCTTTCTTTAATTAATGGCAAATATAAAATGATTATTATGTACTGGCTGTATGAAAAAAATGTCATGCGTTTTAATGAGATGCAACGCTGCATTGGTAATATTTCGTTTAGAACACTCAGCAATACACTTAAAGAATTGGAAAGAGATGGACTGATTACACGCAAGGAATATCCTCAAATTCCGCCAAAGGTTGAGTATCGACTTTCAGAAAAAGGACAATCTTTAATTCCTTTGTTAGATATGATGTGTGATTGGGGCGAGCGGAATATGAATTCTTAATTTTATAGACTTGAAGTGATACTAAATATGAGAAATGAATTAAGAGAAATTTTTATTAAGGGATGCGACGAGAAAATTGAAAAGAAGGGAGACAATGTCGGTCTATCTTTTTATGCTTTTTTTAAAAATAAGAATGATAACCCTGAGTTACTGATGGAAGCAGCGCATTGGTGGATTATGGTACACAAGCTAGATCACTTCGAGAAGGCAGTTAAGATTAAACAGTTGGTTTTAAATGAGCGGTAATTAGAGTTATTCGAAAAGGCTTAAATTTAAGCCTTTTCATTATTTTAAACTTAAAAATTAATTACTTAACATAAGGCCAAACATCAGGATCTATATATTCTTCATCGATATGATAACCCTCAGCCTTAGCTTTTCTTTCTTCCTTTTCCCGATATTTTTTATTTTCAATTAATCTTTTTTTAAACGCTTGCTCGAATTCACTAGATGTCATTTTATCAGAGTCAGGAATTGAGTCTCTTTCATTGTATCGCACACTCTGAAAGCTAAATCTAAGCATATATTATTCTTCATTCCGCTCATTCTTAGCTGTTCTTTTTAAACTGATATCTAAAATAACCCCATTAGCATACAACCTATAACCCAATGATTTTGTCGGGCTGTTGTTTATTATATTTTTCCACTCCTCAAAGCTAAAAATATAACTCGGGTCAATGACATCACGACTTTTCGATAGATGCTTAATATTATCTTCTTTAGCGATACGCGGAGCATCTGTAAAGAAATAGTTTTTCCAACCAGCCTGATTAATACGTTTCATTAAAGCTACATAGCTTTGATAAACCTGCTCTGGGGTAGCAAATTCTTCTTTTGTGAGGCCAGCATCAATATCTAAAACTTGGATCCCTTCATTTTTGTCATATTGAGTACCTAGTACAGAGAAAACATGCTCTATTAACAAACTGTTAGGACCATTATCTATAATTAATTTTCCTAAATTAGGAGGAGAAAATTGAAGTTCTCTAAAGCTAACACCAGCTGGATGATTATCTACATTGCCATCACTATATTTTGAAAAATCTTGAATACCTTGTTCACCCATATGCAAAGTGTAGGCTTGCTGATTCAAAGTCAAATTCTCATTATGTTCTGATGTTGGCTGACAAGCGGAAAGTAATAATCCAAAAATAAAGATTAGGAAATATTGTTTAAATTTTACCGTCATTACCAACTTCTCTACTTTGCTATTTCCCGACTCTGCGATAATTTTTAATCCTGAACAATAAAGCTATATGTCTTGTCAATTTCAGCACCACCACCTGCATAGAAATCAGCTCTTATATGAATTCTATATTCTCCTTTGTGTTTAGGGGTTCCTTTGATTTGTATAACATTATATCCATCCAAGTCATCAACAGGTTTAACGGTAACGCCTAGATTTTCTGGAATATTTGTTTCTAATTCAGCGTATTTATCTATAACCTTTCCTCCAGAAATCTTAATAATTTGTTGGTATTCTTGATTAATATGAGCGACAGGTAAACTCTCAGGAGAAATTTTATATTTCTTTCCACAACCTATAAGTACAAAAATAATTGAAAAAATAATTATTAATTTATGCTTCATTAGAAACTTTCCTTTTTAAAGACCTAAAACTAGAGATTTAGGTCTTTCCATTCTCAAATAAAATGGAACTCGATATAAAATATAAAACTATTAAATCTTTCCTTTCTCACTCCAAAATTTTGCAGTCTCTAAATTTTTCTCTACGCCCAATCCATATTTATACATAAAGGCAATATCTCTCATAGCCTCTTTATTACCAAGAGCAGCAGCTTTTTTACGTAGCTCTAAGGCTTTTTTAGTATCCTTCTCAACTCCGTCACCGTTACTATATAAGTTAGCTAAACCAACCATACAATCTGCATCATTTAGTTGAGTTCCTTTGGAAAACCACTTAAAAGCTTTTTTATAATGTTCATCAGCATCTGTTGGATCCATATCTCCAACAAGACCAGCGTAAGTCGCATATCCCTCACCGAGCCATTGCATTGCTTTTACATTACCGCTTTCGGCTGATTTAGTTGCCCAGTATTCCGCTTGAGTTTCATTCTCTTCGATACCCCATCCATATATATAAACATCTGCTAACTCTAGTTGAGCTGATGTATCGCCATTTGTAGCTCTCTTTAATAGGTCATCTGAGAACATTGGATTAGCAAATAAATTCATTGAAAACATTAGTCCTATAGTAATGAAAAGAATTTTGAAGTTATTCATGTCTAACCTTAAATAAAATAGTTTTTTCTAACCTTTATAATTAATCAATAATATATGAGAGCTATTTAAATTTAATGAATTAAATAATAACCTCTCGTATAGCGAAAATATTTATCTTTAATCTGTTTGCTATTTAAAATTTCTTTTTAATTACGCTAAAGCCCAACTCCCGTCGGGCCTTCCCTCCATCAAACCCGCCTTAAAAAATACTCAAGCAATGTATCTCTGTCCTTTGCCTGATCTGAACATAAAAGTCCAAAAATCGCGCCATCAATCATAAATACAAAAATATCAGACTCTTCATATGTGGCTCTTTTTTTAGATTCCCTCAGTACCCAAAAAATTTCATTTTTAAGCCAGCGCCTATATCTGAGTGCAGTTTGATAGGCATTTGGATAAAGCTTTTTAATTTCAAAAATCGCTTTAAACAAAAGGTAATAGGCACCTTTTAGGTCAGCATGTAAAAGGTAAATTTGCCTGAGTTGATGAACCAAATCTGGATATTGGCGAGCCTCGCTTACCGCCCGCACTTTTTCTTTTAACTGTTCCTTTTGAACCAACAAACACATTTCAATCAGTCTTTCTTTGGAGTGAAAGTAGTTGTAAAAGGTGGCTTTAGTCATTTTGGCCTCGCGAACAATTCGGTCCACCCCGACCTTGTTGAAGCCATGTTGTTTAAATAACTCTGCTGCTGTGTATAGCGCTCGCGTCGCTCGAAAGGAAGCTTCTAAATTTTTCATGTATACCGTTTAAAATAATTTTTTGTTGTAAATAAAAGAGATAGGAATGCCGTCACTCTTAAATTGAGCGCTAAAAACAGGCATGCAAAAGCCGCACAAAAAGGTGTGCTCGCCTATCTCAGGTTTTATTGTTGCTATGATTTTTTAGTCGTAATGACCTATGGCTTAAAACCTAGAGTCGGTTAAACCGTTTTAAAGACCAGTTGGGTATAGAGTCAAAGATTTTGGCAATGGTTGCCAATGAGAGAGATGAAATAGTGCGCATGTGCGGACTCCTTGTGTGTAAAGGAGTTCTACCCGATCACTGTCAAATGATGGTGGTAGAACGAGAGAAGGTTGACAGACTGACACACAAGAATCAGCACGCACAAGGCGTCCCTCCCTCGCCCTACCGCTACGAAGGGGGACGAACGAGTTCGCCACCAAAAAGAGAACTTTTTGATGTCTTGTGTGTTATATCGATCTGTCAAAATCGACTGGCAATGTGGCCAGCAGGCAAAGGATAATCCGCGTGTTTTGGAGTGTCAATGTAAGGTTGAATAGAAATTGGTTAAATAATTATTGTTGTTTATTCAATTAGATATTTAAGCTAAAAAGACCTTCAACTTAAATTTAATGATATCATCATAATAGTAAAATTGGTGGCAGAACGAAAAGAGGTTAGCAGACTGGACACACAGAACCAGTACACTCGAAAGTGTCCCCTTATCGCTCTACCATAGAATGGTGGCAAAACGAAAGGGGTTAGCAGACTGGGTACAGCACCAGCACACTCGAAGGTGTCCCCTTATCGTTCTACCCTAGAGTAGTTTGCAGACAAAGAATAATTCTCAAGTTTTTAAGTGTCAACGCTCATATATTATTAATTTATAAAATATTTTTATTTCTATTGGCTCATTTTTTCATTGTTAATTTATCATTCATTTTCAAAACTGCTGAAATGACCTGATTGATCACGCTATAAATAAAAGCTACAGTAAATAAAGTTTGAATTTTATAACTTTAAATAAATTGATAACGCATGCAGGCAAAGACATGGAAACCATACATGATTTTTATCGCCGCTTTTCTTTAACCAGAGATAGCGATTACTCGGTTCCATCCACTTCGTTTGGTCATTTTAACGTGTTCCAACGCGATGCCTGCTCGTTCCTCACACCTTATAGCCGCCGTGATTATTATAAAATTTCACTGGTTTTAGGCACAGGTGAACTTCACTACGCCAACCGCTGGATACGAGTCGACCGCCCTGCTTTACTGTTTTCAAACCCAATGGTTCCCTATGCATGGGAAATTAATTCGCCTGAACAGGCAGGCTGGTTTTGTCTATTTACCGAAGAGTTTGTAAACCAAGAATCAAGACAAAGTTTTTTAAAAGACTCACCGCTGTTTAAAGTCGACGGCGACCCGCTGTATTTTTTAAATGATCAACAAGTTGAAGAAATTTCATTTATTTTCAAAAAGATGATGACTGAAATAAATTCAGACTATATTCATAAATACAACGTTTTAAGAAACTATTTGCACCTGATTGTGCATGAAGCCATGAAAATGCAACCGACCCAACAGTTTGAAAAACATAGCAATGCGGCGGTTCGGATTTGCCATTTATTCTTTGAATTATTAGAACGCCAGTTCCCCATCGACTCGCCCCATTTTCAGCTGAAACTCAAAACAGCAAATGACTATGCCTATGGTTTGTCGGTACATGTAAACCATTTAAACCGGGCTGTAAAAGAAGCCACAGGTAAAACCACCTCTGAACATATTAGCTCGCGCATTACGCAAGAAGCCAAAGCGCTGCTACAGCACACCAGTTGGAATATTTCCGAAATTGCCTATAGCTTAGGCTTTGAATATTCAGCGTATTTCACCAATTTCTTTAAGAAAAATACTGGCTTTTCACCTAAAAAATTCCGTGAAGACTGTGTGGCCTAAAAACAGATTGTTTGAATTTTATAATTATTGGTTTGAATGTTATACGTCAGTTTGAACCAAAGCATTTTATAGTTTTTCTACTCAAGTGATTTTGCAAAAAGAGTGTGAAAAATGAAATATAGAACTTTAGGACAAACAGGCGAAAAAGTATCAGCACTTGGTTTAGGTTGCATGGGAATGAGCTTTGCCTATGGTGCCTCAGATGACACACAAAGCATTGCAACTCTAGAAAAGGCATTAGACCTCGGCATTAACTTTTGGGACACTGCCGACATGTACGGCAACGGCGCAAATGAAGTTTTACTCTCAAAAGTTTTAGAAAAACACCGCGACAAAGTATTTTTGGCGACCAAATTTGGCTTTCGCTATAAAGAAGACAACCTTAACCCGAAAAACTCTTTAGAGTCTTATATCGACGGTTCTCCTGAGTGGATTAAAGTTGCGGTCGAAAACAGTTTAAGACGCTTAAATACAGACGTAATTGATTTGTATTATGCGCACCGCATAGACCCAAATGTTCCAGTTGAAGACACCATTGGCGCAATGGCTGACTTGGTCAAACAAGGTAAAGTTCGTTACCTAGGACTCAGTGAAGCGTCGGCTGAAACTATTCGTAAAGCAAATGCGATTCACCCAATTACAGCAGTTCAACATGAATATTCGCTACTTACCCGTGAGTTTGAGCAAACCCATTTGCAAACCATTCGCGAGTTAGGCATTAGCCTTGTGCCGTATTCACCGCTGTCACGTGGTTTAATCACCAATACGCTTGATGTGGGTAGCCTAGACGAAAACGATTTCCGTCGTCAATTGCCACGCTATCAAGGCGATAACTGGAAAAATAACCAAAGCTTGGCGCAAGCATTTAGCGACTTTGCTCAAAGCAAAAACACAACAGCGGCTCAACTGGCTTTGGCTTGGATTTTGGCGCAAGGTGACGACATTATTCCAATTCCGGGTACACGTAAAATCGAGCGACTTGTGGAAAATGCAGGTGCTGTAGACCTTCATTTAACAGCGGCAGATTTGGCAGAAATCGACGCGATTATTGCGAGATATCCAAACATGGGCGCACGCTATAACGCTCAGCAACTTGCTGCGGTAAATCATTAAAAACGAAGCTATAAAAAAAGTCCGACTCTGTGTCGGACTTTTTAATTTAATTTTTGCTATATGTGCCCTGCTGGCGTCCACCTTCCCAGATCGCATCTAAGGATTTATCCGAAATCGTTAGGCTTTCAGGGAAAATGCTTAAATCCTTTTTAAATTTAGCCTCTGGTTTTAAACCAATACAGTCTCCATTTTTCCACCATGTGCCTTCGGCATATTGATCTAAAGCGCCAACAGCGAGCATCCATTGAAACTTGCCGTCTGGTTGAAGTAAAAGTTCCGAACCCACTTCCATCACACCATTTAGATAATAGTGCCCACTCCAAGTTTGATCGGCCTTTTGGAATTTCACTTCTTTGCATGTGCTAGTTGGCTCTGCATAAATGTGAGCAGAAAAAATAACCGTCGAAAGAAGTAGTAAAGGCGCAAATATATTTTTCATTATTTAGTTCCTATATGTTTGGTCTTATTTCCCAGACTCAACTTTTAAATACGTTCCATCTGCATAGACGTTATGTCCAAAGCCACAACCCGACTCGCCTTCGCTTTGTTTAACTTGAATATAGTTACCTAATTTCGCGTTGGTTTTAAAGTCGAGCTGAATTCGGCAGTCTTCATTTTTATAAACCGTTTGCTTTTTATTAGTCGGCATTTTAGTGTCAAACTCACCCATATTTGGGCCATAGATCAAGCTTCGAAGTCCCATATATAAACCGGCATAGCTAACTGCATATTGGCCCTGCTTACGGCTTACCGTGATGTGATCCCACTCACCAAAACCAGAGTAACGGACGTACTCACCTGACAAATCATTTGATGCTTTAGGTGCAGGTAACTGTTTAAGATTAAACTGGCTAGATTTTGATTTTTCATCGAGCATAAACCATGCTCTCGCCCAAAGTGGCTGGCCTAATTTGGCATAGGCTAAGCCCACATTATTGTTGGCAACTTCAATATCTCGGTCGGTAAATTTAACTGTGGTTTCGTCTGCATTGGCTTTACAAAATGCTGTCCAAGAGGCTTGGTTCTGGAAATTTTCGAGCGCTTTTTTATATTGTTTTTGGTCGTAGTTTTTCTTACCTAAGCTCGCGTATTGCTTCACTTTATTACAGCCTTGTTGTAATTCTTGTTCAAAAGAAAATTCTGCATGCGTGACCGCCAAAGCCGAAAGTGTGAGAACCGCGCAACCTGAAATAATCGATTTAATCATTTTTAAAATTCTTTAATAATTAACTAATTATATAATATGAGTAAGCTCCATAAATCACAATTCTCTGAAACAAAAGTCTCTTAGAAGAGTTTATGTTTTTATAAAAATGGTTAAATCAATACAGAATAAATCATGGAAGGTGTTAAGTGTTAACTGATTATTTTAATTGAATATTCAACAAAAAAATAATGTAGACTGCATGTGTAAAACTTAGGAAGAATTATAAGAGTGAATAATTTAATTACTGGAACCCTATTTGCACTTTGTGCAGCGGCTTTAAATGCCTCTATTGGTGTGATTAGCAAATTACTCATGCACAGTGGTTTAAACCCACAAGACATTGCCTTTTTAAAAACCATTATCGCCTTTTTCTTTTTAAGCGTGTTTTTATTTAAAGTCCCTGTTAGCCAAAAGCTTGCTTTTATTAGCAGCACGCCAAGTAAACTCAGCGTTTTTACTCAAATTGCTATCTGTGCTTTTTTAGGGATTTTCTCTTTATTCTTTTTCGAAACCATTGCCTACAACCACGGTGCTGCGGCGAATGTTGTGGTGGTACTTATGGCTTCGGCTGCCATCTCTGCCCTATTTTTTGGTCGATTCATTTTAAAAGAAAGTATCTACATTCACTCTCTTATTGGAACATTATTGGCTGTCGCGGGGATTAGTATTATTTCGTGGAAAGGCGAAAATAGCCTTTTAATGCTCATCAACGCTTCTATTGCCGGTACGGGTTATGGCTTATTTTCGGTTTTAGTTAAAAAGTTCAAATTAAACGGTGGACTATTTCTGACTAAATACTTACTGCTGTTTGGTAGCGTTTATCTTGCGGTTCCGTTTTTAATTAATTTTCACACCATTACTTTTAATAGTGACATCATTTTAGGTTTAGTTGGCTTAGCTGTTCTGCCGACCATACTCGGCTTTTTCTGTACCACTAAAGCATTGTCTTATATGAGTGCGGCAAAGGTACAAGTAACCGAGCTTTCAGAACCGATTTTTGCAGCACTTATGGCTTGGGTTTTCATTCATGAACAGCCGACTTTATCGTTTTTATATGGTGCGATTTTTATTATTTTAGGCATCTTATTGATGAACAAAGCGCCGAAATCAAGCTAGTCGATTTTATTGATATTCCTCTGCATGGTGACAAGCGACTTGCACCACACTGGCAAAGTTAATCGCCATTTGTGAAGGGGCATGTTTTTTATAGGCAAGCCCTAAACCCACCGTAGGAACAGGCGCTTTCAAAGAGCGATAAGCCACACCCTGTATTTGCAATTGTTTGGTCGACTCGGGAACCAAAGATACCCCCAAATTTGCAGACACTAACGATAAAATCGACACAATTTGCGGAGCATTTTGTCCAATTTTCGGTTCAAAGCCACGCTCATGGCAGGCTTGTTTAATCGCATCGAAAAGCCCTGCGCTAATGGATGGTGGCGAGACAATAAAATCAAGCTCTCGTAGTGCCGTTAAATCAATTTCTTGTGATGAATCGTCCAGATTAAAAGACTCTGAAGGTAAAGCAGCAATGAGCGGCTCTGCTAATAATTCTTGAATAATTAAACTATCTGGAATATTTCGTGGTGAACGAATAATCGCGACATCTAAGCGGTCTTCAAGTAATAAATCGATGAGCAGTAAAGTGTTGGCTTCTTCAAGTTTTAAATTCACTTCCGGATATTGCTGCTGAAAATAACGAACGCATTTAGGAATTAAAGGGTTCAACATTGAAGTGCCTGTAAAGCCTAATCGCAATTGGCCCACTTCGCCATTTGCCACTTGTTTAACTAAGCTCGCTGCATCTTCTACACGCTGCTGTACAGGCTGAATCGCATTTAAAAAGGCAAGCCCTGCTTCGGTCAGCTCCACCCCATGTGGCGAACGAATAAATAAATCTGCACCTAGCTCTTCTTCTAAGTCTCGTATTTGCATGCTTAAAGGCGGCTGGCTCATGTTTAAACGTTGCGCAGCTTTGGTAAAGTTTTTTTCTTCTGCTACCGCTAAAAAGTAGCGTATATGCCTGAGTTCCATTGCTATATATAAAACATATCATGATCCATTGTTAAATATATTAGAAAAATACCTCTCAAATTGCTAATTTTAATTTATCGAATTTTCTCGATGCAGCATGCCTTTAGGCACTGCTCTTTTTCTGTCATGGTCATGATATGAACTCTTCATCTACACCCAGTACCTTAAACACTGAGGCAAAGTCTGTTCTTTCCCATGAGTGGATTCACAAAGGGACTAAAGCCTATAAACACGCAGGATTTGCTTTATTCCTCGTAGGTTTTGCCAGTTTCTCACTGATTTATTGTGTACAGCCACTCCTGCCCGCATTTAGCCAAAGCTTCCAGATTAGCCCTGCGAGTAGCTCTTTGGCACTGTCATTAACGACTGCCTTTTTAGCGATTTCGATTGTGCTATCAAGCGCCTTTTCACAAGCCCTTGGCCGTCGTGGTGTAATCTTTACGTCAATGCTGTGTGCAGCAATTCTTAATATTGTCTCTATGTTCACACCGAACTGGCACAGTTTATTGATGGCGCGCGCTTTAGAAGGTTTATTACTTGGTGGCGTACCCGCAGTGACGATGGCTTGGATTGCCGAAGAAATTGCGCCTGAGCACCTCGGTAAAACTATGGGTTTATATATTGCAGGTACGGCTTTTGGTGGCATGATGGGCCGTGTCGGTATGGGTATTTTGGTTGAATATTTTTCATGGCGCACCGCCTTAGGCTTACTTGGGACAATCTGTTTTGTTTGCTCAATTGCCTTTTTAAAATTACTTCCCACATCGCGTAATTTTGTGCAGAAAAAAGGGCTGAATTTAGACTTTCACATGCAAATGTGGCACGCTCATTTAAGCAATACAAAATTATTACGCCTATTTGCGATTGGTTTCTTGCTGACTAGTGTTTTTGTGACTTTGTTTAACTATGCCACTTTCCGTTTAAGCGGCGCGCCTTATTCACTCAGTCAGACACAAATTAGCCTTATTTTCTTGTCGTATAGCTTTGGCATGGTGTCTTCATCGTTGGCAGGTAGCTTAGCGGATCGCTTTGGTAAAAAAACCATGATGATGGGTGGTTTTGCCTTAATGATTGTAGGGAGCCTCATGACCCTACTCAGCTCGCTTTTCGGCATTATTATTGGTATTGCATTTATTACCACAGGTTTCTTTATTACCCACTCACTTACCAGTAGTTCTGTGGGCGCTGAAAGCAAACAAGCTAAAGCACATGCTAGTTCGCTCTACTTACTTTTTTACTATATGGGTTCAAGTATTGTCGGCTCGGCGGGCGGTTGGTTCTGGTTACACGGTGGCTGGGGTGCGATTGTCGGTTTAACCGTGGTCTTGTCTTTAATTGGAATATTTTTAGCGGTTTATACTTCACATGCCAAAGCACATTAATGTAGTAAAACCCTAACTTTTTTAGACCAAAATCTATGAACATTTAAAAATCATATGAAAAAATTTAAATGCTCATTTTTTGGCTTGTATTTTTTTTAAGAAACTGTAAAATTCACTCCACATCGCCGGCATAGCTCAGTTGGTAGAGCAACTGACTTGTAATCAGTAGGTCCACAGTTCGAATCCGTGTGCCGGCACCATCATTAAACCTCATGAATATTTGATTTATGGGGTTTTTTGTTGTCTGTAGATTTTACAATCTACCTTGTGACTCTATTGTCTTAGGTGGCAAATAAATTCGTTAATAAGAAATGAAAAAAGCCCAACATCCTGTTGGGCTTTTTTCGTATTTCGTTACTAGGTACACTTCCTGTAATACCTCACGTCCTGATGCTTAAACTTATTATTGTTGTTTTACGTTTCGGAACTTCCTGTTCCTGATGAGTTCATCATAGGCAATTCATCACGCCATAAAAAGACGCCAATTTCCCGAATATATGTACGAAAAAGCGTACATGATTCTTTTAAATTTAAAATTTGATTTATCTATCATGGAAATAAAAATATGAATTTATAAACAAGTTCTGTTCGTCAATTAAATAAGAAAACGATATAATGAGTTTATTACTTTATTTCTAAAATAAATTTAAAAATAACAAGGAACGAGATGTTTACTTTGCCATCAAATATTTTTCAGCCCTTAGTGATCATACTTGCATGCCTTATTATCCTTGTAAGTAAAATGCCGCAGCTAAAATATAGAAAAACCATATTATTTTTAGCTATTGGCAGTCTTACTTTAATGATTATTTTAGGAATATTTGGCTTTTTTTATTAAGCTTTATTTCTTGCTCTTCTCTATCATTTTTTCAAAGTGTTTAAGGTTTGGGTTCAGTGTATCCCATGCATAGGCTTGGCTCACAAACACCTCTGCTCTAGGCTGATAGAGACTCGGGTCATCCAAAGTACCTGCACGTATTGAAATCATTTCAGGCGCAATTTCAGGTAAGCCAAAAAGCTGAGAACCACACGTCGGGCAAAACGCTCTTTTAATAGGTCGGCCAGAAGATCCCAAAGTCTCAAAATATTTAAGTTCACCACTTACTTTCAATTCAGATTGGTGAAAAAAAGCGATTGGCGCATAGGCCGAACCTGTGGCCTTTTGGCAATCTCGACAGTGGCAATTAAAGCTATAGCGTGGCTCTGCTTCACTTTGGTAGCTCACAGCTCCACATAAACACGATCCTTGATATTTGGCTGACATAGCTCATCCTATTTTTTTATTGCTGTGGTTTGAATATAACGTACATATCCATTTTGGTAGAGTTGTTGGCATAACTTTGCAGTCATTTGAATTTTAAAATTTGCCAATCCTCGGCTTTGTTTTTGTCCTTGTTGATTTTGAATATATTGCGAAAAACCGAGTAATACTTGCTCAGATAAATCTTCAATTTGAATATCGACAAAACCTTGCTGCTCCAAGGTAGCTCTGAGCATTTTTTCATTTGGCACAGCATCCCAAGCGACATTTGCTGCTTTGAGTAAATAACGATGCTTTTGTTCTTGTAGAGCGGTCATGTTTTGACATGTGTCAGCACGCATTAGGTAGTGAAAACCTAATCGGCCTTTTGAATTCAAAACTGGCGCGATGGAATCTAGAAATGAATTTAAATGACTGTGATAAGCGGCATCAATACACATCACCACATCGAAGTATTGTTTAAATTCAAATTGTTTTAAATTTAAAAATGAACCACAGAAAATCTGGCTTATTTCGGGAATAAGCTTTTGAATTTTATGAACACATTGGGTTTGCAATTCAACTGCACTGAGGCTTTTAGGCTGATAATGCTGTAACAAGTGCAACAAACTTGCACCCTGTCCGCAGCCTAAATCTAAGAGATGATCTTTTGAATTTAAATTGACAGCTTGTGCCAAATGGTCAGCCAATTGGCGACAAGCTTCACGGTAGTTTTGGGTATTTTTCCAAAAACCCAAATTTGTCCAAGCAAGCTCTTCATCATCCCCTAAGCTTGATGCATCAATTGCATATTTATGGGGAATGAATCGAGAGAGAGCTGCTCGAACTTTTGTTTTCACAATTTTAGTAGCCGAGTTCTGGGGCAACTTCCACCTTAGGTTTTAAGCCTACAAATGGTAAAGGTGCACCTAAAATTTCAGCAATATGCATGGCAGAAGTAACTGCTGACTCTAAAATTGGCAAGCCATCACACGACCATGAACCACAGTAGAATACTTTACGGCTTGGGTCTAAATGACGTTGTTGCAATTCTTTGTTTAAAGCAACCGTTTGTGAGTCTACAACCGCACGCGTTAAAGTCACTTTTGAAATAACTTTTTTAGGGTCAATATCAACCACTGGACGCCAAGTTTGGAATACAGGATTTTTACCCACGAGTGTTGGTTCAACCGCATTCATCCAAACTGTAAATTGCTGACGCGTAAACTTACGGTCCATCATGTAGCTCAGCACTGACCAGTCTTTACGGCGTGGCGGCATGACGGTCGCATCGGTATGAATCACAAGATCACCTTGCTCAAAGCGGAATTGCTTAAGCAGGTTCATATCTTCTGCAAATTGTTCAGGATTTAAAAACTCATCGATTTTAGATGTTGGCGTTGCAACAATTACTCGATCAAATAAGTTCTGTTCGCCTTGGCTGTTTTCAACCAGTACTTTTTCGCCTTGTAATTCAACTTTCTTAATTGCCGATCCGCTATGGATATCGATGCCTTTAATCAAGCTATCTACAAATGCAGGTGTGCCACCTTTCATGCGCAATAACATGTCTCCATCAGTTAAGTGACGTAAAAACTCAAGTAAGTTTTTTGCAGGCCAATCACCAATTGTTTTTGGATTACACGTACAAATTGTATAGAGCACTGGCATAACCACACCGTGCCAGAATACTTCTTCAATATCGTTCTGATTAATAAATTCAGCGAGGGTAATATCTTGATTTTTAGATTTGAAAAACTGGTGAATCGCAGTTTTTAGTTGCAACATCCCTTTCACAAGACGCCAGCCATATTGCTGAATGCCTTTACGGTTATTAATAATCGGGAAATTACCAATACGGCTACGAGATGTCGTTAACCATGTTTCCGTACGATCTTCGAATAACCAGCTACATGACATATAAGTACGAACTGGGAAGGTTTTAATGCCTAAATGAGCAGCAAGGCTGAGTGTATTCTTCCACAGATGTGGATTCATCACACGTAGCGGTGCATCAATAATTCCACCATCGAACTCAATGCTATGGCTATCCATTCCCCGGCCAGGAAGTGCTTCAAATATCGTGATCGTATGCCCTGCATCTTTCAGAATTCTTGCTGCCGCAAGCCCTGCCATTCCACTGCCAATAATTGCGATATTCAAAATGATGTCCCATTTTTCGAGAATTTTTTTGATTATCACTCATACCCCAAAAAAACACCGTATTAAAAACTACCAGATTTTTATTTTTTGCATCAATTTATATAGAAAAAATTTAACAGATCCGCCCAAAAGTTTTTCATAAAATTTTACAAAAGAGGATGAGTGTATAAAAATCTATATTTTTTAAAAATTTAAAAAAAATCTTTTAAATAAAATAAGATAATTTAACTATATTTATATCATTTGTTTTACAACTATCTTTTTTTAAGATATCATTAGCCCATAATAATGAGAAGCAAATCACACAAAACAATGCCGAGAGAATAATGAAAACCATCATAAAAATAGAATCTTTACAGCGAAAAAGCCCGCTATTCACACTTGATAGCGGGCTTTTTATTACTTTGCTTTAATAGACAATTAAGCACAATTAAACAGTTTAACCTTCTTGCATGAGTGAACCGAATTTTCCACGATTAAAATCATTAATCGCTTCCATAATCTCGGCTTTGGTATTCATGACGAATGGACCATAACCTTCGATTGGTTCATTGAGTGGTTGGCCAGTCAACACCAAGAATTTAGTGTCTTCTTCAGCATTTAAGCTAAACTCAACACCCTCACGAGACAAAATCGCAACGGTTTTACCTTCAAGACGATTTGCATCATTAACCACAACCGCGCCATCTAATATCACAACAAGCGTGGTGTGACCTT
Source organism: Acinetobacter sp. WU_MDCI_Abxd143 (assembly GCF_025514195.1). Taxonomy (NCBI): domain Bacteria; kingdom Pseudomonadati; phylum Pseudomonadota; class Gammaproteobacteria; order Moraxellales; family Moraxellaceae; genus Acinetobacter; species Acinetobacter sp. WU_MDCI_Abxd143. Next base: position 97,314 of record NZ_JAHPTH010000011.1, read on the forward strand.
CAGGTACATAGAGGGTATGTTTTTGGCCTTTAACCAATTTACCATCCCATACATTTAATGGACTAAATGTAGTTGCAGCACCTTTTGCATCTGCATATTCACCTGCAATAACCCGCAAATGACTACCTTCTTCGTCTAGTGCAATGTCTGGAATATCTTTAGCTTCAATCGCTTGGTATTTTCCAGGCGTCATTTTTGAATGAGCAGGTAAATTTACCCACAATTGCACCATTTCAAAAAGACCACCGTGCTCAGCAAATTCAGGAGAATGGAACTCTTCATGCAACACGCCTGCACCCGCAGTCATCCACTGTACATCACCAGTTTTAATGGTTCCGCCGCCGCCACTTGAGTCTTTATGGGTCACCTCACCTTGGTAGGCGATGGTCACTGTTTCAAAGCCACGATGAGGATGCGAACCTACGCCTTGCTGTTCAGTCGTTGGCGAGAATGTATAAGGCGCTGCATAATCGAGTAGCAAAAATGGGCTTAAGGTTTGGCCTAAACGGTCATAAGAGAATAGGTTATATACAGGGAAACCATCACCCACCCAATGCATGTGGTTATTTTGATATGCACCAAGAAATTTCTTCATCTGATCTCTCCTATATATGTAGGATTTTCTTGAACTGGTATTGATTTTACGCCTCAATAATTGCAGTTTATAGATCAGGATTAGCAACACATTATTTCATCTATGAGACAATCTAAGAATTTAATGTGCTCTTTTTAAGATCGTCCTATTTTTAAAATTCTTAATCCTATTTTTTAGACTTAATCACGACATAAAACTCAACTAGCATAATTTTAGGCAATAACGACCTACTCAATAATTTTTGATTATTTATTTTGATAACACGAGGACATAAAAAATGGCTCAAGATTACGTGCGTTTAGACAAGGATAATGCTGCGGTTCTTTTAGTTGACCACCAAGCAGGTTTGCTTTCTTTAGTTCGAGATATCGATCCAGATAAATTTAAAAACAATGTATTAGCACTTGCAGATGCTGCTAAATATTTTAATTTACCAACTATTCTTACCACTAGTTTTGAAAATGGTCCAAATGGTCCTTTAGTTCCAGAATTAAAAGAACTTTTCCCAGATGCACCATTTATTCCACGTCCTGGTCAAATCAATGCATGGGACAATGAAGACTTCGTAAAAGCGGTTAAAGCGACAGGTAAAAAACAACTGATTATTGCAGGGGTAGTGACTGAGGTTTGTGTGGCATTCCCAGCTTTATCTGCACTCGCTGAAGGCTTTGAAGTGTTTGTGATTACCGATGCTTCTGGTACTTTCAATGAATTAACACGTGATGCTGCCTGGGACCGTATGTCAAAAGCAGGTGCTCAGCTTATGACGTGGTTTGGTATGGCGTGTGAGTTACACCGCGACTGGCGTAATGATGTGGAAGGTCTAGGTGCATTGTTCTCAAATCATATCCCTGATTACCGCAACCTGATGACAAGCTATAGCTTTAATACCTCACAAAAATAAGTTCTATTGCCAAGATTAGAGTGCTTAAGCGCTCTAATCTTAAATTTAAATGGATTGATCGGACATTGATAAGCTCTTTTGATGATTTTTATTATTTCTATTTGGTCGTAAAACACGGCGGCTTTAGTGCGGCCAGTGATGCTGAAAATATTAGTAAATCTAAGCTCAGCCGACGCATTATTGACCTTGAAAATAAATTTAATGTCAGCCTGATTCAAAGAACAACACGCCATTTTAAAGTGACCGATTTAGGCCAAGAGTTTTATGAGGAATGCTGCAAAGTTATTACTCAAGTTGAATGTGCAGAAAACGTGTTATTAAAGCAAAAAAGTGAGCCTCAAGGTCTGGTAAAAGTAAGTTGCCCACCTTTAATGATGCATTTTCAAATTAGAAAAATTTTAAATCAGTTTTTAAAAACCTACCCCAAAGTTGAAATCGCACTCGAGCTAACCAGCCGTCGAGTAGATATCTTGCATGATGACATCGACCTCGCGATTCGTACCAATTTTGAACCCAATGAAGATTCGAATTTAATTGTTCGTGATGTGATTAAAACCGATCATTGTCTGGTGGCTTCGCCTGAATTACTTCAAGGTCGCATCATTGAACATTATTCTGAATTACAGGACTTTCCGAGTATTAGCTTAGGTACTCAAAAGCAAAATCCTATTTGGCATCTATGCAATATTCGTAATGGTGAAACTGTTGATGTGCCTTATCAACCACGAATCAAAAGTAATGATTTGGCTGGTGTGTATTATGCCGTCATGGATAGTTTAGGCATTGCCGACCTTCCTTTTTTGACCGTCGAATCTGAAATTCGTAAAGGTACGCTTATACATATTCTTCCTGACTGGAAGTCGAATATTGGTACACTGCAATTGGTTTATGTTTCGAGAAAAGGCCAACGTCTTGTGGTTGAAAAACTCATTGAAACGCTGATTGATGAACTCAGGCGTTTGCCTGAAAGTCGTGATGGCTATCTATCGACTTAAAATAAAAAACCGGTCATGAATGGGCATGACCGGTTTTTTGTGAAACATCACATACAGCATAACTGTATGTTTTCGTTCAGAACAAAACGAACTCGCTTTGTTCCTTACTCAGATAAGTCTACGCATAGGTATTTCATTTCGACATATTCTTCGATGCCGAATTTTGAACCTTCACGACCTAGACCTGACTGTTTTACGCCACCAAACGGAGCAACTTCGTTTGAAATCGCGCCCGTGTTAATGCCGACCATACCGTACTCAAGTGCTTCACCCACTCGCCATTGACGAGCTGTGCTTTGAGTAAATAAATAAGCAGCTAAACCAAACTCGGTATCGTTCGCCATTGCCACTGCTTCATCTTCAGTTTTAAAGCGGAATAGTGGTGCAAGCGGACCAAAAGTTTCTTCTTTAGACACTTTCATGTCTTGCGTTACGCCAGTTAAAACTGTTGGCTCAAAGAATGTGCCGCCAAGTGCCGAGCGTTGACCACCAATACGAACTGTTGCGCCTTTCTCAGTTGCATCTGCAATATGAGACTGAACTTTTGCAATCGCATCTTCATCAATTAAAGGCCCTTGAGTTGAACCTTCTTGACGGCCATCACCAACTTTAAGCTTAGACACGGCTTCAACCAAACGCTCTGCCAATGCATCATAAATACCGTCTTGAACATAAATACGGTTCGCACATACACAGGTTTGACCGCTGTTACGATATTTACTTGCCATAATGCCCTGAACAGCTTGTTCAAGATTGGCGTCATCAAATACCACAACTGGTGCATTACCACCGAGTTCAAGCGAAAGCTTTTTAATGGTTGGCGCACATTGTTGCATCAAGATACGGCCAACTTGAGTTGAACCTGTGAAGCTTAACTTACGAACAATATCGCTTTCACATAGGGTTTTACCCACTTCAACCGCATCACCACTAATGTTAATTAAAACATCAGCTGGTAAGCCTGCTTGTAATGCCAATACTTCAAGCGCATAGGCGGTTAACGGCGTTTGCTCTGCCGGTTTAACCAACATTGAACAACCCGCAGCAATCGCTGGACCTGCTTTACGCGTAATCATGGCCGCTGGGAAGTTCCACGGCGTAATTGCAGCAGTAACACCAATTGCTTGTTTAATCACAAGCAAACGTTGGTTTGGCAAGGTTGGTGTTAAAACTTCACCATCAATACGGCGAGCTTGCTCCGCAAACCAGCGAATGAATGATGCTGCATAACCAATTTCACCACGTGCTTCTGCTAATGGCTTACCTTGCTCAGCAGTTAAGATTTGAGCCAGATTTTCTTTGTGCTCAAGCATGAGGTTGTACCATGCCAATAGCACATCAGCACGAGCCAAGGCAGTTTGCTTTTTCCAAGCAGCCTGCGCTTTTGCTGAACGGTTAATTGCGGCTTCAACTCCTGCACGGTCATAGGTTTTTACCCATGCCAAAGTTTCACCTGTAGCAGCATCATTAACTTCGATATAGTCATTTGATGCAGGTGCTTCTAATGAAATATCAGGATGTTTTAATAAATACTGCAAATTATTTTGAATCATGCAGATTGCTCCATTGCTTTTGCACTACCTGCTTTTAGAGTTGCAAAACCTTGTTTCAAGATATCAAGGCCTTGACGGAATTGTTCAGCAGGAATGGTTAATGGATATAAGAAACGAATTACATTACCGTATTTACCACAAGTAAGAAGTAACAACCCGTTTTCCATTGCATAGTTTTGTACAACTTTTGCTTGTTCAGCTGTTTCAAGCTCTACTGCAACCATTGAACCCAATGCACGAATATCAGTTACTACATCGCCTGTTGCTTGCTGAATATCTTTAAGGGTAGCGACTAACTCTGCACCTAATTCATTTGCACGGTCGCATAGGTTTTCTTCTTCAATCGCATCAATAACCGCATGCGCAGCAGCAACCGCAATCGGACTACCTGCGTAAGTACCGCCTAATCCACCTGGATTTGGTGCATCCATCACTTCTGCACGGCCCACAACACCTGAAATAGGGAAACCACCGCCCAAGCTTTTCGCCATCGTGATGAGGTCTGCTTTAGTCTCGTAATAGTTCATTGCGAACAATTTACCAGTACGGGCAAAACCGGATTGCACTTCGTCAGCAACCAATAAAATACCGTGCTTGTCGCAAATTGAACGTAAACGTTTTAAGAACTCAGCTGGCACAACATTGAAACCGCCTTCACCTTGTACTGGCTCCAGCACAATTGCAGCAACATCATGTGGTGCAATGTCTTCACTGAAAATATCTTCAACGCTTTCAATTGCCGCGTCTACTGAAATACCTTTAGCAGGCACTGGGTAACGTGCATGGAAAACACCCGCTGGCATTACGCCGAAATCACGTTTGTAAGGAGCCGTTTTACCTGTCATTGCCATCGTCATAAATGAACGACCGTGGAAACCGTTACCGAAAGTAATAATGCCGTGACGACCTGTATAAGAACGCGCAATCTTCACCGCATTTTCAACTGCTTCTGCACCAGTTGTGAAAAAAGCTGACTTTGCAGGACCAGCAATTGGCGCGCGTTCATTAATACGCTCAGCTAAAGCGACATAGCTTTCATATGGTGTTACTTGATAGGCAGTGTGAGTAAATTTAGTAAGTTGCTCAGTTACTGCTGCAATCACTTTAGGGTGGCGATGGCCTGTATTTAAAACCGCGATACCACCAGCAAAGTCGATAAATTGGTTGCCTTCCTTGTCCCAAAGCGTGGCATTTTCAGCTTTTTCCGCATACCACTGACACATCACGCCTACACCACGTGGAGTTGCTTGCTGTTTACGTGCGTTAAGTGCAGAATGTTGATTATCCATTTGATTCCCTCATATTTTCATCATCAGTTGCAGCTTTGGTTTTTTGCATCCTGTGCTTAATTTTCAGGGTGCTTTACAACGACTGCCTATGCATGTAATTTCGCTCGTCTGATGCCAACTGACGAGAGCCACTTTTTAACTGTAGGAGAGAGCCAATTGCGTAGTTTACTTGGAGATCATTTGCTGCAACGACTCCAACAGGACACTGAAGGGAAACTACATCAACGCCTTTTCCGTTGCCTGCGTGGTGCGATTATTGATGGAGTCATCCAGCCCAAGACTCGTCTACCTGCGTCACGCGACTTAGCCAGTGAAATTCATGTTTCAAGAAATACCGTGCTTAGTGCCTATGAACAGCTACAAGCTGAAGGCTACTTAGAAGCCCGTACGGGGCACGGCACATGGGTTGCCGAAAAATTACCAGAGAGTTTTTTAAATACACAAAACAAGAAAAAAGTGGTTTCTAGCCCGAAAGTTCAAAGCTCTTATGCGCTGTCACAGCGTGGTTCTAACTTATTAGGCTATGCAGCAGCATCGCCACACCAATGGGGTGCTTTTGTGCCGGGAGCACCCGATGTGACCGAGTTCCCACATCATATTTTTAGTCGTATTCAAGCACGCTTAAGCCGCGAACCCGATATTAATCGCCTGATTTATAGCAATGCAGGTGGATGTATAGAGCTTCGAAGTGCATTGGCAGATTACTTACGTGTTGCGCGTTCAGTCCAGTGCGATGCTGACCAAATTATTATTACCGAAGGCATTCACCAAGCGATTGATTTAGTCTCACGTGCGCTCAGTGATATGGGAGATAAAATCTGGATTGAAGATCCTGCTTATTGGGGAATGCGTAATACATTGCGTATTAATGGTCTCGATATTCAGCCGATGCCTGTCGATGCTGAAGGCATTATTCCTGAGGAAAATCCGGCAAAGCCACCAAAACTTATTTTTGTCACGCCTTCACACCAATATCCTCTTGGCTCTCACTTAAGCCTAAACCGCCGACGTAAACTGATTGAGATTGCACGTCAGCATAATAGCTGGATTGTCGAGGATGACTATGACAGTGAGTTCCGTTTCTCGGGTCAGCCTTATCCATCTTTACAAGGTTTAGAAAATGATGCGCCTGTGCTGTACATGGGCACGTTTAGTAAAACTATTTATCCATCCTTAAGAATTGGCTATTTAGTCGTACCTAAGCCGTTATTTTCACCATTACGCATTGTGGCAGCCGAGCTTTATCGTGGTGGGCACTTGCTTGAGCAAAAAGCCCTAGCTGAATTTATTCGTGAAGGCCATTATGAAGCGCATATTCGCCGTATGCGCCTACTTTATGGCAAGCGCCGCGACTACTTGGTGAGCTTAATTCAACGTTATCTTGGCCCCGAATTTATTCATGAATATGACGAAGCAGCAGGATTACATCTGGTTTTAAAACTGCCAAACTCTTGCGATGATGTCGCGATTGCAGCCACAGCGCTTGAACGTGGTGTCAAAGTTCGTCCCTTATCTCAATACTACATGCAGTCGCATGCACATGCAGAGCGTGGTTTACTGATGGGCTTTGCTTGTGTAAATGAAAAAGATATGGTGATGGCTTTTGGCGTCTTGCTCCAATGCTTACGTGAAGCAGGCGTACCTACGCTAAATTAACTTCCCTCTGTTATTAAAACAAATAAAAAAGAGCCTGTTTGTAAGGCTCTTTTTTATTTAAAAATTTAAACTAACTTTTCTTCATGACTATGAGTTAAATGGGTCGCTCTACGATCTTTACCCCAACCCAGTTTTTCAGACAACAATCCGAAGAACACAATAATCCCAAACAGAGCTGTGGTGTAAATCACTTCTTTAAAATAGGTGCCTTCAATCAACATGGTAAGAATTGCACCAATAATTGCAAAAATCACCACGTAAGTTAGATAAGGGAACATCCACATTTTAAAGTCAATTTTCACGCCTTCAGCTTCTAACTTTTTACGCATACGAAGCTGAGAATAAGCAATAGTCAGGTAAACATACAGTGTTGCCGCGCCTGTTGTTAACATGAAAAAGTCATAAACATTCATACTCTCGGTTGCAGTTAAAACTACCGCAATCACAGAGAAGAAGCATGACACAATCACGCCTACCCATGGACTGCTTTTACTGTTTACAGAACCAAAACTTTTCGGTGCATCACCACGTTTAGCCAAAGAGAACAACATACGTGAACACGTATAAAGAGCTGAGTTAAAGCAACTACATACTGAGGTTAGAACCACAAAGTTTACGATATGGCGCGCCCCTGGAATACCAAGTGCAGACAGAGTCACGCTATAGGTTCCCCAAGTTGAATCTTTCAAAAGTTCATTGTTGTGAGGAATCAAACATACTGCAACAAACATAGAGCCTACGTAGAATAAAATAATTCGCCAAACCACCGAGTTCGATGCTTTACGAATTTCTTTCGATGGATTTGCCGACTCTGCTGCCGCTACCGTAACAATTTCAGCACCAATGTAGGCAAACATGACCCCAAGCAAGGCTGTAATAACGGATGAGCCGCCATTTGGCATAAAGCCTTGAGAGGTTAAATTACTCATACCAGAAGCAGCCGGATTACCCCAAGGCCACAAGTGCATGATGGCTAAACTACCAATCACAAGGAAAATAACAATCGCAATGACTTTGATGAGGGCGAACCAAAACTCAAATTCACCATAGTTTTTCACGTTTTGTAAATTAACAACAACCAGTGCGCCAATCACCACGACCATATAGACCCAGATCGGTATAAAGGGGAACCAATTGTTTAGAATTTTTCCTGCCACATAGGCTTCCCACCCCATGAGCATGGCCAGAGTACACCAGTACAACCAGCCAATTGAGAAACCTGCCCAACGGCCAATCGCACGGTCAGCATAAGTTGAAAAAGAGCCACTATCAGGGTTTAAAACGGCCATCTCGCCTAACATACGCATGATGAACCAAACGAGTAGACCACCTAAAGCGTAAGTTAAGAAAACTACAGGTCCGGTATTGTAAATAATACTGCCTGAGCCCACGAATAGAGAACCACCAATAACCCCTGCAATCGAGATCATGGTCAGGTGGCGTGATTTGAGTCCATGTTTTAAACTTTGGGAGTGATTGGCTTCAGAACCATTTTGATGAGCTGCCATATCATTTTCCTTAATATATGGAGGATATCGGCTAGTCTCGGAAATCCTCCGAAGCCAAAAAATATCCCCTAAAAATTTAGCCGTTCTGCCCAATTCCTAAAACAGTAAATTCACTGAGCTTATCCGGCGCTTCCGTATGCATACTTCCAATAGCTTTAATTTGTCGTTTCGGCACTCAAGAAACGAGAGCCATTTTTGTAATAAAAGAGAGAGCCAATTGCAAAATTTATACGCAAAATTGGCCCTTTTTGTAGGGGATGCTGGTAAATGGCTTTTAGTTTTTATTTTAATCAGATTGAATTTCTTTAGTTTTGTTCAGAAATTAATAATGCCTTTGTGCCTGTTTCCAAAGCTCTAAATATATGTTTCTGGTCAGCTGGATAACAAATATAGTCTCCAACACCAAGCTCAACAGCTTCATCAATTAAGCCCACCAAAGCTTTACCTTCAACCACAATAATATGCTCCACAGAGCCCACTGGATGTGGTTCTGAAAGACGATCTTCGCCTGGTTCAACAATTAGTAAATAAACATCTCGGCGCGCATGTGGCGGACAAGTCGCTAACAAAATTGCTTTGTAATTGGCAATCTCAGAACTCACTGTTGGCCCATCGCCACAGCGAATCACTTGTACCTGATTACTTGGTTCTTCCATCAAGCGTGCAAATGGAATATTCAGTGCAACACAAAGTGCCCATAAAGTTTCAATACTAGGATTACCTTGCCCTGCCTCTAATTGTGACAGTGTAGATTTAGCGACACCTGCACGACGAGCAACCTCTGCCAATGAAAGCCCTGCTCTTTGACGTTCACGCGTTAAACCTTTGGCAATAATTTCAATTGGCTGAGACATTCACCACATCCGTTCTATAAAAAAAACGATCGTTCGTTTTGACAAAACGATCAGACTTATTCATTATAATGGAAAATCGTTCGTTATATCATGCTATGTCCACATACTCTCTGATTAAAAAACTAAGTAAAGACACTACCCGCTCGATTTTCTTTGTGTGCCTAGCGACGAGTGTCGTCGGTATGTCTTTAGGTTCACTTGCTGCAAGTTATGGCTTAGCGCTCTGGATCCCGCTTTGCCTATCCGTTTTTGTGCTCGCAGGAACTGCCGAATTTATCTTTATTGGTTTCTTGGCTGTAGGTGGTAGCCCAATTGCAGCGGCAATTGCAGGACTACTCGTCAATTTAAGACATCTACCTTTTGGTATTGCAGTCAATGAACTAATACGAGGCAAATTCTCTCGATATTTTGGGGCACATATCATGAACGATGAAAGCGTTTTGTTTGGTATGGCACAGCCCAATTTTGAGACGAAAAAAGCTGCTTACTGGTTATGTGGTATAGGCATTATGCTCAGTTGGCCACTTGGTGTAACGGCGGGTTATTTTATTGGAAGTGCTATTCCAGACCCTAAAACATTTGGCTTAGATGCCATTTTCCCAGCGATTTTAATTGCACTTACTTTTAATGCTTTAAAGAATAAATCTACTCGAAAAGTTGCATTTGCCGGATCAACTTTAGCACTGATCACCACGCCCTTTTTGGCCTCAGGACTTCCAATTCTGATTTCACTTTTTGGCTTGATATTTGGTAGAAAGAAATGAGTCAACAATTACTAATTATTTTAGGTATCGGCTTACTAGCACTTGGAACCTATGGGATTCGTTTCGCTGGTTTTCATTTGGGTGCCAAGTTCTCTTTTTCTGAAAAATACCAAGTTTTACTCTCAAATGGTGCGACTGTTTTGCTCTGTGCGATTGCAGTGACGACAACATTTTTTGAAGGTCAACATTTTGCGGGGTTCGCGCGTATATTTGGTGTTGGCTTAGCACTGTTCTTGGTTTGGAAAAAAGTACCGCTGTTATTGGTGATTTGCTTGGCAGCTGCTGGCACGGCACTGATACGTTTGCTTGGAATTGAGTAATAAAAAAGGCGAGATAAACTCGCCTTTTTTGCAACTTTGATTAGAACGGATACAAACACTAAAAATAAAAAAATACTTATATTACAATAATTTAAAATATTATGTTGAGTATTTTGTCAAATTAATTTCTTTAAATTTAACATTTTTAAGTACTTCATATACAGAATCTCTGAATGTAATTTTTGATATTAATAAAACAGATTAAATTTTAAATGCATATTGGACACGGTTTATTCCTCGATGACAGATTGGTTGCCATACTTAGTATTTTGCATTAAAAACTATGACCGTTTCTAATCAAGACGTACTATCTGTTAAAGTACCTGTCATCATTTGATAATGCCCCATTTGACCAGACCTATTAAAAATCTCTTTAAAAACAGTTAAATATGATTCATTAGTTTGCTGTCCGTGGTTAATATACAAATCATCATGGATTGAGTGTGAACCATCATTGACCCATGCAAATAACGACTGACAAATTAGCTTCTCATTCCCTTCAAAAAGATCACAAATTTCATCTTTTTTCATACTACCCCACATAGTGAAATAGTTTTCAAGAATTCGACGTAATGTATTCTGAATAGTTAGGTTTGACTGATTATTGGTTTTAATATCTGACCAGAGTAGCTCATAGGCTGAACGAATAGGATTCTCAGAGCATTTTTCAATAGTAGAGCCGCTAGAATTTTTCTTGACCATCCAAAAGGTTTCATCGCCCATGATCTGATTCTGACTTCGTCTGTTATTAAAAGTAATTTCTTTATGAAAATAGACATTATGGGTCAAAACAAAAACTTGTTTAATCAAAGCATTATTAGTGCGAACATGATCAAATACACGCTTTATGAGGCTACTTACAATATAGAGAATATCACTATCTAAACTAGAAATAGGATCATCAAAGACTACAATTCTATTTTCGGTAATTCCTGATGAAGAATGGGAGCCTTTTATAAGTGAATAAAAATAGAGGAAAGTTATAAATGTCTTTTCTCCTTCACTCAAAGATCGGCTAGCATCATCTCCATTTGCTCGGCAAATTCTATAATGACCTTGTTCATCTACAGGGCTTATATAGAATGAGGTAAAGCCGAATGATTTGAGAAGATCGTTTATTTCATTTACTGTCGGTATTGTTGACGTAGCTTTCTTTTCAAATACTTTTAGTTGAGCTTCTAAATTGCTTAAAATTTCTCTTTTTTGTTTTAAGCTATTGTTCATTCCATTAATGGTAGATTCGAGTCTCGTCTTATTTTTTAAATAACTACTCAAGTCACTATCTAACTCATTTATAATGTATTTCCAAACTTGATTTGTAAGGTTTTGCTTTTCAGTCGAGAGGTTCTGGACAACTTGATTGTGGAGCATAATCTTTTGATTTACATCTTGGATCATACCTAAGATTTTACTAATAATAGGTTCTAATGGTTCTAGAGAAACTTTTAGGCTCGGTTCTGACAATTTCCTTTGTAAGATACCTTTGTTCCGCTCCAAACGCTCATTGAGTATTTGAGCTTCTGCTTGAAAAAGGTCTATTTCTAAAAAAGGTATATTTTGACTACTTATGAATTGAATTGCATTTAATACCATTTCAGATGTATCTAGATATTGACTAAATATTTGTTCAACAATGCCTATTTCCTGCTCATATGTTTCACTAAAAAATTTAAGTAATTCATCAGAAAGACTTGGCGAAGTTATTTGTTGGCAAAAAGGGCATTGGGGATAACTTTTTTCAAAATGTTTACGTCCATGTTTAACCCAATCACTATTACCTATAGTTTCTATAAGCTTAGAGATATTAACATCTTGATTACCAATAATTATTCTTTGCAAAATCGGGTTGTTTTCTACTTCGATAAGTGTAGCAGCATTAAAAACTGGAATAAAATTGTATCTTTCGACGTTACGTGAAAATATTGTTGAGGCTTTCTCTTTTAACTCTTCTAATGATAAAAGAATTGATTGATTGATTTGTTTTTCCAGTAGAACTTTATCTTTAAATCTTTCCGCACTATTTCTAAATCCAGTAAAAGCATCCTGAAAATACGAGTCATACTTTTGTTTTTTTTTCCAACATTTTGCTTGTATTTCAGGGTCTAATGCTGCTCTCTCAGCGACTTTACCACCTTGGCTGGCTTCACCATTAAGTTGAATATTTAACCTACGTATCTCATCCTTTACTTTATCGATTTGTGGACGTAATAAAGCAATTTGACGTTCTGCCTCAACTTGATCGTCACCTAGGGTAAAAACTCCTTTAACGGTATTTTCTTGATTGAAATTACGATCAATAAAATCTTTATTATAGACGAGAGTTTTTATTGGTTCTCCACCAAGCCATTGAAGTAAACAATGTGTGTAGCCTGATGATTGATCTATGATTCTACCAATTGTAGATTTTCCGGACCCATTTGCCCCAAATATAAAATTTATCTGCTTTAACCCATCTAATTGTGTTGGTACACTATAAGTAGCAACATTATTTATATAGACTCCAGTAAGCATAGATTTCCCTATTTTTAATTTGCACGATTTAAAATTTATTTTTTTAGATTATATAGTTACATACAAATATCATCTACTAA
>NZ_JAHPTH010000012.1:0-89235 GCF_025514195.1 Acinetobacter sp. WU_MDCI_Abxd143
GCAGTTAAAGTTGTTTTACCATGGTCAACGTGACCGATTGTGCCCACGTTTACGTGTGGCTTATTACGTTCAAACTTAGCCTTAGCCATGTTTATAGTCCTCGTTTACGTCGAACACAATTCTGAGCAAAAACCCAGCATCGACATATCGCCAAAAAAATCAAACACCCAATACTTGAAAAGCAGACTAATAAGCCTGCTTTTTAAATCTTTGTAGATAATCTACTAAACTGTATCTGGAGCTCTTATCGAGATTTGAACTCGAGACCTCTCCCTTACCAAGGGAGTGCTCTACCACTGAGCTATAAGAGCGATTATCCTTCGATGGAGCGGGAGACGAGGATCGAACTCGCGACATGCAGCTTGGAAGGCTGCCGCTCTACCAACTGAGCTACTCCCGCACTGTGTTGGTATATATACCACTTCAATCGAAGTTAATGGTGGTGAGAGAAGGATTCGAACCTTCGAAACTTTCGTAGCGGAGTTACAGTCCGCCCCCTTTGACCGCTCGGGAATCTCACCATATCACACTTATTTCAGTGTTGTTCTTTACTTCACAACTACACACCTTTAAGATGGTGCCGGCACACGGATTCGAACTGTGGACCTACTGATTACAAGTCAGTTGCTCTACCAACTGAGCTATGCCGGCTCTTCTTAGTGTTTCGTACGTTTCGTATCGGAACGGTGTGCAGTTTAGCAAAACTTCCAAACGATGCAAGCGGTTTTTTAAAAAAAACCGCTAAAAACTCATAAAATCAATCCGTTTGATGATAATTCAACCGCTTTGATCACTGCGCGAGCTTTTATTTGCGTTTCATTCCATTCAGATTCAGGATTTGAGTCCGCAACCAAGCCCGCTCCAGCCTGCACATACACTTTTTTATCTCGAATAACACAAGTACGGATTGCAATCGACATATCCATTTCACCATGCCACCCTAAATATCCTACAGCCCCACCAAAGACACCTCTTTTTACAGGCTCAACTTCATCAATAATTTCCATTGCACGAATTTTTGGTGCACCCGATAAAGTACCTGCAGGGAAAGTCGCCTTAAATACATCTAGCGCATCGATATCATCGCGAACTTCGCCTTGTACATTTGAAACAATATGCATGACATGCGAATAGCGCTCAATTACCATTTGATCAGTCACTTGAACCTTCCCAATTTTGGAAACTCGCCCAACATCATTTCGACCAAGATCAATCAACATTAAATGCTCTGCGATCTCTTTTTCATCAGAAAGTAAGTCTTTTTCTAAAGCAATATCTTCTTCTTTAGTTTTTCCACGAGGTCTAGTACCTGCAAGCGGACGTACTGTCGCAATACCATTTTCGAGGCGAGAAAGAATTTCTGGTGATGACCCTACAATATGAAATGGCTTTTTATCTGTAATGGTTTGTCCTTGCACCAAAAATAAATAAGGCGAAGGATTTAAATGACGCAAAGCACGATAGACCTGTAGAGCTTCACCATCAAAATCAGAAACCATACGCTGGCCCGGAACAACCTGCATCACATCTCCCGCACGGATGTATTCTTTAACCTTTTCTATGGTCTCAAGGAATTTTTCTTTGCCGGTAATTGATTCAAAATGTGGAGGTGTATGTGGCTTAGCTTGCAAACTTACTGGTGTAGCCAACAATTGCTCTAATTGATCTAACTTTTGTTGAGCATCTTCATAGGCATTTGGCTTGGTAGTGTCAGCATGAACAATTAAGAATAAAGTATCTTTAAGGTTGTCAAACACAATAACCGTCTTTGATAGCATTAACCATAAATCTGGCAATGTAATTGGATCAGCCGCAGGGACATTTTTTAAACGTGGTTCTATGTAGCGAACCGCATCATAGCCCAAATACCCTACTAATCCACCCGTAAAGCTCGGTAAGTTTGGCAACTGTTCAACAGAAGGCACTTTAAACTGCTTCTGGAATTCACGAATATATTGAAATGGATCTTGGCAATCTTGTTGTGTGATTGAGCCATCAGCGTGCTGTATAGATAGAATACCAGCATTACATGAGAACACCGTCGACTCGCCTAAACCAATCATAGAATAGCGGGCCCAATTTTCGCCGCCTTCGACGGACTCAAATAAATAAGCCTGTGTCTGGTCTTTAAAACGAGCAAAAACAGATAAAGGAGTTTCTGTGTCTGCTAAGCGTTGGCGATAGACTGGAATCGTGTTGTAGCCTGAAGCCTTAAGTTGTTCAAATTGCGCTAATGTAGTCATGAATTCTTCTCTAATATGGTTTCGATTTAAAAGGGTGTTTTTCTAGATTCGATTTAGACACGCCATCGAAAAACCATACGCTTATTCATGCTGATCTCCATTTCATTCATTAGATAATTAACTCAGCCAAACTATCAACAACTTGCTGAGGTTGGCAATCATAGATATTTTCTCCATGATTATAGCCATAGCTAACCACAATACAATCAATTCCCGCGCGACGCGCAGCCTCAATATCATTACTTGAATCACCAATCATTAATGATTGTGAAGCAGATATTTTTAGACTTTGCATGCAGTGCAATAATGGCAATGGATGAGGTTTTCTCTCAGGCAAGCTATCCCCACCCAGTACGACTTGGAAATATGGAGAGAGCTCCAAAGCATCAAGTAACCCTTGGGCAAGTTGTACAGGCTTATTGGTAACGCATGCCATTTGTATATTTAAAGTTTTACAATGTTTTAAAAACTCAGTTACCCCAGGGTAAATTTGAGTATTCACACAAAGCTCGGCACTGTAAATATCAACAAATTTCTGCAGTAGAATTTTATGCTGTTCAGCATCTAATTTCCCAAAAATATGAAACAGAACACTTTCACAAAGTTTAGATACTCCCTTACCGACCCATTCTCGTATCTGGGCTTCTGTTATTAAAGGCCAGCCTAATTCTTGCAAGCTTAAATTCATTGATCTATATAAATCAGCAGCAGAATCAACTAGTGTTCCATCCAAATCAAATAAAATTAAATCGCGCTTATTTAGTTGTGCAACAGACATCTTGTTCTTCTCAAAATTAAAAAGGCATGCTTTTAGCATGCCTTGATTGTAAAAGCAGCAAAGGATTATTTAAAGAATAACCATGCTAATACAGCTAAGATTACTAAAATAATAATAGTGATTAAACCAATCGAGGCATTCTTCTGTTGCTCTTTTTCTTCTGCAACACGAGAAACTGGCTCATCAAAAACAATAGGCGTTTGCTGTTGTGCATTGATATCCACACCTTCTGGAATAGGTGCAGGTTTTGGAATAGAAATATTCTGCGGCATACCATCGCGACGAACTTCGACTTCTGCAGCGCGCTCTGCAAGGCTCGGCATTCCTTGATCGCTTAAATCTGGGGATGATGTTGTATGTACAGGCTCGGCTTCAATTTCAGGTAATTCCGTGATTTTCTGTGCAGGCGCTAGTACAGAAAATTTAAAACTAGCGAACTGAACAATATCACCATCATGTAGCTGCTTTTCTTGCTCAATACGAATATCGTTTACAAATGTGCCATTTGATGAATTAAGGTCTTGCACCCATAGCGCTTGATCTTTTAGAAGCAATGCAGCATGGCGACGTGAAATTTCAGCAGCTTGCAACAATACATCGGCATCTTGATGACGCCCTACCAACCTATCACGATCAACATTAATTTCTTGGCCAGTAATTTCACCAGTAATTGCTTGTAGTTTCCAAGTCATGCGTATGTCCTATTCATTTTTTATCAATCATAACATGCTACTACTGTGCTGTGCTTGGGCGCAGTGTCGTTGTTGTTACTGTATTTTTAGTACGATTAACTTCAGGATCAGGTAACTGTAAAGTTTGCTTTTGCACTGCTGGCTCTACGGCTACAGGTGTAGTTATCGTCGAGGTTTTTCCACCCGACGGAACCTGTTGATAGTTTTTTGGCTGAGAGGCAATACTAGGTGGTGTCATCTTTTGATTGTAGACATCATCAACCTGTTCAGGCAGTTTTGCAAAATTACCATTTTTATCCATTGCCAATTGCAAACTATAAAGTTGACTATAGCGCTGCTGAGACAAACGGCGCACATCATTTGCATCGCCTACAATCGTAGGGTGGATAAAAACAAGAAGGTTACGTTTTACATTACTTCTATTATCTGAGCGGAACAATCGCCCAACATACGGGATACTACTTAATCCAGGTATACCTTGTCTTGAAAGTGACGTGTCATCCGACACCAAACCACCAAGCACTACTGTCTGTCCATGCTCAGCCAAAACAGCAGTTTTAATGGCACGTTTACTTGTCACCAAGTCAGCTGCTTGCCCACGACTGTCTTGAACAGCAGAGACTTCTTGTTCTACTTCCAGACGAACTGTACCGCCTTCACCGATATGTGGAATAACTTTTAATGTCACACCAACATCTTTTCGCTCAACAGTTGTATATGGATTGATCCCAGTACTATTGGTAGTAACAGATCCTGTTACAAAGGGAACGTTCTGACCGACAACAATATATGCCTCTTCATTATCCATAGTCACAATAGATGGTGTCGAAAGCAAATTTGATTTGGTATTCGTTTTAAGCGCTTGAATTAATGCACCATAAGCCTTACGGGAATTCTCAAAATTACCCAGCGCCAAAGTTGCCCCATTACCTTTATTAGCACCCCCAGCGATAGCGGATGCAGCCCCAGCTGAACCACCTGATAAATAGCCAGCGGCAATAGAAGATAGACTAGCACCTACATTACTAAAGCTAAGTAAACCAATCCCACTAGATAAGTCACCTAGCGCCCACTGAATGCCAAGTTGATCTGCATCATCTCCTGACACTTCAATAATTGCAGCTTCAATAAGGACTTGCTGACGGCGAACATCGAGCTGCTGAATAGCAGATTCAATTTCACGCATTAATTGAGGGTCTGCCTTAACCACTAACGAGTTTTGCGCATTATCCGCAATAATACTCACACCATTTTGGCTAAAGCTAGAGATACTGTTTTGATTACTATTATTTGAATTACCATTTAAATTAATAGATGGCGTAGAAATTGAGCTACCATTTGAACCAGAGGTATTTGAACTGGAATTCTGGTTATTACCCATCAAATTATTGATCGGATTCGATGTATTAGAAGAACTGTTATTACTATTTGATGAAGAAACAGCTTGCCCCGTCACAAGACCTTGTAAAATCTCAGATAAATTTTTTGCACTTGCATATTTCAAGCGAAAAACTTTTAAACCACCTAATCGATCTGCCGAAGGCACATCCAGCATTTCAATCATATGGCGAATGCGCTTACGCGTTTCAGGATCACCCTTAACTAAAATACGATTGGTACGGTTGTCTGCAATAATACGGATACGTGCACCATTAAAATCTTTAGATGCTCCCGTAGCACTCATTGCCTCCAGTTGAGTAATGATTTCTTCAGCTTGGCTCGATTGGAGGCCTATTGCCTCAATATCATTCTGGCCAGTACCATCTAAATTACGAATAATATTTTCAAGTTGATAAATATTTGCCGCACGGTCCGAAACAATCAGTGCATTAGTCCCTGCAATCGCAGCCATATGTGCAAATTGCGGCATTAATGGACGAAGTGCGGGAATTAAATCATTAGGATTGGTATTTTCAAGCCAAATGACTCGGGTAACAATCTGATCACCACGCAATTTATTTCGCGAATCGTAAGGAATTCCCGAATTTTTAACATTGCTATCCGGAACCAGTTTAATGGTGTTACCCGAAGGAATTGCTACCACTCCATTTACGTTTAAGACTCCAAGAAACAGATCATAAACTTCATTTTTATTGAGGGGTTTATTCGATATTACTGTGACGTTGCCACGCACTCGTGGATCTACTGCAAAGTTTTTACCCGTAATGTCTGCCACTTCATTAATAAAAGCAGTTAAGTCAGCATCACGTAAATTGATCTTCCATGTTTGGGCATAGACGCTGCTGCTCACTGTCGCAATCAATGGGGCTGCTGCAAGTAATGCCCAAAGTGGACGTTGATGATTCAATAAAGCCATAACTTGCGATAATTCCTAACTCTTATGGTGACGTGTTATCACTAAAAATTTTGTTGTATGGTCATCACTTGATCACCACGTTTTATTTCTATTTTCACTTGCCCAGCTCGACGAGCCTGTTCAAGTAACTGCACATCCGTTTGTCCCTGCCCAACCGTTTGACCGTTTAAAGAAACAATCCGATCACCCGGCCTTAAACCTAACTTATTTCGAAGCGCAGTGGGTGTACGTTCTGTAACTTCAAAACCCTCACCAGAGTTACCACTAACACCCATGTCACGTAGATATTGTTCACGGTTGCCTTGCATTTGCTGAATAGCCTGCCCTAATGCCTCTTGAGCCGTATTAACAGGTGCCGATGATTGAGGCGCAGTAGCAGTTGGCTGTGAGGCATCTGGTGTCATAGGCTGATACAAACCATTTGGCAAACCTTTAAACTGGAGTTCACGAGTACTTCCATTACCTTGACGCAATATCACATGATCCCAATAAACTTCTGCCAACTGATAAGAGGTAGAACCTATTGTTTCTCCCACTCGATATCGGTCGGCAATATTGTCTAGCTTAATAACAGCCGAAGAAAAACGGTTCGGATACCCCAGCATCACACCTTGTAATTCTAGGTTGACATTTTCCTGAGCTGCATTGGCTGAAGGTTCATTAAAAAGCGAAAAAGTACTAATGTTAGGAATTTGCGGTTGCTGTGATCCCAACTCGACCCGATCAAACTGCATCATTTGAGGAGGGGCAACTACCCACCAAAATAATGAAGCTAATTTCCAACACAACCATAAAACCAAAAAGGCAAATACAACCACACTTAAACGATCTAATTTTTGCCACTGTAGTTGCTGTAATTTTTCAATCCATACTTTCATTAGTTACCCCCTTGTATTAAGGGTTGACGAGAACTAATGACAAACGTATCTAAACCAGCTTTTCCATCGTAAGATGGGATATTAAGTAATAATCTTTGCGTGAGTTGTACATCAAGCATCATATTGGCATCTAACAAAAGATTCGCCATTTTCTGACTGCGTTGATCGCGTATATCAACTTGCAACTGTCCATTCTGATCCGTTAATTGCCCATTTAAAGAAGGCATATTCATACGGTCTTGACGATCACCGATATTATAAATTAAAGCACCACCACCCCAATGTAATTGACCATCAACTGCTGCGAACCCCTGCTCTTTCTTATAATTAAATTCAATATCTTTCAGTTGAATGCTGTTCGCAGGCCATTGCCAATTCACAATTTGTTTTAATGTTTCAGGTGCAACCTGACCATTCATATTCTTTACAATTACTTTTTTCCCCACACCATAGCCCATTACCCCAGATAACTGGGTATTTCCACTATGGATATCTACATCAGCAGCAAACCTTAATAAAAACAGGTCTAGAGGTCTAGTTTTCCAATGAATCGAGCCTCTTAAATTACCACGCCGCCAATCTGCTTGGCCTTGCCAGATATTTCCACTTACATTGTGTAGAGTTTGATTATTCTTTGAAAATTTAGAAATAAGCCACGTCGCCGGGATCTGTAAAATAATAAAAATTAGAAATGCAATGAGGGCAAAAAACCACCACTTCCATTGCTTAGACTTTTTCTTCATTCAGCCTTACCAACATGCAAATTATCGTCCTTATTTTGAGAGTAGCTCCCTAGTCTGACATTATGCATACTTTTTCAACATCGCCAATTCACTTCATATAAAAAAACCAAGCAATCGGGCTTGGCTTCGGTATTGAGACTATAAGTTGAACGTATGACAAAATCATGAAAACTTAGCGCTCAATGAATTAAATGTATATTTGATCTCAACAATTCATTTAAAGAAGAATTTAAGCACTCATTTTAAAATAATATTTATAGCAAAATTTTGAGATATTTTTATCAATAAAAAAGCCAAGCAAATTTGCTTGGCTTTTTAAATCGGCACTACGATTAGATTAAGAAATCTTCTAGTTTTGCGCCTTTTTCAATTTCAGCAACTAACCAGCGTGGTTGTTTACCGCGACCAGTCCAAGTCTCTTCAGCATTGTTTTTATTGCGGTAACGAGGCTCAACAGATTTACGAGTTGTTTTCTTACGTTTTTGAGCACCAAACTCAAGAAGTTGTTCAACACTGAAACCTACATTTTCAGCAATCTCGATAATTTGATTATAAGCATCTTCGATTGCTTGATCTTTTTTACTTGCAATTAAAGCTTCTGCTTCTTCTTGTAAGCGTTTTAACTCTTCAACAGATAATTCACTGATATCCGGCTTCATTAATAAATACTCCAGTCTTACAGACAATTCAAAATAATACAGACAAAATTTAAAAACATAAAATCAAGACCAATATTATTTATAATCTATTCAATAAGCAATAGTTTGAAAGCCGTGTTCATCAGAATAACTAAAAAAATTACCTTTTAATTACATTATCAATTATAAATGAAATATATTTTATTAATATTTATTTAAGATAAATGTATTAAGTCATGTCCTACTGATTTTTCTAGTTCAATAATTTTTTGTTTTATCTCCTGAGGTATTTCACATTTTCGTTCTGTTAATTTATCCATACATACCAGAACAGCCTCAGCCGTCGCCACGATTTGTTGTTGGGTTTCACTCCACAATATATAAGCCATACGGAATGCGCTATTACGGATCTCTTCCACACGAACTCCTACTTTCAATACATCGGGATAAAAAACAGGTCTTAAATATTTACACTGACTTGAAGCTACAACAGGATATATTTGAGGGGTTAATATATTTATTGCTTCCATATATAAAATACGTGAGCTTTCAATATATCGATAATATTGTACATTATTGACATGACCAAAAGCGTCCATATCTCCCCATGCGACTTTCTGTTCATATATTATCGGGTAGACAGACAGTTCTTTCATTTTTACCTCATATTTTAAACTTTAAAAAATTTGCATCATTTTCAAAGATTAGATTTAACTGTTTGATTAACACTTCATCTTCTTTAAGCGTAGACTTAATACGTAAATAGCTCATTAAAATATTATCTGGATATAATGATAATAATGTTTCAGCTTCTGCTTGACGTCCAGTTGCCATATAGACATGCCATTTTGCAAAGGTTAAAACAGGCAAATTCATATATTGATTTTCAAACTGAATAATTTTTTCTTCAACATCGGCATAGTCTGGAACTTGTTTAAGCAACTGTTGCTGAAACCATAGATAAAATACTTCTGGGTCAAACTGCTCTTTTAACAAGTGTAGTGTTAAAGCCGCATGTTGCATGCTCATATCAGGCATACGTGCTAATAGTTTTAGCCATAACAACTTACTGCTATAAGGTCGAGTTTGAATCTCAGACTCTAAATCTAAATAACGTTGCTGTAAGGCATGTAAGTCATCAATAGAGGCTTGGTCAAATTGCTGAAGAAGTTGTTGCAACCATAAATCACGGTGCTCAGCATCTAATAAGCCATATTTCATGGAACGTAAATATACCCATGGATGTTGCAGCGCCAATTGCCCCCATAAAGCCGTTAATCTTTGCTGGTAAGCAGTTTCTATTTCTTGTAACCACGGTGATAACTGGTGTTGATATAAAAATTCGAGATGAGTTAATGCACGATCAGCTTCATTTTCGGCTAAAAAGATTTCAATTCGCTGTAACTCTGCCAATTCAAATGCCATCGGTGGTGATTGATCAAGAGCAGCCAATGCTTTTGGATAGTCCCCACTTAAAACCAGAAACTTGGCATCGATAATATTTTTTAAAAGCCCTGATTGAGTAAAAACACGCTCAATAAATACACGTTGATCTTCGGCCGCTTCTAACAACCAAACAATACCTAATTGTTCATAAGGATGAAGGTTTTTAAACTGAAAGATGTTTTCACTTTTTCTTTGCTCACGAGATGAATAACGCTTAACCCACAGCCATATAAGTTGAGCAATAAAGCTCATCACCACAAAAGTAAGGGTTAACCCCCAGACATTTGTTTGCAACTGCAATTGTCGCCAGTAAATATAGACATACCCCATTCCATAGCCATAACTAAATAAAGCTAGGGCTGCAAAGAGTATTAAGCTGATGACGAAATAAACCCACAGGAGGTGTTTCATATATCCTCCTTATGAGCCAATTAGCCCAAGTGTAGAGAGTTTAGGAACTGGCACCACAGATAAATGTGCCACTTTAGCAATACGTTTTTTTAACTGCTGACTGGTTGCATCAGGCATTTCATCTAGTTTTTGCATCACAGATTGCAACTCATTTTGATACTCAGTCATTTTTCCTTGATTGAGAGCCTGTTCGGCAATTAACAATCTTAATTGCACTTCTTTAAGCACCACACTGCGATTCATTAAATTAATAGAAGGAGTTTCTACTTTTTCTATACGGAACCATTTTTTCCACCAAGACACTGTCTCGGATTGATCCATTTCAAGTTTAGGTTGAGCTAAGGCTTGTTGAATATTTTTATCAATATTCTGCAATAAGTCGTCGATTAATTGATGACGTTGATTTTGAGCCAAAGTGAATTGTTGAACTGCCTGTTTATCCTGCTCAAGTGATTGATTCAAGCTATGTTGTAATGCAGGGGCAATTTCATAGTGCACAAGCGATTGCTGTAACTGATTTAATTGATCAACTGCATAAATCAACTGCTGCTGGTCAATCGCAAATTGAATTAAATCTAATTTTTGTTTAATTAAAACTGTAGGTGCAATACCTGTCGGTGGAGCATCCGGTTGAACTACTGAATTGGTTTTATTCCCTGTACTTACGGGTTGATTCTGCAACTGTCGCTGTAAAGCAACCAATTGATCATTTAAATTGGCATAGTGCTGTTCGGATTGCAGCAGACTTTGTTTAAGCTCGGGAACAGTACGAGAAATTTGCCACATATCGTAACTGAGCTTAGCCAACCAAGCCATGCCCAGTAAAATGATGATAGAAACAAGTTTTCTCATACGAATCCTTATAATGCCTGAATGTGATGAATCATCCCCGAAGGCGATAAATTTTCAAGTTGAATAATGTGAAAATGAGCCGGTTGCTGATCACGATACTCTTTAACAATTTGAAAAAGACGAGGTCCTAAAACTAGATATACACAATCAGGTTGTACATTATTTTTTGAACAAAGCTCTAACCAATACTTCCAGCTCGCTTCACTGGTAATTAAGACGAGCCATTTATTTAAATTATAATTTGAATTCTGTGTCAGATGTTTGAATGTAGAATATGAAGCTTCTGGGCACTGCCGATGATATAGAACAAAATTTAAAATCTGAATTCCTTGTTGTTGCAAGGTCTCCATCATAAATTGACGTCCACCTTCTCCCCGCCAAAAACCCACACTCCCCGTCTGTTGCATATTGTGCAGAATAGGTAGGTTCAACATCCCTTCAGAAGTTTCAACATCGGGAATATGTGCTTCTATTCCATATTCATTTAAACGATTGGCTGTTGCCTTTCCTACCGTAATCCACTGTATATGTTTTAAATCACTGAGCTTTAGACCGCTTTTTTCTAAATACTTCATGCCCACCTCAACAGCAGTTGGGCTGACCACAACAATAGCTTGAGCTTTACTTAATTGCTGGTAAAGCTGAAGTAAGTGTTCGGAAAAGGGTTTAGCAACGAGCTCTAAAAGAGGTAAAGACTCAACCTGATAACCTTCATTTTGCAAAGCATCTGTTAATTCAGCTGCACGAGAATCAGGTCGAGTATTAATAAACAACATGGTTTAGTAGAGGGCCTTTAATAGCTCGCCCGCACCTTGATCAAGTAAGTTTCGAGCAAGGTTTTCGCCCAATTGATGAGCATTGCTGGCTTCATCTGTCAGTTCAGCACGTAATAATGTTTGTCCATCAGGGCTTCCGACACGCCCTTCAATATGGATTTTTCCATTTTGTAGTGTTGCATAACCTGCAATTGGGACCTGACAACCACCTTCAAGATAGGCATTAAATGCACGTTCAGCACGTACACATACATCTGTCTCTGGGTGTAGAAGTGGCTGAATTAAAGCCAATACATCTTGGTCAGCTGCACGGCACTCTAAACCTAATGCACCTTGTCCCACAGCAGGCAAACTAATATCTGGTGTTAAACAATGACGGATACGTTCTGACAAACCTAAACGCTTCAAACCGGCACTCGCTAAAATAATCGCATCGTATTGACCTTCATCTAGCTTCGCTAAACGTGTACCAACATTTCCACGCAAGTCAATAATTTGCAAATCAGGGCGTTGTTTTAAAATCTGAGATTTACGACGCAAGCTTGATGTGCCCACTTTTGCACCTTGCGGTAAATCAGCAAATTTTTCAAATTGATTTGAAACAAAAGCATCTAATGGATCTTCACGTTCACAAATTACTGCCAAGGTTAAACCTTCAGGCAAAGCCATTGGTACATCTTTCATTGAATGTACAGCTAAGTCTGCACGCCCATCTAAAAGTGCTGCTTCTAACTCTTTAACAAACAGCCCTTTGCCCCCAATTTTTGCTAAAGGCGTATCTAAAATTTTATCGCCCTGCGTGACAAATTTAACCAATTCCACCGTTAAATCAGGATGAAGCTCCTGTAAACGGGCACGAATATGTTCTGCCTGCCAAAGAGCAAGTGGGCTTTGTCGTGTAGCAATTTTCAAGGTTTTCATAAATTCAAGCATGGGCTGGTCAAACAATACACCCTAAACTTAACTTGATCCCTTAAAATTGCAAGTAAAATCTCGCAAGTCCAAGATAACTCTTTTAAATTTAGAGCTGATGAATTCGCTCTCTAAGCGTAGACAAATGTCGACGGCTCACTGAAAGTCTTTCATCAAGACCGCGTAATCTAACCTGATATTGCCCTGAACTAATCAGCTCCAACCCATCTAAATATGCGACTGCAACCAACGCATTTCGATGAATACGAATGAACTGATCTGCGAATTCGGTTTCAAGCTCTTTTAATGTTTCATCTATTAATACACTGCCATTTTTATGTCTCACAGTGACATATTTCTGATCTGCTAAAAAGTAATAGATATTTTCAACAGGAATCAGTTCAACACCACGATAGGTTTTTGCGGCAATTTGATGACGCTGTGTTTTTAAATCTTGTAAAAGCTCAGAATTCGGTAATGCATTGAGCTGTGCTTGAGTAAGTTGGGTTAACTGACTTAAAGCTTGCTCAAGTTCAACTGGATCAATCGGTTTAAGAAGATATGCCTGAGCTTGAGATTTAAAAGCTTCCAATGCATGCTGATCGTAGGCGGTACAAAATACAATCGCAGGTCGAGGATTGAACTGGCTTAACTGTTCTGCACAGACAAGACCATTCATACCTGGCATTTGAATATCAAGTAAAATTACATCCGGTTGATGAAGCCGTGCCTGTTCCAAGGCCTCCTGTCCATGATGAGCCGTTGATACAACTTCATGTCCCATCTTTGAAACTAAACGTGACAATCGTTCCACTGCAAGTGATTCGTCATCACAAATTAGCACCTTCATTCATCCTCCTTGTCACCGTTAACTTGATCCATTTTTTTATGGTTAACTCTGACTGACTTATTATTTTGTTTGATATTGATAGCTCATAATAGTGGTATATAAGGCTTCACCTTTATAAACCTGAAATCTAACGGTGTTCCCATAATATGCTTTCAGGCGTTGTTTTACATTTTCAAGGGCGATTCCATGCCCTTTCCGTGAATTTATTGTATCGTCTGTATATGGGTTGGTAATGACTATACTGACTTGATTTTGCAATATTTCAACCAATACCCCTATGGTTGCTTTACCCATCATTGGTTCTACCCCATGAAAAATACTATTCTCTAACAAAGGCTGTAATGTCAATAAAGGAATAGTGACCTGTTTTAATTGCACAGGTGAAAGCTCAATTTTCCAATCTACTTTTAAACGCTCCCCCAAACGCACCTGCTCAATCATTAAATATTGTTTACTGAGCTCAATTTCTTCATGCAGACTCACCAACTTTAATTCTTGGAAACTCGCTCGAAATAAACGCGATAGGCTAATGAGCATACTTTCTGCTTTATCTGGATCTATCGCAATTAAACTCACCACATTATTTAGACTATTAAATAAAAAGTGAGGGTGAATTCTCGCTTGCATGGCCTGAATACGAGCATTTAATTCTGCATATTGTTGATG
The DNA here is from genome assembly GCF_025514195.1 of Acinetobacter sp. WU_MDCI_Abxd143. NCBI lineage: Bacteria > Pseudomonadati > Pseudomonadota > Gammaproteobacteria > Moraxellales > Moraxellaceae > Acinetobacter > Acinetobacter sp. WU_MDCI_Abxd143. Next base: position 14,203 of record NZ_JAHPTH010000012.1, read on the forward strand.
CAGCCACTGCTCTCTGACATATAAATAGCGTAAGCAGAAAGCTCCCAATAATATTCCATAGCTTAGATATAGAGGTATATTAGTAAAATAAATGCTCCAGCCCTGTGTTAGATAAGCATGTTTATTAAAAAGACCAAACTGAAAAAAATTACTCATTAAGGTGGTCAAAACAACAATACCTTGTAGCATGACAAAGCCAATAGCTAAGGCAAACTCTTGACGTAAGCTGCTAAAAAAACCTTGAAAGCGTTCAACTAAAGCAAAAAAGGATAAGATTGCCCAGTTAATAAAAACGATATATTGTAAAAGTCTCCCCCCGCTCAAGGCTTGCCAAGACTGCGCTTCAGCCAATGCCAAGCCCAGTGCCAAAACATTACTTGCGATAATTAATTCGAATAAGTGTTGCCAACGCCCATTTTTCGTAAAAAAATAGGAAGAATTTTGATTTCGGTATGCTGTAGGAAACAACTTTGTTTGTTGAGCTTCGGCAAGTGATATACTCTTTTTTATTTTACTGAGCCACCATGACCACATCTTCAAATCCCCCTAATTCAGTAACCCCAGACCAAACCTCAGGTATGTGGGGTGGTCGTTTTTCTGAAGCGACAGACGCTTTTGTAGCCGAATTTACCGCCTCTGTTCAGTTTGACCAACGTTTTTATAAACAAGACATCGCTGGTTCGATTGCGCATGCTACCATGCTTGCGAAAGTTGGCGTACTGACAGAAGCAGAACGCGATGACATTATTGAAGGTTTAAGCACCATTCGCTCAGAAATTGAAGCTGGAAACTTTGAGTGGCGCATCGATCTTGAAGATGTTCACATGAACATTGAATCACGTTTGACTCAACGTATTGGCATTACAGGTAAAAAATTACACACAGGCCGTAGCCGTAACGATCAGGTTGCTACTGATATTCGTCTTTACCTACGCGACGAAATTGATGATATTTTAAAATTATTAGAACGTTTACAAAAAGGCTTGTTAGGCTTGGCTGCCAAAAATGTAAATACGATTATGCCAGGCTTTACACACCTACAAACTGCTCAGCCTGTGACTTTTGGTCATCACTTGTTAGCATGGTTTGAAATGTTAGTGCGTGACACCGAACGTCTTCAAGATTGTCGTAAACGTGTTAACCGTATGCCACTTGGTTCAGCTGCTCTTGCTGGTACAACTTATCCGATAGACCGTGCTTATACAGCAGAACTTTTAGGTTTTGAAGCTGTATCTGAAAACTCTCTTGATGCTGTATCTGACCGTGACTTTGCCATCGAATTTAATGCAGCTGCAGCACTGATCATGATGCATTTATCACGTATGTCAGAGGAGCTCATTCTTTGGACTTCTGCACAGTTCAAATTTGTGAATATTCCTGACCGTTTCTGTACTGGCTCATCAATCATGCCACAGAAGAAAAACCCGGATGTTCCAGAACTTATTCGTGGTAAATCTGGCCGTGTATTTGGTGACTTAATTAGCTTACTTACGCTCATGAAAGGTCAACCATTAGCATATAACAAAGACAACCAAGAAGACAAAGAACCATTATTTGATGCAATCGATACGGTTCGTGGTTCACTGATGGCATTTGCAGATATGATTCCTGCATTGATTCCAAATATTGAAATCATGCGTGAAGCTGCACTTCGTGGATTCTCAACTGCAACCGATCTTGCTGACTACTTAGTGAAAAAAGGTGTTGCTTTCCGGGATGCACATGAAATTGTGGGTAAAGCAGTCGCATTAGGTGTTGCAGAAGAAAAAGATTTATCTGAACTCACACTTGAGCAATTACAACAATTCTCTGACTTAATTACAGCGGATGTGTTTGATAAAGCTTTAACACTTGAAGCTTCTGTAAATGCTCGTGATCATATTGGTGGAACTTCTCCAAAACAGGTTGAAGCTGCAATTGCGCGTGCCCATACACGTTTAGAACAGTTATACGCTTAAGGATAAAACATGAGTCGCCAAGTATTTTGCCGTAAATATCAAAAGGAAATGGAAGGTTTAGACTTCGCTCCTTTCCCAGGTGCTAAAGGCCAAGATTTTTTTGAAAATGTTTCTAAGCAAGCATGGCAAGAATGGTTACAGCATCAAACTACGCTCATTAATGAAAAGCGTTTAAACGTGTTTGAACCAGAAGCTAAAAAGTTTCTGGAAGAACAACGTGAGAAATTCTTCAATAATGATGAAAGCGTAGAAAAAGCTGAAGGCTGGAAACCAGAATAATCGGTTTTTTTAGCTTATTCAGTATTAAAAAGGCGGGTCTATATACATAGATCCGCCTTTTTTTACGTGAAACTTACACAAACATAAAAAGCCTTACATAGAGCGCACAGGACTCTACATGACATCAAAAAGCGAAGAACTTAATATCACTCTATAGCAAGAAGAACACGATCCCTGTCGTGTTTATGCACTTGATTTTCTGTCCTGAACTTCCCCCCAAAGTTCGGGACATTTTTTTATCTATTATTTTTAAAAATAAAAAGGCCTTGTTTGAAACAAGGCCTTTAAATATTTCAGCTCAAGATTACTTTTCGTGGACTTTGGCTTCAATTTCTTCAATTTTGGTATGACGAGCATCAAAGCCTTTTGCCATATAAATCACTTGCTCAGCAATGTTACGCGCATGATCACCAATACGCTCTAATGAACGTAAAACCCACATGACATTAATCACACGAGCAATATGGCGCGGGTCTTCAATCATATAGGTCATTAATGTACGTGTTGCTGATTGATATTCACGGTCAATGTCAGCATCCGCTAAAAGTACACGTAAAGCTTGATCTGCATCTAAACGTGCAAAAGCGTCAAGTGCATCATGAATCATGACACGAACTTGGTTACCAATATGACGTGTTTCCATGTAACCACGCGGTGACCCGCCTTCTTCACACAGGTTTTGTGCAATACGGGCAATTTTTGCAGCTTCATCACCAATACGCTCAAGGTCAGTATTGGCTTTGCTCATGGCAATTACCATACGTAAGTCAATCGCTGCTGGATGACGACGCGCCAAAATTAATGTTAAGCCTTCATCAATATCACGTTCATATTGATTGACTGCATTATCTTTAAATTGAACATCAATCGCTAAATTTGCGTCTGTATCAAGTAAAGCATGAATTGCATTGGCAACCTGTTGTTCGACCAAGCCACCCATGGTCATAAACTTTGTGTTTACATCTTGCAAATCTTCATTAAATTGAGAAGAAATATGATGGCTTAACACCGGATTACTCGGACTCAAGGGAAGCCTCCAACATGATGGCGCGGGAATAAAATGATTGAGCATTAAAACACAGCAATCATTAAGTTTTTATGACAAAATTAAATTTCAGATAAAAGCATTCAATTACTGATAAGTTAACCAGCTATTAAGCTCGACTAGATCTTTTTCACCTAACTGGCCTACCGCAGCTTTTAAACGAAGCACATTCAATAAATAGTCATACTGAGCATTAAGATAATCCTGTTTTGCAGAAAAAGCATTACGCTGCGCCAATAAAACATCAACCATACTTTTTAAGCCTTCGTTATAACTCGCTTTTGAAGCTTGAGAAACTAAAGAAGATGAATCCATTGCGGCCTTTCTTGCTTCAAGTTTGGCTTGATCTGTGTCGACCTGCATAAAGGCACTTTTCACATCGACATTGGCACGGCGAATAGCTGCATCAAGTTGTGCCTGCGCTTTACTGGCTTCTATAGTGGCTTTTTTAATTGATGTTCGGGTCCGTCCACCATTAAATAGATTCCAGTTCATTTCTACCCCGACCTGATCAAATTTTCCGTCAGTAGAAATGAGTGTCTCTGGTGTTTGTTTAGTATAGCCATAGCTTGCTACAGCATCTATTTGAGGATAAAGCGCTGCCTTTTCGACACGGCGCTGGTCCTCACTATATTTTTGCTGTAAGCGGGCTTGCTGAATTTTTAAGTTTTTTTGCTGCGCCAAAGAAAGCCAGTCATTAAGCTCTGCTGGATAAGGCTTTTGAAAATTAAAATCACTTCGCAGTACAGCAAGTTTATCTTGATAAGAACCAATATATTCAGACAGCTGCTCTTGAGCTAAAAGTAATTGAACATTGGTTGAAATACGATTGGCTCTGGCATTTTGATATTGAGCATTGGCTTCACTCACATCACTACGTGCCACCAACCCTTCTTTGAGTTTGGCATTCATCATATTGAGCTGTTCAAGCAAAGCCTTTTCTTCTTGTAAGTATGCAACACTCAATGCCTGCTGACGCAACACATTAAAATAGGCTTCTGCCACATTTAAAACATGATCTTGTTTTTGCAGTCTTAAGGTAATTTCACTTAAGGCAACCGAAGTTTTAACTTGCTTATAACCTTCCCAAGCATCCATTCGAAATAATGGCTGACGTGCAGTGAGAGTGGCTTGTCGAGTCGTTGATGTATTACTTACCAAAGCATCTGACAGGCCTTCTTGATCAACACCCGGAAAGTTTGAACGTTTTACAGTTTGCCGATTACGAGTAATGTTTCCAGACAATGTGACAGTGGGTAATAACGCTCCTGTTGCCAAGCCTAAATTAAGTTGATCTGCTTCAAATTGTTGTTGATTGGCTTGCCACGCTGGGTCATTTTTTTTTGCGCGCTCATAAGCTTCAACCAAATCTAGAGCAAAACTCGAAGATGCAAAACTCCAAAGGCCAACAGCGACCATTAATTTTATTTTCATTGTTCAAATCAACGATAAAACTTGCCTTTAAGACTAAGAAAAATTCAAATCAAACTCAAGCCATTAAAAGTTTTAGTTTTTTAAGCGTTCTTAGTTTTTGACAAGATTAAAATACAAATAAAAATCAAAAACATGCCTATCCAGCCTACCCATGAAACATGCTCGCCAACCAAAACAATCGCAAAAATCGCAGCCACTAAAGGTTCAAATAGAGTTAAGGTTGTCGCTTTGCTGGCATTTACTGTTTTTAGACCAAATCCAAAAAGTAAATAACCCAAAAACATAGGAATCAGCATCATATAGCCAGCCACAAGTAGATTGGTTGAGCTTTGTAGTAACCCTCCACCTGTAATCAACAAAGTAGGCAGTAAAATAACCGCTCCACCGCCCATAATCATACCCATTGCAGCTTTAGCAGCAACACCCCGATCTATTAATCTTTTTGCAGCCCATGAATAAAGCGAATAAGTTGTAGCAGCGACCAGCCCAAGAAAAATACCGAAAAATTTATTCCATTGATTTGTACTCTCTTGAACCGCATGACTTTCGCCCATCGACAACATACTTACACCAAGCACACCGCACACAAAACTTAGAAACCAGATAGCCGATAAAGCTTTGCGATCAAAGAATCGTTCTAAAATTGCTGCGATTAGTGGAGCAGTACCAATTGAAACCACGGTGCCAATCGTAATACCTGCATAATACATTGAAGAATAAAAAGCCAAGGGATAAATACCCACCGCCGCTATGCCTAAAAGCAGTATTGAAATATTTTCCCTTATAAACTGGCTGTTTTCGCGTATTGCTCGTGATGCAACCAAAGCTTGTAAAAGGCCTCCACCGCCCATCGCTACAGCGCCAATAGCAAGTGGGCCAAGTGTCGGTGCAAATGCTGCCGCCGTACCTGTTGTTCCCCACAAAACAGAAGCAACTAAAATTGCAATTGTGCCTCCATAGCTACTATTTTTAATGAGGCTAATCATGTGGACATTCTCTATTTAAAATGTCTTCTGCCATTTGTTTTGCTAATAGAAGTTGACGACTATTTCCTTCTAAGCCTGCTCTTGCCATAGAACCTTCTAAAAGAAAAGAAAGCTGCGTAGACACATAACTAATCCGCTGTGAGTCTGGTATCAATTTTTTTAAATGCTCAGCAACAATAGCTTCTACTTCTTCTTTATGCTGCCTTACCGAACTACGCCCTGCACTATTCGCCGGAAACTCTGCGGCAGCATTCAACAACCCACAACCTCGAAAACCCTTTTCATAGGCAAATTCCGCATGGTCTTGATAGGCATCAAACACAGCTAAAATGGCTTCTTTAGCTGTGTTTGTTTTTTCTAAACGCTTTTGATAGAGGTCAAGCCACTCTTGATGGCGTGCAGTAATGTAAGCATCAACAAGATCTCCTTTTGAAGAAAAATTATTATAAAGCGACATCTTCGCGACATCTGCTTTAGCCGTAACTGAGTTGATTCCTGTTGCAGTAATGCCATCGTTATAAAACAAGGTTGCCGCTGCATCGAGAATTTTCTGTCTTGCTGTTTTATCATTCATAGCTTTTACTTAAGTAGACCGACCTACATAATAATAAAGATTTCTAACAATGATGCAATCTTTTTAAGCGTTATAATTTGAGCAATATTAATTTCTATAAAAGTACAATGATGAAAAAAGTTCTAATAATGAGTATGTGCGGTGCACTACTTTTAGCTGGATGTAATAAAACCTCTCAACAAGATCAGGCTGTATCTAAAGAGCAAAAACCAACTGAACAAAAGGCGTCTCAAAAACAAGACAGCGGTTGCTTACAAATTATGGTAGCCATGCACACGATTAATCAGAACAGTAAAATAGAAGACTTAAATCAAATTAATGAAAAGCTTAAAACCTGTGTTCCTTTGTTAAAAAATGAGGAACAGCTTAAGCTAATTGATGCATCAACAACCATGTATCAACGTTTTATTAAACAAGACTATACTGAAAAAACAGGGAGAGCTTTTGAAGCATTTGGCTATGCCATTTTAGAACATAAACAACAAGACCTTAAAAAGGTGATTCAAAGTCAGAAAAAGCTCTTCGCCCAACTGAGCCCGCGTGATCAATATTTACTTCAGCATGAAGGCCAAGCCTACATTGAACTGCTTTATCAAGGCGAAGGCATGTTTACCTATCGACGTCAGCCAATCTATTTAGTTGATGTTTTTTCTAAAGCCTTACCCGTTGATCAAAAAGAGTTTTTAACGCGTATGGCGAAAGACAATCAAAATATTTTTTATAACGATGGTGCGTTGGCTATTTCATGGAAAGAACTCACTGAACGCGCATTGTTTTGGGAAAAATTTATTCAAAAATATCCAAAGAGCCACTTTATTAATGATGCCAAATTACTCTTTAACGAATATCGCTATTTTATTTTCTTTGGCTTAGACAATACGCCGGTGTCAGATGAATATGCGCCGAACACATGGTTTGATAAAGATGCGCTTCAGCAAATTAGGTTTCTCTCTACACAAAATGAGTCGAGTTTAGCCAAACCTGCTCAACTGTTTCTTAAGTTTATTGCTACGCCTATCGATGAGCGCAATAAGCAATTTAAAATAGATTTAAATGATAAAAATGGTGATAAAAAATCAAATTATCAGATGACTCATGAACAGCTTGAGCAGCTATTAAAATTTGATTCGCCATGGAACACGGAAGTCTATCGTGACTGCCATATGGATGCGGTTTGTATAGATACAAATTGACAATGCCAGCCAGCCTAAAACATGTTAGTCTGTAAATCGCTTGACGGAGCGCGAGTAATAGCTCGCTGAGATTGTGTAAATTCCGTGTTATCGCAACACAAGTTTGATCACAAGTACCGTTGAACCTGATCAGGTTAAGACCTGCGTAGGAATCAAGCCATCTGAAAACTTAAGCCTTAAATTTATCTCATAAAGATAAATCTGCCATCGTTTTTGGTCGTGCTTGATTCGTTGATGTTATTCATAAGGATCATGTGATGAACCAGTTAACGAATCTTTCTTCTGCTGAAATTTCAGCACAACATGAACAAGATGCAAAAGATTTAACTCGCATCTTACCCGCTTCTAAAAAAGTTTATATTGAAGGCTCTCGCCCTGACATTCAGGTTCCAATGCGAGAAATTTCTTTAACCGATACCCCTACCGGTCTTGGCGGTGAACATAATCCTCCTATTATGGTTTATGACACTTCAGGTGTTTATACCGACCCAAATGTTCAAATTGATTTAGACAAAGGTTTACCTTCAGTTCGCCAAAACTGGATTGAAGAGCGTAACGATACTGACGTACTTTCTGGCTTGACCTCAAAATTTGGTCAGGAACGTTTAAAAGACATTCGTACCGCTGATATTCGTTTTGCGCACATTCAAAATCCGCGTCGTGCCAAAGCTGGTAAAAATGTCACTCAAATGCACTATGCCAAGCAAGGTATTATCACACCTGAAATGGAATATATTGCAATTCGTGAAAATCAACGCCAGCGTGAAGGTGTTGATATGCGTCAACATGCTGGTCAGAATTTTGGTGCAAAAAACTTAAAAGAAATTACACCTGAATTTGTTCGCCAAGAAGTTGCTGAAGGTCGTGCGATCATTCCTGCCAATATTAACCACCCAGAACTTGAGCCAATGATTATTGGCCGTAACTTCTTGGTTAAAATTAATGCCAATATTGGTAACTCAGCACTTGGTTCTTCAATTGACGAAGAAGTTGCAAAAATGACGTGGGCAACCCGTTGGGGTGCCGACACCATTATGGACTTGTCGACAGGTAAAAACATCCATGAAACACGTGAATGGATTATTCGTAACTCACCTGTTCCAATCGGCACAGTACCGATTTATCAAGCACTTGAAAAAGTTGATGGCGTTGCAGAGGACCTGACTTGGGAAATCTTCAAAGACACACTGATTGAACAAGCTGAGCAAGGCGTTGACTACTTCACGATTCACGCAGGTGTATTACTTCGCTATGTACCACTTACAGCAAACCGTTTAACAGGTATCGTATCTCGTGGCGGTTCAATCATGGCGCAGTGGTGTCTAGCGCATCATGAAGAAAACTTCTTATACACTCATTTCGATGAAATCTGTGAAATCATGAAAGCTTATGACGTTTCATTTAGCTTAGGTGATGGCTTACGTCCAGGCTGTATTCAAGATGCAAATGACGAAGCACAGTTCAGCGAACTTAAAACTCTAGGTGAGCTGACTCACCGTGCATGGGAACATGATGTTCAGGTCATGATTGAAGGCCCTGGTCACGTACCAATGCACATGATTAAAGAAAACATGGACCTTCAGCTAGAAGTTTGTAAAGAAGCGCCATTCTATACGCTTGGGCCTTTAACAACAGATATCGCTCCGGGTTATGACCACATTACCTCTGCAATTGGCGCAGCCATGATTGGTTGGTACGGCACAGCGATGCTTTGTTATGTGACACCAAAAGAACACTTAGGTTTACCAAACAAAAAAGATGTTAAAGACGGAATTATTACCTACAAGCTTGCAGCACATGCTGCCGATCTTGCGAAAGGACATCCGGGTGCTCAAGTTCGCGATAATGCTTTGTCAAAAGCACGCTTTGAGTTCCGTTGGGATGATCAGTTCAACTTAAGTCTGGACCCTGACACAGCGCGTAGTATGCACGATGAAACCTTACCAAAAGAGGCTCATAAATCTGCTCACTTCTGTTCAATGTGTGGTCCAAAATTCTGTTCAATGAAAATCACTCAGAATGTCCGCGACTATGCCAACAATCTCACCAATAGCGATTCAGAGGTTGAAGAAGGCCTCAAAGCGATGAAAGAGGTTTATCAGGAGCAAGGACAAAAACTGTATCATAAAGTGTAAATATTCAAAAAAAACACTTGCCTAGCCATGATTCTCGGTTAGGATGAAATAAATAGATTTCGTCCTGACCGAATCATGAGTATTGTTGAACGTCCAAGTTATACATCTAAAGATGTCGAAGTAACATCACGTGAATCTCTATTCCGTGGTTTTATTCAAGTTGAAAAAGTCAGCCTTCGACATCGTCTATTTAATCAATCTGAATATACTCATGTATTGCAGCGTGAACTCGTTCATCGGCCTGAAGCAGCTGGTGTACTACTCTACAACGATCAAAAACAACAGTTTGCACTGATTGAACAGTTCCGTGTTGGGGCTTTAGATGATCCTCAATCACCGTGGCAGCTGGAAATAATTGCAGGCGTGTTAGATGGTGATGAATCACCAGAAAGTTGTATTCGACGAGAGAGCCTTGAAGAATCAGGTTGCGAAGTTCAAAATTTAGAGCATCTATTTAGCTTTTACCCGTCAGCTGGTGCTTGCTCAGAATTATTCCATCTCTATGTTGCTGAAACTGAATTACCCACTGAAGGGGGGGTATTTGGCGTAGATGATGAGGGGGAAAATATTCAATTACACTTATTTAATTATAGTGAAATCCAGACTCTACTCGACAGCGGACGTTTAAGAAATGCTCCTGTCATTATGGCATTACAATGGCTGGCCCAACACAGCAAAACGATAATAAACCCGAAGAGGTAGGACGGTGACTTTTCAAGTCTCAACACTTTCACAAAAAGACCATGTCATTATACAAATTACCGATACCCACCTATTGGAGTATCCGCACTTAGAATTTGTGGGTATGAATCCTGAAGAAAGCTTTCATGCCATTATTCAACAGATACTTAATAAACATCCTGAAATTGATGCAATTATCCATACCGGGGATCTAGCTCAGGCACCAACGCCTATTACCTACAACCGTTATATTCAATATATGCGAACGCTTGGTCTCCCCTTTTTTCAGACCTTAGGTAATCATGACAATGTTGATCATTTCCCATTGCACAAAGAGAATCATCAGGAACCTGTAGTTATTTGCTTAGGGAACTGGCGGGTTATTTTATTAAATAGTGCGGTAAAAGGTCATATTGATGGACATCTATCAGCAGAACAGCTAGACAGCTTAACGGCTTTACTTAAAGAGTTTGCAGACAATCCGATTTTGCTGGCTTGTCATCATCACCCTTTTGCCATGAAGTCAAAATGGATTGATCATCACAAGTTACAAAATTCTAATGCCTTGCTTACTACCTTGGCTCCATTTAAAAATGTAAAAGCTTTAGTCTGCGGGCATGTTCATCAAGACTCAATAAACACTTGGCAAGGAGTTGAATTTTTCTCTACACCCTCGACAAGTGTGCAGTTTAAACCCTTTAGCAATGATTTTGCTTTAGATCAAAATGCTCCCGGCTACCGTTACATTCGTCTAAAAAACGATGGTAGTTTTGAAACAGAAGTCTTCCGTCTTGAAAATTTTCAAGGGCATATAAACACTGATATTTCAGGCTATTAGCCCTATTTCTTATATGCTTATATATAATTATGACTGGGGTAAACACGTTTTGAAAATATTTACGGGTCGGAATGACTATCATCTTGCAGGAAAAATCTATATGATGACGACCCGATGGGAAAATCCCATCGATGGTTTTCTATAAAAACACTTGCATATCACCATATTTTTTGCGTATAGATAATACGTGTATGATGAGGAATGCCCTATTATGGCGAATGACAACCACAACCAAGTTTTGGATGAACATACAGAAGTTGTAGTGGAAGGTGACAAAGCTTCTGCAAAACGTGCACGTAAAGTGAAACCTAAAACTTCTGACATAGGCACAACTGCAAGTTTATTTGGTATTGCACCTTATCAACCTAAGAAAAATGAAGAGTACATGTCTGAAGGACAGCTCGAGCATTTCCGACAAATTCTGCAAGCATGGAAAGCTGAATTAATGTCTGAAGTTGATCGTACTTTAAATACGATGCAAGACGAATCAACTGCACTGCCAGATGTAAACGACCGTGCTACCCAAGAAGAAGAATTTGCAATTGAATTACGTACACGTGACCGTGAACGTAAGTTAATTCGTAAAATCGAACAATCTATGGAAGCTATTAAGAATGAAGACTACGGTTTCTGTGAAACTTGTGGTATTGAAATCGGCTTACGTCGTTTAGAAGCACGTCCAACTGCAACTTTATGTATTGATTGCAAAACTTTGGCAGAAATCAAAGAGAAGCAAAATAACGGTTAATTGTGACTGTTGATAATTCTCCAGCCGAGCACAACTCGGCTCTTGCGCAGCAGTTAAATCGCCTGCCAGAAAAGCATAGCTTTTCTCTTGCGCAGCGGCGAGACGATGTTTCGCTGATTCGCTACTCAGGTCGGTTTGCGCCATCGCCAACCGGCCCTTTGCATTTTGGATCACTCATTACTGCTGTTGCCAGCTATTGCGATGCAAAAGCCCATCAAGGCAAATGGCTGGTTCGTGTCGAAGATACAGATATCCCTCGTATTTATCCCGGCAGTGAAGAGCATATTCTCAAATCACTTGAAGCCTTCCAGTTCGAACCCGATGCAGAGATCATCTTTCAAAAAAATCGTTTAGATATTTATAAAAGCGTATTAGACCAACTCAAAAAAGAAGGTCTTATCTATGCATGTCAATGTACCCGCAAAATGCTTGGTTCAAATGCAATCTATGCAGGTACTTGTCGCGATCTCAATCTTGATTTTCAAGGTCAAGCGATTCGGGTAAAAGTTCAAGATCAGCAGATCTGTTTTGATGACCGATTGCAAGGACGTCATTGCTCCAATCTACAACACGATCTTGGAGATTTTGTTCTTAAACGCCGTGATGGAATTATTAACTATCAACTTGCGGTCGTCGTGGATGATTATCTACAAGGTATTACCCATGTCGTTCGAGGCGCAGATTTATTAGATAACACTGAACGTCAGATTTGGCTAGGTCAGCTTCTAAGTTATCCTCAACTAAGCTATATGCACCTACCCCTTGCAATGAATGACCAAGGGCAAAAGCTCTCTAAACAAAATCTAGCTCAAGCACTCGATTTATCAAAAGCACCTGAATTACTTCAAAAAGCGATACTCGCCTTGGGACAACCCAACGTTGATTTAGATCAACCTAGAGCGATGCTCAAACAGGCTGTAGCACAGTGGAATGTTGATTTGATTCCCCATGGGCAAGAGCTCAGCGGAACATATCTATAAATAATAAAAAAGCCCGATTTGATATCGGGCTTTTTTTATGATGTCTAATTTTAGAAGTTTGACTCTTCTCGTTCTGGGTTAACTTCTTGTGTTGATGCATCAATCTTTAAGATTAAGCTAATCATCGCAGCACACATCATTAAAGACGTACCACCATAACTAATGAATGGCAAAGTCAAACCTTTCGTCGGCATTAAGCCCATATTCATGCCCGCATTTACTAAAATCTGGAGCAAGAAAATAATACTAATACCGTAAGCTAGATAGCCTGCACGAAGGTAATGATGTTTCAAGGCACGGTGACCAATTTTGATACAACATGCCAGCATCAAGAAAGACAAGCCAATAACAATAGAAATACCCACAAAGCCAAACTCTTCACCTAGCACTGCCAACATAAAGTCAGTATGCGCTTCAGGTAAATAAGATAGTTTTTGTACACTATGCCCTAAGCCTGTACCAAACCATTCACCACGGCCAAAAGCCATTAATGCATTTGATAACTGATAACCCACACCCAACGGGTCTGCCCATGGGTCAGTAAACGAAATCAAACGCTGGAAACGGTAGGGTTCAAATAAGATCAAAAACACAATACCTGTGACAATCGCACCAAGCATGATTAAGAACTGAGTTGGCGGCGCGCCCGCTAAAAAGAATACCCCAACCATCATCATGACAATAACGACCGTTGCCCCCAAGTCAGGCTCAGCAATAATTAAACCGACCGTGATTGCCATAACCCCACTTAAACGCAATAAGCCTTTCCAATGAGTACGAACCTCTTTGGCACGGCGCACAACGTAGTCTGCGGTAAAGATTGCCATCATGACTTTGGCAACCTCGGTTGGCTGCAAGGTAAAGCCACCGATCTTAATCCAACGTGTAGAACCGTTGACTTCCGAACCTACCACCAAAGCAGCAAGCAACAGAACCATGGTTAATAACCACAGCGGGAAGGTATTTTTAAACCACGTATTCAGTGATATTCGATAGGTCAAATAAGCCACTACACCCGCAGCGACAATCGAAATACCATGACGAATCACATAGTGAAACGGGTTTTCATGCATATATTCAGCATAGGGCATCGAAGCAGATGCAACCATCACTGAACCGATACATAATAATGCAACGACACAGAAAATCAGGACATTACGTGGCGTCACTTCCGCTGGCCATTTAGGCAATATCCGTTCATACCAATGATTGATTTTCTGGATTGTGGTCTGAGCTAAGCCTGCCATACTACATTCCTAATCATGTTTTCTTTAAACCAACGAATTGACACAGGCAACAAACTGCTGACCACGGTCATTATAACTTTTAAACATATCAAAACTTGCACATGCTGGTGATAACAAAACCACATCTTCGGCCTGTGTTTCACGTTGAGACAGCTCTACAGCTTCTTTAAGCGTTGCTGCATGTAAAATTTTGGTTGCACCTTGAATGGCTTGTTCAATCACCGAAGCATCCTCACCAATCAATACCACAACTTTGGCATATTTTTCGATAGAAGAGCGTAATGGACCAAAATCCTGACCTTTACCTTGACCACCTAAGATCAAGGCAACCTTACCTTTTTTCACTTCAATGGCAGCACCTAAACCATCAATTGCTGCAAGCGTAGCGCCAACGTTTGTGCCTTTAGAATCATTGTAATAACGTACATCATGCACAGTCTTTACATATTCACAGCGATGCTCTAAGCCTTTAAATTGTTTTAAGGTTTCAAGCATAGATTCCATAGGCAGGCCTATTGCCTCTCCTAATGCGAGACAAGCTAAAGCATTTGCTACGTTATGCATGCCTTGAATATATAAATCTGAGCTTTTAATTAAACGCTGTAAACCACGCGCAAGCCAAAGCGTGCCATCACCATCTCTTAAAACACCATATTGATTTAAATCTGGTGCATTTAAACCAAAGCTTTGCATTGGTGTGGTATCTGGAACGAGAGGACGACTTAAAGCGTCATCACGGTTAAATACTACTTTTTTAACGCCTTGGAAAATACGGTGTTTTGCTTGATGATAACCCAACATATTGCCGTGACGATCTAAGTGGTCTTCACTCATATTGAGAACCACAGCAACTTCAGCATTTAAGTGAGACGTGGTTTCTAGCTGAAAACTTGATAGCTCAAGTACAATTAATTCAGGTTGATCTTTTAATAAATCTAGAGCTGGGCGTCCAAGATTGCCACCCACAGCAACTTTCTTACCTGCATCTTTAGCCATTAAGCCAATTAAAGTCGTTACTGTACTTTTAGCATTAGAACCAGTGATCGCCACAATAGGCACATCGGTTGCACGGCGTAATAATTGAATATCCCCTACTACCGAAATACCTTGAGCAATAGCTGCCTGAATTTCTGGTAATTGTGGTGCAAGACCTGGGCTTAAAATAATTTCTTCTGCTTGTAATAATAATTCTTGGTCAAGTTGACCGAAACTGGTTTTAACGCCAGCTGGAATCTGATCATGCCCTGGTGGCGTGGGACGAGAGTCTGTTACTGCAACTTGGTAGCCTTGTTCATGCAGGAAATTTACAGCAGAAACGCCTGATATTCCCAAGCCTGCTACAACTTTTAACCCACCACGTTGTATTAACATTTTTGCCCCACAATTTATCAATCGACAGAATGGCAAAAATGTTAGCACTTTGCTGTTTTGAATGCTTTTTCAGTTTGAACTTTATTCATCTTTTTTTGTGTCAGTGCGTAAAAAAGCCATCAATATGATGGCTTTTTAAACGAAACAAGAAATACTAAGTTTATTGCCATTTAATCGGCTTAATTTCTTGAACTGTATTGGTAGGTTTATCTTCGCTTGAACAACCACAACCGCCAGCACAACCAAAGGCCATTTTCGGTTTAAGCCATTTTGCCAAGGTTACCCAACCTTGCTTTTCGCAAAATGCAGAGAGTGAAGAAAAGACTGAATTTGCTGTTTTTGGAAATACTTTCTTAAAAACAACTACAGCACTCCAAATCACTAAAACCGCAATAATCAGATATTGAACCATATACAACCTCCTTTATTGCTTTAGCCCCAGTAGTGGGAAGCAATTTGATAGGTAACAAACGATGCAAAATAAGCTAAACCAAACAGATATGCAGTCATAGCTGCAACATGTTTCCATGAACCTGTTTCGCGACGTACCGTTGCCAGTGTTGCCAAACAATGTGGAGCATAAATGAACCACACTAAAAGTGATAAACCTGTTGCCAAAGACCAACCCGTTCCATCTGCACTAATCAGATGTGACAAACCTTGTGCCACAGCATCATCATCTGTTGCAGACAAGGCATAAACTGTACCTAATGCCGCGACAACCACTTCACGAGCAGCCATAGCTGGGATTAAGGCGATACAGATTTGCCAGTTAAAACCAACTGGAGCAAATAAAGGTTGGATAAGATGTCCGAGCATACCTGCAAAACTATAATCTATGGCAGGTAATGTCGCCCCTTCTGGTGGCTGCGGGAAAGTACACAAGAACCAGAGCAAAATAGAGAGCGCAAAAATGATTCCGCCGACGCGTTTCAAGAAGATCTTTGCACGATCCAATAAACCGATTCCCACACTTTTTAAATCAGGGAAACGATAACTTGGTAGCTCTAGCAATAAAGCATGCTGCGACTTATCTCTTTGAAAGAATTTCATTAAAAATGAAACACACAGCGCACTCACAATACCAGCCATATACAGACCGAAAAGCACTAAACCTTGCAGGTTAAAAATACCCCAGACCATTTTCTCTGGAATGAAGGCAGCAATCAGCAAAGCATAGACAGGTAAACGTGCCGAACAGGTCATTAAAGGCGCAACCATAATGGTCGTAAAACGATCACGAGGGTCACTAATACTACGCGTTGCCATAATTCCTGGTACTGCACAAGCAAAGCTCGAAAGTAAAGGAATAAAGGCACGGCCACTTAAGCCCGCTTGGAACATTAATTTATCAAGCAAGAATGCTGCACGCGGTAAATAGCCTGATTCTTCGAGTACTAAAATAAAGAAGAACAAGATCAAAATTTGTGGCAAGAACACAACTACGCCACCCGCGCCCGCGATAATTCCGTCAACAACCAAACTATGCAGTAGTGGCTGTGTAATCACAGAACCTACTACTTCACCTAGCCAACCGAAGAAGCCTTCAATGCTATCCATGAATGGAGCTGCCCATGCAAAAACTGCTTGGAACACAATAAACATCATAAGGGCAAGGCTAAGTAGGCCTAAAACCGGATGTAAGAAAATGCGATCTAAAAAATCAGTACGCTTGTCTCCCTGATCAACATAATGAACCACATCTTTAAAAATCATATCGATTTTTTGATGATGCGTCCCAGTTAAACCACTGAGTTCAGTCTGTGGCACACTGTATTTTTCTTGATCAAGAGCATGTAATAAATTTTCAATACCCGCATTACGGACAGCAACTGTTTCAACAACGGGTACGCCCAAACGCTGGGATAGCTTTTGAGTATTAATTTGGATGCCACGACGACGCGCTTCATCCATCATATTCAGAACAAGTAAAATCGGACGACCTAACTCGATCATTTCGAGTACGAGGCCTAAATGCAATTTTAAGTTAGTGGCATCAACCACACATAAAAAGGCATCTTGCTGACCTTCTTCGGCAATTTTACCCAAGCAAACGTCACGGGTAATAGCTTCATCAGGACTGGTCGCATTAAGGCTATAGGTCCCTGGTAAATCGAGCACACGTACTGCTCGACCTGAAGGTAACTGAAAATGACCAACCTTACGCTCGACCGTTACACCCGCATAGTTTGCAACTTTTTGTCGAGTGCCAGTTAAATGGTTAAAGAGAGAGGTTTTACCACAGTTTGGGTTTCCCACAAGGGCAATACGTAACGCATCACTCATGCGGGTACTCCTTCTTCTACTTGAATTTCAATTTTTTCCGCTTCTGCTTTACGTAAAGCGAAGCGAGTAAAGCCAATTTGGATCAAGATCGGATCACCACCAAAAACACCCTTGGTAATCACTTCCACTCGTGTGCCCGGTACAAAGCCCAGACTTTCCAAACGAATTGCGACCAAATCTTGCTGCTCGGACTCTACTTCTATCCGATTCACTTTGGTGATGGTCGCCGCTTGCTTCACTTTTAAAGCTGATAAACGCACCGCATCCGATCCTAAACCTTTTTTTCTAGTATACATATAAATGAGAATAATTACCAAATAAGGTTAAATTTCACTTCTTATTCAGTTTAATCGACAAACCTTAAAGTTTCTTTTAGAGTACAGAGGTTTAGAGGATCTAGTGTATGTTGAATAAAAAACCGCGTATTCCAAGCCCTGTTCAAATTCCTGAACATTTAAGCTTTCTACAAGGTTTTCGTGACTATCTCGTTGCTCAGACGGTGAGTCCACATACGCGTAACGCTTATTTATCTGACCTTATTCAATGCAGCGAACTTCATAAAAAATCAGCTCTTCCAGAGTGGACAAGTGATGATATCGCTGATGTTTTGATTGAGTTGACTAAAGCTGGAAAAAGCCCACGCTCAATTGCCCGCTGCTTATCTGCTCTACGCCAGTTTTACAAATTTTTACGTGAACAGAAATTACGAAGTGATAATCCTGTAGCAACCCATCACTCTCCAAAGATTGGTCGAGCCTTACCTAAAGATCTATCAGAGGAAGATGTCGAAGCACTGATTCAGGCTCCTGATATTGATACGGCACTGGGTTTACGTGATCGGGCAATGTTTGAAGTTCTTTACGCATGTGGTTTACGAGTTTCAGAACTGCTGAACTTACGCCTAGAACTCATTAACTTAAAACAAGGCTATTTACGTGTTACAGGTAAAGGTAATAAAGAGCGTTTGGTTCCGTTAGGACAATTCGCCTGTGAATGGGTAGAACGCTACTTGCAGGATGCTCGGCCTCAACTCTACAAAAGCTCGACGGATTATCTTTTTTTGACTCAACACGGCGGAATTATGAGCCGTCAGAACTTCTGGTATGCCATTAAACGGTACGCCTTACAAGCTAATATTCAAGCTGAACTTTCGCCGCACACCTTACGTCACGCCTTTGCAACACACCTGCTCAATCACGGCGCGGACTTGCGCGTAGTACAAATGTTACTGGGTCATAGCGACTTATCAACGACTCAAATTTACACACATGTGGCACAAGTAAGAATGCAACAATTGCATGAAAAACATCACCCTAGAGGTTAAAAAATTTAAAACTTATTATTTGAAATATCCCTAACAATCACTTGATTTCGTTCACAAAGGTTAAGAAAGTTTTAACAATACACGTTAGATTTTTTGTTATGCTTAGCAGCTTCTGACTATAAATACTGATGAAATAAGGGTTATCTATGTCTTTTACCCGATCTCAACTTTTTCTTGCCTGTGCTTTGGCTTCTAGCCTGTTATTCAGTGCTTGTTCTAAAGAAAACAAACCACAAAAAGAAGATGCGCTCACTGCGACCGCACCTGCTACGGGGGAAGCTTCAACCATTATTGAACGCAATGCTAAACAGCGTTTAATTGAAACTTTGCAAAAACAATTTAAGAATGCAAACATCAACGCCAAAATTTTAGATATCAAGCCTACTGAAGTTCCTAACTTATATTGGGTAAACCTCGAAGGAATGACGTCAATTTATACAACCAGCGACGGTAAATACCTTATTCAAGGTGATGTCATCCGTTTAGGTGATAAAGAACTTCATAATATTGGCGATAGCCTCCAAGCATCGGAAAATAAAAAGCACCTAGCGGCTTTAAAAAATGAAGATTTGATTGTCTACCCTGCAAAAGGTAAGGCGAAACATGTGATTTATGTGTTTACCGATGCAAGTTGTCCTTATTGCCATAAACTACATGAGCACATTCCTGAAATTAATGAAAAGGGTATTGAAGTACGCTATATCGCTTGGCCACGCGGTGAACAGTTTATGCCGACCATGGAAGCTGTATGGTGTAGTACAGACCGTAAAGCTGCCTTTAACCAAGCCGTACAAGGTATCAATATTCCACCTGCTCAATGTAAAAACCCTGTTCGTGAACAATATCAACTTGGCTTAAACATGGGTGTAAATGGAACACCAGCTATTTACAATGTTGATGGTGAGTACTTAGGTGGATACCTAACACCAGATGAATTAATTAAACGTCTGGATAAATAACACCCTTTAAGCTGATGAATGATTAATCACCTATCTCTTTTAAAAAGCGCTGCTCTGATTGCAGCGCTTTGTTTTTTCAATAATTAATATTTAAACAACCTCTGTTTAAAGACTGATCTACTCTTCTTTTCCAAACATCGCACTCTAATTCATTGAACAAGCACTAAAAGCGCTAGAGTCTGGCGTTTTTTTTAGCTATGATCTAGCTTCAACTAAATGATTAAATGATGATATGGAGTGTGACGTGAAACCAGTTCGCCTGGCAATACTCGGTTTAGGAACCGTAGGTGGAGGAGCCCTTAAACTACTACAAGAAAATGCCGCTGAAATTAAACGTCGCACCGGTCGAGAAATTCAAATTACCCACGTTGGAACACGCCGCCCTCGTCCAGATCTCGAACTGGAAGGGATTAAACAAAGCGCAGATTTACTTGATATCGTTCGTCAACCCGATGTAGATGTCGTTGTAGAAGTCATGGGTGGTATCCATCCTGCTTATGAAATTATCATGGAAGCGATCAAACACGGCAAACAAGTCGTGACTGCCAATAAAGCTTTACTTGCTGAACATGGCAATGAATTATTTAAAGCAGCAGAAGACAATGCTGTGCAAATTGCTTATGAAGCAGCAGTTGCTGGCGGTATTCCAATTATTAAAGTGATCCGTGAAGGTCTTGCTGCAAACCATATCGAATGGTTGGCTGGCATCATTAATGGTACAGGTAACTTTATTCTGACTGAAATGCGTGAGAAAGGTCGTGCATTTGACGATGTATTAAAAGAAGCTCAAGAACTCGGTTATGCAGAAGCAGACCCAACTTTTGACGTTGAAGGTATTGATGCTGCGCATAAACTTACAATTTTAGCGTCTTGTGCGTTTGGTATTCCTCTTCAGTTTGATAAGGTTTATACCGAAGGTATCAGCAAAATCACTGCGCAAGATGTGAAATATGCCGAAGATCTTGGTTTCCGCATTAAACATCTTGGTATTGCACGTCGTGCTGAAAAAGGTATTGAGTTACGTGTTCACCCAACACTTATTCCAGATGAACAACTTATTGCGAATGTAAACGGCGTTAAAAATGCTGTTTTAGTTCAAGCTAATGCCGTAGGTCCAACACTCTATTACGGCGCGGGTGCAGGCGCAGGTCCTACAGCTTCTGCAGTTGTTGCCGACGTTATTGATATTGTTCGTGACATCTCTTATACCGAAGATGGCGCAGGAACAATTCCTCAGTTGGCTTTTGAAGCATTAACCAATGTGCCAATTTTAAGCCGTGAAGAAATGACCACAGGTTATTACATCCGCTTAAATGCAGAAGACCAAACTGGCGTACTTGCAGATGTTACTACCATCTTAAGTCGCGCTGGAATTAGTATTGATGCGATCATGCAACAATCTCGTTTAAAAGACCTTATTCCAATCGTGATTCTGACCGATCCAATCGTTGAATCAAAAATGGATGATGCTCTTGCACAAATCCAAGCATTACCTGCAATTCGTGGCGAAATCGTAAGAATTCGTTTAGAATCGCTCGATAGTTAATCAGGTTGAGGGAAAGATTCCCTCTCCCGCTTCACCTCTAATTGGAACACCATCATGTCTAATGCCAATCGTTATACTGGTCTTGTAGATCGTTATCGTGACCGTTTGCCAGTTTCGGCAACTACTCGTGCTATCTCTTTGGGTGAAGGCAACACCCCACTCATTAAACTTGAGAATATTCCACGTATTATTGGCAAAGATGTTGAAATTTATGTGAAATATGAGGGTTTAAACCCAACTGGTTCATTTAAAGACCGTGGTATGACCATGGCTGTAACCAAAGCGGTTGAAGAAGGCTCTAAAGCGATTATCTGTGCATCTACTGGTAACACTTCTGCTGCTGCTGCTGCCTATGCTGCACGCGCAGGTATCAAAGCATTTGTTTTGATTCCAGAAGGCAAAATTGCGATGGGTAAAATGGCACAAGCGATGATGTATGGTGCGATCACTATGCAAATTCGTGGTAACTTCGATGATGGTATGCGTCTTGTAAAAGAAGTTGCTGATCAAGCACCTGTAACGATTGTAAACTCAATCAACCCTTACCGATTGCAAGGTCAAAAAACCATTGCTTATGAAATCGTTGAAGCTTTAGGCCGTGCACCTGATTACCACTGCTTACCTGTAGGTAACGCAGGTAATATCACCGCTCACTGGATGGGTTATACCGAAGCTGTAGCAAACCAGCCTGCTGATCAGTTTGAACAAGTGATTTATGATGCTGCTACCGATCAATTCACTGGTCCAAAACCTGAAGGTTTACCAACAATGGTGGGTTATCAAGCTTCTGGTGCAGCTCCATTCTTACGTGGTGCTCCAGTTGAAAGCCCTGAAACTGTTGCAACTGCAATCCGTATTGGTAACCCACAAAGCTGGAACCATGCAAAAGCTGTAGTACGTGACTCTAAAGGTTGGTTTGATGAACTTCAAGACAGCGAAATTTTAGAAGCTCAACGCTTACTTTCTATGTATGAAGGCGTATTTGTTGAGCCTGCATCTGCTGCTTCTATCGGCGGTGCGATCCGTGATATTAAAGCGGGTAAAATTGCCGAAGGTTCTGTCATTGTATGTACAGTAACGGGTAATGGCTTGAAAGATCCTGATACTGCAATCAAACAATGTGCTGATGCAGTGATGTTGTCAATTGATGCAACAATGGACCAAGTAAAAGATTCGATTTTATCTAATATGTAAGATCTGATTTTTCAAAAACGGCTGTTTTAAACAGCCGTTTTTTTATGTCTTTTTTATAGCTATAAAAAAACGCTTCTTAATAGAAGCGTTTTTTGAATATTTAAATTAAATACGTTTTGGCAAATTGCTCAACCAGCCAAGCAAGTTAGTTGCATCATTATTACGTGCCTGTGTACTTGGCTCACCCAGTAATACAATCACTGCCGGACGTGAGTTTACAGTGGTATGCATCACAACACAGCGACCTGCTTCATTAATATAACCAGTTTTAGACAAGTTAATATTCCAACCACCATTACGCACTAGCGCATTAGTATTGTTAGATTTCAACACGCGATAACCCAAATTAAAGTCATAGGTCGGTGTAGTTGAGAATTGACGGATCAAACCATATTGAGAAGCTGTACTTGCCAAAATCCCTAAGTCACGCGCAGAAGATACATTACGCGGATCTAAACCAGTTGACTCATAGTAGTGAGTTGCGTTCATGCCTAAAGCTCGTGCTTTAGCGTTCATTGCAGCTACGAATGCTGGACGACCACCCGGATAAGTACGTGCTAAAGCTGCCGCTGCTGGGTTTTCAGATTTCATTAGAGCAAATAGAAGAACTTCTGCACGGTTCATCTTGTCGCCAACACGGAGTGTTGAACTTGAGTTTTTACCACCTGCACCAGCAAAATCAATTTGCTCAAGTGTAATTTCTTCTGACATGTTTAAACGGGCATCTGCCGTTACAACTGCTGTCATCAATTTAGTAATAGAGGCAATTGGCACAGAAGCGTTGGTATTTTTACTGTAGAGCACTTCACCAGTTTGCGCGTCCATCACAAGTGCAGCTCGAGCGCTTACACTCGGCTGGGCATTGTAACCAGTCGTATCACGGATTGGAGCAATCTTCGGTGCAGATGCTACAATTTTCGGTGCACTACCACCACGCAAAGTTGTGGTTACCGATGTTAAACCTTGCGGAGTAGGTTCATCATCTTCATCATTTAAAAATTGGCTAGCATCAGCTGAAGACCAATTTAAGCTTGCAGTACCACTATTCCCTGAGGACGGGTTATTGACGAGTTCTGCAAAGCTTGTTGAACTCAAACCAAGCAAAATAGACATGCTTAGCACATGCATTAAAGACTTTTTAGAATTTTTCACGGCACAATACTCGACTCAGGGTGATACACATTTGCGCTTACTATAATTATGCCTTACATTTGAGGTATAAGGTATAACGCTTTTACCGACACAATTGTGCACAACTATTCGCTCACTATATAAGAATAGGATTGCTAATTTTGTCATTCCATTGCAAGCTAATTTTGCTTTATGTAACAAAAAACTTGTTTTTTGAAAGAAAGGAGGTCTTCTTGATTACAGTTTTAGTTGTGGATGACCATGAACTTGTACGTACGGGCATTTGCCGTATGTTAGAAGATCATGCCGATGTAGAGGTCATTGGACAAGCCGAATCGGGTGAAGAAGCAATTGCTATTGTTCGTCAGAAACATCCTCAAGTTGTGCTACTTGATGTCAATATGCCTGGCATCGGTGGCGTAGAAACAACACGTCGTTTACTGCAAACAGCACCAGATACAAAAGTGATTGCAGTCAGTGGCTTAGCAGAAGAACCTTACCCTTCTCTTTTGCTTAAAGCAGGAGCTAAAGGTTACATCACCAAAGGTGCTCCAATTACCGAAATGGTTCGGGCTATCAATAAAGTGATGCAAGGTGGCAAATACTTTAGTGCCGATATTGCGGAGCAATTAGCAAGTTCTTATTTATCCGACACACAGCAATCGCCTTTTGACTCTCTCTCTGAACGAGAAATGCAAGTTGCAATGATGGTTGTAAATTGTATTAGCGCTCAAGAAATCGCAGACAAACTTTTTGTAAGTGTTAAAACAGTGAATACTTACCGCTACCGTATTTTTGAAAAGCTAGCCATTGATAGTGACGTTAAACTGACTCATCTCGCGATTCGTTACGGTCTGATCAAGCCTTAATCAGACTTATATGCAATTTCCCGTAAACTCATCCTTGTCCCATACGATATTTCGTTTGGGCACGTGGTATGGTTTATATCGCCTTATTATTGCGGTTAGCCTGAATATTATTTTGGTTTTAACCGATGCTCAAATCGACAATAGTCTACAACAACCCGCTCTATATTCTTACACACTACTCGGCTATTCGCTCTTAAGCCTTCTTCAACTTTTATGTTTTAAGTTTATTGCCAGTCAGGCAACAAGGCAGCTCATTTTATTTTTTGTAGTTGATATTATCTGTCTGAGTTTACTTACATTTTCAGTAGGTGAACCCAATCTTCAACTCAGCTTGCTCTATGTTATTGCCATATTTACTTCGGCCATTTTACTTAGCGCAAGAATGTCGTTGCTCATTACATTACTTGCAGTCATTGCGGTTATTTACCAACGCTTCGTTGGCAGTTTATTTGACTACAATAATTTAAATACGATTGGTAATAGCGCCTTATTGGCATTCTTGTTTTTTGTAGTACACGGAATCGGACAAATTGCGGTCCAGCGCTTTAAATTACTTGAAGCGCTAACGTTCCATCAATCAATAGAACGCTATCAACTACAAAATATTAACCGCTATATTTTGGAACAAATTGAAGAAGGTTATTTAGTTCTAGATGAAAACTACGACATTGTTTTAAGCAATCCAGCCGCCTGCTCTCTTTTAGGAATTCCCCCTCAATTTGCTAGTGAAAAATATCCCTTAGCAAAATGGCATGCTGACTTATTTGAAATTCTTAAGTTTAATAACCTAAAAGAAGGTGATCGATTTATTTTTGAGTCTCGGCTTTCGGCCTACTCTATTAATATTAAAGTGCAGCATCTTTTAGTACCACAACAAGCATTAACACTACTTATCTTACAAGATGCACAGCAGATTAATCAGCAAGCTCAACAACTCAAACTTGCCGCTTTAGGACAACTCTCAGCAAGTATTGCACATGAAATCCGCAATCCTCTTTCAGCCATTGTTCAAGCAAATGAATTACTCAAAGATAGTGATGTGGAGCAGCAAAATACTTTACGCAATATGATTGGAAAGCAAACGAAACGCATTGATAGTATTGTTCAAGACACTTTAGGACTTGCCCGCAGTGAAAGAACGTATCCGATCCAGATTGAACTAAACGACTTCATAAAAACGTTATTAGATGAAGATTTATCTGATGTTAAACATGCGATCGAGCTTAAAAGTTCTGATTTATCCTTAAAGCTATTGTTTGATGAAAAGCAACTCAGACAAGTCCTCATTAACCTTGTTAGGAATGCTCTACGCCACAATGCACCCGACTCTCCCTATGTTCTGATCAATATTCACTCACAAACAAATAAAATTTATATTGATGTGATCGATTACGGTGAAGGTGTTTCAAAACGTGATATATCTCAATTATTTAAACCATTTTTTAGTACCGAAATTAATGGAACTGGTTTAGGATTATATTTGTCTCATAGTTTTTGTGAGGCAAATCATGCAAAGCTCACTTATGTAGAGCAAAAACAAGGGGCATGCTTCCGAATAGCGTGCCCAATAATATATTGATTTTTTATTAGGTTTTTGGGGAAATGGCAGAACAGCAACCACTCGTTTTGCTTGTAGACGATGAAGAAGATTTGTGCCTGTTAATGCAAATGACTCTTGCACGAATGGGGATTAAGACACATCTTGCTTATCGGGTTGAACAGGCCAAACAGCTCTTTACTCAGTTTCATTACGATGCATGTTTAACCGATCTAAACTTACCCGATGGGAGTGGCTTAGAATTGGTTCAACATGTTTCTCAAACTTACCCACACACACCCATTGCAGTCTTAACTGCATACGGCAATATGGATATTGCAATTGCAGCATTAAAAGCGGGAGCTTTTGATTTTGTCAGCAAACCAATTAACCAAATTCATTTAGATCAGCTATTAAAAAAAGCGCTTAACCAGCCAAAACCAGAGCATGAGTTTAGTGAAACAACTCTAGAGAATGACTTATTAATTGGGCGTTCACCACCTATACAAAACTTACGGACAGCTATTAAAAAAATAGCCCGCTCCCAAGCTCCTGTATTTGTTACAGGCGAGTCTGGTACGGGCAAAGAAGTTGTTGCGAATCTGATTCACCGCTTAAGCAACCGCAGTGAAGGACCATTTATTGCAATTAACTGTGGAGCAATCCCAACTGAGCTCATGGAAAGTGAACTTTTCGGGCATAAAAAAGGCAGTTTTACTGGCGCGACTCAAGACAAACAAGGGCTGATTTTATCGGCACACGGCGGCAGTTTATTTTTAGATGAAATTGCCGAATTGCCATTAACTATGCAGGTTAAATTGCTGCGGGCTGTGCAAGAGAAAAAGATTCGCCCAGTAGGTTCAGATCAGGAAATTGATGTTGATTTTCGAGTAATTAGTGCAAGTCACCAAGATTTAGATTTATTAGTCCAACAAGGTAAATTCCGTCAGGACTTATTTTTCCGTATTCATGTTATGGATATTATGTTGCCGCCACTGCGTGACCGTGGTGGAGATATTTTGCTATTAGCCAATCATTTTATTCAAAAGGTTTGTACGGAATGGGGAATTTCAAGCAAGCAATTAACGGCGAGCGCTGAGACTTACTTATTGCAACAAGACTTCCCAGGTAATGTTCGTGAATTAAGAAATATGATTGAACGAGCTATTACTTTAAGTGATGATGAGTCCATTGATTTAACACACTTAGCACCTCCTCTTAGAGGCAGTAGTGTGAGCCCGCAAATCGTAACGAAACAACTAAATCAAACACCGACTGTTCAGACTCACCCAAAATTTCCAATGGAAGGTTTAGAACGTTACTTAGAAAATATCGAAAAAGATATTCTACTAAATGCTCTGAACATGACGCATTGGAATCGAACTTTGGCAGCTAAAAAGCTAGGAATGACATTCCGTTCTTTGCGCTATCGACTCAAAAAGTTTGGCTTAGATACTGAAATGGGAGAGGAAGTATAAAAGTTACTTCCTCTTTAGAAATAAATCTGCAACGCGCTCTAAATATACGTCTTCTTTCATTTCTGCAGGTAATGGATAGGTCTGGTTAGGTTGAATACCCTGCCCTTCAATCATATTGCCATTTGGCGTGTAGTAGTGTGAGACTGTCATTTGTAGAGCTGCTCCACTCGGTAAAGGAAATAGCTTTTGCACTACACCTTTTCCATAACTTTTTTCACCCATCACCCAAGCACGCTGGTGTTCTTTCATGGCCGCAGTAAAAACTTCTGCTGCCGATGCAGAGCGGTGATTAATTAATATACCCAGTTTTATATTCTGAAATTCATTACCGGGCAAAGCCTGAAACTGCTGGTTACCTTCCGAACGGCTTTTGGTTGAAACAATAATTCCGTTATTTAAAAATAAATCTGCTGACTCAACTGCTGCCGATAACAACCCACCCGGATTGTTTCGCAAATCAATTAAAACAGCTTTTAAACGTGGAGAACTGTTTTCTTCAATTAATCTTTTAATTTCATTAGCAGTGTCTTGTTGGAATACTCTAATTTTTAGTACGAGCACCTGATTATGTAGCATTACAGATTCTATATCGGTTTCTATTTTTTTATTACGAACTAAGTTGATATTTCCGTTTAGCTCTTCTGCTTGTACTTGAAGTGTACTTCCAATAGAACCGTAAAGTAGGCCAAGCACCTGATCTTGGTTTAAATTTTTTAAATCTTGATTATCAATTTTGAGAATCGTCTGACCATTTCTCAAACCTAATTTATAGGAATCAGAACCGGTTTTAAGATCACGAATCATCCATTTATGAGCATGTGATTCAGGGCTTAATGCAAAATCAACTGATGCAAGATCACCCTCTGTGTATTGAATCAGTTGGCGATATTCTTCTGCCGATAAATAACGCGAATAACGATCTAACCCACTTACCAATCCTTTTATGGCTTGTTGAAATAAGGCATCGTCAGATTTCACATCAACGTAGTTATCTCGGACGATTCCATAAATTTGCACAAACTGTTGAATCGACTCGATCGGCACCTCTGCATAGCTATGTTCTGGTTCTTCCGAATCCGAATGCAAAGGTGACATTTTTTCTTTTACAACTGGCGCTGCAAAAGCAAATTGGCTGCAACACAGCAACATACTTACAATAAGTTTTTTATATTTAATGTGTTGCAGCATCCAATCACCTTTAACTTATACAGATAGTGTAATCAGATTACGTCCTTGCATTTCGGCAGGAACAGGAATCTTCATTAAATTGAGAATTGTCGGTGCTACGTCTGCAAGCACACCACCTTCTGCAATTGTTGCTTGTGTTGGACCAACATAGATAAACGGTACAAGCTCGGTTGTATGTTGAGTATGCACTTGCCCACTTTCGTAGTCTTGCATTTGTTCAACGTTACCATGGTCAGCAGTAATGAGCATATGGCCTTTTTTCGCCATAACTGCCTCATAGACACGACCTAAACAAGTATCAACCGCTTCAACTGCTTTAACCGCAGCATCAAACACACCTGTATGACCGACCATATCACCATTTGCATAGTTCACAACTAATAAGTCGTATTCACCCGAATTAATCGCTTTAACCAACTCATCAGTGACTTCATAAGCACTCATTTCTGGCTTAAGGTCATATGTCGCAACGTTTGGAGATGGAATTAAAATACGTTTTTCACCCGGATATTCATCTTCACGGCCACCACTAAAGAAGAATGTTACATGCGCATACTTTTCAGTTTCGGCAATACGTAACTGGGTTTTACCTAAAGAAGATAAATACTCACCCAATGAATTTTTAAGGGCTTCTGGCATGTAGGCAACTGGTGCATCAATGCTTGCCTGATAACGCGTTAACATCACAAATTTAGAAAGATTTGGTACAGCTTTGCGTTCAAAACCAGCAAAGTCTTTCTCTACAAATGCGCGAGTAATTTCACGAGCTCGGTCAGCACGGAAATTCATAAATACAACGCTATCACCATCTTGAACTTTAGCAATATCACCAATACGAGTCGCTTTTACAAACTCATCATTTTCATTGGCTGCATAAGCTAATTCCAACCCTTCAACCGCTGTTTGCGCAGTACGAAGTGCTTCACCTTCGGTCAACAAGCGATAAGCTTGCTCAACGCGATCCCAACGGTTGTCACGGTCCATTGCAAAGTAGCGACCAATCATGGTTGCGATACGGCCTTGGCCCGGATATTGAGCAAATAATGCATCTAATTTTTCTAAAGACGGCTGAGCACTACGTGGAGGTGTATCACGACCATCAAGGAACGCGTGTAAGTAAACTTTTGCACCGCGTTTTAATGCAAGCTCACACATCGCCACAATATGATCTTCATGTGAATGGACGCCACCTTCTGAAAGTAGCCCCATAATATGAACAGCACCGCCAGCAGCTTTGGCTTTTTCAACAGCGTCGATCAACACTTCATGTTTGAAAAAGTCACCAGTACGGATATCTTTAGTAATGCGGGTAAAGTCTTGATATAACACACGGCCAGCGCCAAGATTCATATGGCCAACTTCAGAGTTCCCCATTTGCCCATCAGGCAATCCAACATCTTCACCTGAACCAGAAATTAGACTATTCGGATGCTTGGCTTTCATTGCCGCCAAATTTGGTGTTTTTGCTGCAAGAAAAGCATTATCTTCAATCGCTTCACGGTGTCCAACACCATCCATAATGACCAGAACGTGAGGGATCTTGCCAGCAGTTGCATCCGTCATAATCAATTTCTCTTTTGTCTACAATTTCGTCACAATATCTTACCGAATTTTCGGTCAAGACTCTATTTATTCCTATGGCTTTCACCAATATCCGCGATTGATGAAAACCATAAATATCACTTATTTCTAACGAGCGCGGTAAAGCAAATAACTTCCGGCACCAAACATTAGCAAGATAGGTACAAGTACGAACCATGCTGGAGATGGGGAATAAACCAAGCTCGCATAACCCAAGAAATCTTGCAAATAATAGAAACTCAAACCAATAAACAATGCGATCACCAAACGGAAACCCATTGATTGTTGGCGTAACGGTCCAAAAATAAAAGAACACGCCACTAGAACTAATGCAATGAGTGAAAATGGCGAAGCAACTTTTTGCCAGAAAGCTAATTGGTAAGTCTTTGGTACCTGACTATATTCATCCATATAACGCATAAAGCTAATCAGTTGGCTTGGCGATAAATCTTCAGGATCTAAAGTCACCATATGCACATATTTAGGCTGTAATGCTAAAGCAAGTGATTGTTCTTCATGGTCAGTTTTGATGGCATTGCCTGCCGCCAAAATGTCCATTTGTTCAGCTTTTTTCAAAGCCCATTGACCATTTTTAATAAACTGTCCTTGCTGAGCATTAATTAATGATTGCAAGTAATAGTTCTGGTCAAAGTCGACCACTTGAATGTCTCTTAAATTGCCTTGAGAGTTAGCATAGTCGATATAGATAAATCGCTGCCCTTCACGTGACCAATAGCCTTTAACTTCACCTAAAGCAGCTACTGAACGATGGCTTTTAACACTTTGTGCTTTTTCATTCGTGTAAGGGATAACCCATTCACTTAAAGCAAACGACAAAATAATAAGCAGTAAAGCTGAGCGCATAACCCAACCAACAATACGCCATAAGCTAACACCGACTGAACGCATAACAATGAGTTCACTACTCGTTGCCAATGAGCCCAGTCCAATCACAGCACCAATCAAGGCAGAGATAGGTAAAATTTCATAGAGATAGCGAGGAGCTCCCCACAAGACATAGACGAGAGCTTGCCATGCGTTATAGTCTGGTTTGAGCTCACCCAACTCGCCAAGATATGTAAATAAGACCTGAAGAATGGACAAAACAACTGTGGTGCCAAACATCGCAAGCGCAGTGGTTTTCGTCACATATTTGGCGACTATTCGACGTGCTAACATTATAATTTCACTCGCTTGATCTGTTTCTTGATTTTTGGTCCTAACTTCTGCTTACGTGAGAATAAGGCGGCAGCAACGCCATACACAACTAACACGGCAGGATAAGCCCAAATATCGAGTTCTTCTTTACTAATACGAGTCTTGATTGCAATCATTAATACGATCAGACTGGAAAAAATAAAAATCGCCGGAATAAGACGGTAATAACGGCCTTGTCGTGGACTCACCTCAGACAATGCCACTGAGAGCATTAGCGCAATAACAATGGTGAATGGCCCAAATAGACGCCATCCCAACTCACTTCTGATGACTGGATCATTCGTTTTTGAAAAGAGTTTTGTTGTTGATAGTGCTTCTACATCGCCACTCTCAAACTTAACATCTTTGTCATTTTCTAAACGTAGACGATAAGACTGGAACTCTGCTTGTGTATATTTTGGTTGTCCCGGGAATATTTCATAGCGACGACCTTGTACCAGATCAACGACATTGGCGGTGTCATTTGCAACTTCTACACGAGTCGCTTCTTTTGCCAAAATCATAACATCTGGCTTATCTTCTTTAGCAGCGCGCTGATAAAAGAAAATATCCTTCAAATTCTTTCGGTCTTCTGACAATGAACCTGCATAGATCGTATATGGCCCAGAGGAAATAAACTCTCTTGGTCGAACCAAATCGAAACCTGTCCGGACAGCTTGTGTAGTTGTCAGTTTTTCAAACTCACGTAGTCCCCATGGCGTCATCCAGAGCATAAGCACAGACTGAAACACCATATAAACAAGCGTCATTGGAATGAGTAATCGTGCTAATTGATGACGGCTTACACCACTACCATTCAGTACTGCCATTTCATGGTCAACATATAAACGACCAAACACCAACATTAAACCAATGAAAAAACCCAATGGTAAAATGAGTGTTAGAAATTCAGGTAAACGATATCCAATGATGCTAAATAAGATACTGGCATCTAAACGCCCCTGCGCCGCCACACCAAAGTATTTGATCAGACGACCACCCATCATGATTAAGGTCAGTAAAGAAATGACCACCAATGAGGTAGAGACAACTTGCTTGACGAGATAACGCCGAATAATCAAAGTAATACTTCCAAAAGGCTAATCGGGACGTGTGCTAGTTTACCCGAATGTTAAAAATATAAAACCGCACATTGCAACGCTATGCTTGAAAGTGTTTCAATGTTTTAATCCAACATAACTTTCTATAGGCAATCACGGCAGCCATGAAATTTACAACTTATACAACTTTTCCCGAACAGACATCTAATGAATCTTTGTGGGTTTTAGTTGATTCAGAACAGCTACAAAGCAACATCAACACATATCAAATCAATAACCTAGAAAGCGTTCTTACTGCCACCCAATTCAAAGGCAACTTCAATGAAACTCTGCCTTTATTCGGTCAGATTTCAAATCAACCTCATAGCCAATTACTTGGCCTAGGAAAAACAGCCGAACTTCAGGCGGTTAAGCTCGCTAAACTTGCCCAAACCATTATCAAATCGACACAAAATAAATTTAAGCATATCGCGATTGATATTGCTGCGTTACCTGTCGAATACCATTATTTATTCGCTTTAAGCTTAACTCAAGCAGCTTATGGTTATGATGAGTTTAAATCGAAAAAAAATGAATTTGTGTTACAACAGGTTGATTTAATTAGTTCAACGACGAGCCTCGATGAAAAACAACTGGCTTTAGTGCATGCCGTACAGTCTGGTCAGTCGTATGCACGTGACCTTGGCAACCGTCCAGGCAACATTTGCTTCCCTGAATATTTGGCAGAACAAGCATTAGCTTTAGCTGCAGAATTCCCTGACTTACTCAAAGTAACTGTCTTAAATGAACAGCAAATGGCTGATTTAGGTATGTATGCTTTTCTTGCAGTCAGCAAAGGATCTGAACGTCCGGGTCGTATCGTAACACTCGAATACCAAGCTGGAATCGATCAAGCGCCTGTTGTGCTTGTTGGTAAAGGCGTTACTTTTGATACAGGCGGTATTTCTTTAAAACCAGGCCTAGGCATGGATGAAATGAAGTTCGATATGTGCGGTGCAGCCTCTGTATTAGGTACTATTCGTGCGCTATGCGAAGCAAAACTCCCTATTCATGTCGTTGGAGCAATTGCAGCTGCAGAAAATATGCCTTCAGGTAAAGCAACTCGCCCAGGTGATATTGTGACAACCATGAGCGGACAAACTGTTGAAATTTTAAATACCGATGCGGAAGGTCGTTTGGTACTGTGCGACACATTGACCTATATCAAACGTTTCAATCCAGCAGTCGTGGTTGATATCGCAACATTAACTGGTGCATGTGTAGTCGCTTTAGGTAAAGTACTGAGTGGTTTGTTCTCACCAGATGATGCTTTAGCAGCTGAACTCCAGCAAGCAGGTGAGCAATCATTTGACCGTGTATGGCGTATGCCAGTGATTGAGGATTATCAAGAATTACTTGATTCACCATTTGCTGATATTGCAAACATCGGCGGTCCATACGGCGGTGCGATTACGGCAGCATGTTTCCTTGAGCGCTTTACACGTGAGTACCGTTGGGCTCATTTAGATGTAGCAGGAACAGCGTGGTTATCTGGTCCAGCTAAAGGTGCAACAGGTCGTCCAGTACCATTACTCATGCAATTTTTAGCGAATCGTGTAAATACGAATGGCTAAAGTTAGTTTTTATCTGTTTGAAACCAGTGAAGAACGGCAAGTCGATAGTGCTTGCCGTTTATGCCGAAAGATTTTACAGAAGCACCCTAAAATCTGGTGGTATTGCCCAGATGTGCAGCTACAACAGACTCTTGATGAAAGATTATGGGATTTCGACCCTGTCAGTTTTATTACGCATGGGGTTGATCAAGCTGAGGCTGCTGTATGTATTTCGGCTAAACAACCGCTTGAACAAGGCTTATTAGTATTTAATTTTAACAATCATGCACTTGAACAAGTTGATCATTTTAGCCACATTATAGAAATTGTTGAAAATAATGAAACAGCTAAGCAAATTGGTCGAGAAAAATTTAAAATGTATCGCCGTTTGGGTATAGAACCGCGGACCTTTAAATTATAACGCGCTAAAATGTAAATACTGTTGAACAAAGGAGAAGCATGGTGGCATTAAATGTCGGGCAAGATTTTAAAAAAAGATGGTTAAATGCGCCTGAAGCTGTCCGTCATGCCTATCAACAAGATCTGGCACGTATTTGCGACTTATTAGAACCTCAAACTCCGATTCAGCTTTGGGTTTTAAATGATGAAAAAGCTCAGCTAGAATCACAGCAAAAAATTGAAAAAGCTTACGCGGACCTCAAGGCAGAGCTGATTGAGCAAGCACGTATTCGTCGTCAGCTTGCTTTAGAGAAAGCACTTGCTGATAAACGAGCGTTAGAAGCGGCCTATGCTGCCCAATTGCAAGCCGATGAAGTTCGTAAATTTAGTGAGCAGACTGAAGCACTTCAAGCCATCCGCAGTCAGTTAGAACAAGAAGTTGCAGAGCAAACTTCGCGTTATCAGAAAAACCCTGAAACACCGGCAGTCAATTACTCTGCTGGCGTAAAACTTAGTATTACCGATGATCAAATCTTATCTGAGCTTGAAAGTTTACGCATTCGTTTAGAACTTGAAGCTGAAAACTTAATTGAAGAGTCTGTAGCGGCTTTCCGAGCCAAGCTAAATTCGGCAGCTCAAGAAGAAATTGAATACATTTTAAAGAACTCTAAGTTTTCTGATGAAAAAATAGAGAAGTAAAGTTTTTAAAACTTCTACTGTCATAAAACTGACATTTAATTGTCACAGAATAGT
This sequence comes from Acinetobacter sp. WU_MDCI_Abxd143, assembly GCF_025514195.1. Lineage (NCBI taxonomy): Bacteria > Pseudomonadati > Pseudomonadota > Gammaproteobacteria > Moraxellales > Moraxellaceae > Acinetobacter > Acinetobacter sp. WU_MDCI_Abxd143. The sequence continues at coordinate 49,767 of NZ_JAHPTH010000012.1, forward strand.
CATGCACAATATTCTTTTAGTTCAAATAATTATTAGAATATCGCATGGTTATTTATGAAAATTAATGAGGGTAAAAATGGACATTCCGCATCAGATTTCAATGCAACTTGAGCAGCTTAATCAGGGTGAACAATGGACATTTTCAGCACAAGAACTTTATATGAGTCATAACGACTTTAATTCTTTATCTATCTTACTTACACGAGAGTCTGAAAAAGGTAAGTTCTCAATTACACGTACCCAACATCATAAAGCGTGGGTGGGTACAGATTCGGTCACGCTAACTAAGCATTAATTTTTAAAAATAAAAAAACCGGACATTTGTTCCGGTTTTTTTATTTTGATGATCTGGCTTTTATTTTAAAAAACCATTCTCAGCTAAAAAAGCCATACTAATATTTGACTCGGTTTTTTGCTCAGCTGCTTTATCACCTAGCAATAAACGCTCGATATAACGCGCCAACACATCAACTTCAAGATTGACCTTACTACCTACTTGCCAAGTTCCAATATTGGTACGTTCTGCAGTATGCGGAATCAAATTCAAGCTTAAAATATTTCCACGTAAGTGATTAATCGTTAAGCTGATTCCGTCAACAGTTACTGAACCTTTTTCCGCCAAATATTTAGCAAGTTCTGCTGGTGCTGTAACTTCATAATAGATTGAACGAGCATCTTCACGTACTACAGTAATTTCACCTACGCCATCAACGTGACCACTTACAATGTGCCCGCCAAAGCGCGTTGTCGGTAACATTGCCTTTTCAACATTGACACGTTGCCCAACTTTCCAGTTACCTAAAGTCGTTCGATTTAAACTTTCACGGGAAACATCTGCTGCGTACCAGTTATCGCCCCATTCAATCACTGTGAGACAAATACCATTGGTTGCAATCGAGTCACCCAAATGTACATCAGACATATCCAGATCAGTCTGAATACGTAGACGTACATCACCACCTACACTTTGCAGGCTTTCAACTTTACCTAAACTTTCAATGATGCCTGTAAACATGGCTCAATCTCCAAATCTTTTTACACTGCTTAAATTGCAGCGCTTACCAAAGTGCGAGCTGTGTACTATTACCTGAGGTATCTACACCACCTAGCTCGGCGAAGTGGTAAAGCTGGCCTAATAACTGACGTAATGGTGGTCCTGACTTGGCATGAGTATCCGTAATCACAATAAACTCAAGTACGCGTGCACGTTCAGACTGTCGTTGTTTACTCACTCGATAACGCGGCACATCTTGTGTTAACAAGGTGACTTTGCCCCGCTCCAGATTAGCCATAAGCAAATCTTTCGGTTCGATATTACCATCAGTTGAATAGCTGGTCAGAATATAGCGCGCATTGATCGTTGAGAGTAATTTCTCATATGCATCTTTTGCATGTTTAGAAGAGTTATATGGGCTTGGACGTTCTTTACGCCATGCTCTATCAATACCACTCTTATAACCTTTAGTATCTGGTGATGGTAAATCGACCTGATCCCATAAAGTTAATGCATTTAAAACATGGTAATTACTGCTATATGCATGCTGGTTATATGGTGGATCGAGATAGGCAACATCAACTTCAAAACCACTCATTTGATTTGCTAGATGTTGTGAATCTACACACCACATTTCAGCAGCCGGACGTTTGCGATCACCAATCTCACAAAAACGGCTCGGTGTTAACCAAAGTAATGACTCAATTCGTTCTAGCGCAGTTTGAGTACGTCCGCCCCACCCTTGGTGGAAGCTTTTAAATACGCCACTGGTGTTACTGACAAAACTAGCTGAATAGAGCAATGGCGCAAGCAAAGCACTCATCTCTACATCATTAATTGCACCTTGTGCCTGCCATGTGGCAATCTGCTGACGAATTGCATCAATACGCATACCGTTACGACGTTTAAAGAATAAACGGTCACGGGTTGGGTCGTATACATCATCGTTACGTGGACAAAGGTTATGTGTTACCCAACCTTTAACTTCAGGTAAACGATTTAAATAGTCGATTGCCTTTTGATAGCCACCCAGTTCTTTAAAAGCAGGCGCATCTACACAGGCTAAAATCGCATGATTTAAAGCATGACTATAAGGTTCCCAGTCATTCGCAATCACACGGTAACCATTTTGACGTGCCAAACGAGATACGACGCCACTGCCGGCAAAGAAATCGGCAAAAATCGGTGGATTCTTTTTCTTGCTATTTAGTGTCCCTGTAATTTCAAGGGCTTCTAAAATTAGATGGAGCAATCGGCGCTTGTTACCCAAGTACGGCACAAGCTGATGGAAAAGATATTCGTCTGTCGTACGGGCTGCATGACGACGTTTGTGATAAACCGAAGGCTCTGAATTCATACTTTCTCTTGCGTAGGGATTAACCTTAAGCGTATATCTTGATCAATTTGTGTCACATCAAGAAGTGTAAAACGAAGTTGCTCTGCCATATATTCAAATTCTGCATTGAACATGGCCCTTGCACTTTTCCCCAATAATATCGGGGCAATATAACTGATTAATTCATCCACTAAACCTTCTTGCAAAAAGGCAGTAGACAATGTTGCGCCAGCTTCAACCAGCACATCATAAATTTGATGTTGCTTAGATAGGGTCTGTAACAGCATTTTTAAAGGCTGAATTTCTAATTGTATCACGCCTAAATCAGCAAGTTCTTGACGATACGGCCCCATCACCATCACAGTTTCAGGATTCTCTAAGATCTTAGCGTTAAGTGGCAAACGCCCTTGACGATCTAAAACAACCCGTTTTGGTTGAGCAACTGTCTCAATATCAATATGACCGAGTGAGCGCACATTAAGCTGACAATCATCTGCAATCACGGTTTCAATACCTGTAATCACTGCTCCTGAAATGGCACGCCAATGCTGGACATCCTGACGGGCAGCAGAACCGGTAATCCACTTCGACTCACCTGATGCCATTGCAGTACGCCCATCTAAACTTGAGGCTACTTTTAAACGTACATAAGGCATGCCTGTAGACATGGCCTTCAAAAAGCCTTGATTAAGTTTTGATGCTAAATCTTCACAAATGCCAACTTCTACTTCAATTCCAGCATTTTTCAAAATCTGAACACCCTTCCCCGCCACCAATGGATTAGGATCAGGACAAGCGACCACTACTTTTTTAACTTGGGCTTTTACCAATGCTTCGGCACAAGGAGGGGTTCTGCCATAATGTGCACATGGTTCAAGCGTAACGTAAGCTGTTGCACCTTGTGCATGTTCACCCGCTTCGCGTAAGGCAAAAACCTCTGCGTGTGGCTGACCCGCTTTAGGATGAAAACCTTGTCCAATTAACTGATCATCTTTGACAATCACACAACCAACATTTGGATTAGGCTTGGTCGAATATAGTCCTCGTTTGGCAAGTTCAATGGCTTGCTGCATCCAATACTGATCTTGTTTCAACTCAGACATAAAAATCTCAAATGATTAGTGTTCACGTTGCTGCATTTGCTCTATTTGACGGCGAAATGCTTCAACATCCTGAAAATCTTGATAGACAGAGGCAAATCGGACATAAGCAACATGGTCAAGGGCAAATAAAGATTGCATGACGATTTCGCCAATTGTTCTAGATTTCACATCGCGCTCACCTAAACGGCGAATCTGCAACTGAATATCACTTAAAACTGTTTCGATCTGCTCTTGTGTGACCGGTCGTTTTTGCAAAGCATGCATTAACGAACGACGCAATTTGGCCTCATCGAAAGGTTCATTTTTTCCATTCGATTTGATCACACGGGGCATTACCACTTCATAGCTTTCAAAAGTGGTAAAACGTTCACCGCAACTTACACACTCACGACGTCGACGAATCTGACAGCCTTCGGCGGCTAAACGTGAATCGATGACTTTACTATCTGCGGCGTTGCAAAATGGACAATGCATAGCGGATTTATAGGGTCGATTACTTTGACCTAGTGTAGCAAAATTTCTACACTTACAGAACCAGCATTCTTCAAGACAAAAAAACAGTCCTGAGCAAGATCAAAGCATCGCTTTGATCACAGCGCAAGACTGTTCTTTTAAGACAGCAGATATATTAATGATGATTATTCGATACGTTCGCCATGTTGGCTTAAATCCAGACCCATACGCTCATCATCAGCATTAACACGGATACCAATCACAAGATCAATCACTTTAAGAATAATGAAAGTCGCGATACCACTGTAAACCATGGTTGCCAATACGCCTTCAACTTGTACCCATAATTGGCCAGCGAATGTTGGAGCTAATGCAACGTTGGCTGCTTTAATAATTTCGTCACTGTAGAATACGCCAGTTAAAATCGCACCGACAATACCACCTACCGCATGCAAACCAAACGCATCCAAAGCATCATCGGCTTTAAGTAAGCGTTTAAGTGCTGTAATACCCCAGAAGCACACTACGCCACCAATAAGGCCCATCACTAAAGCACCGCCTACCCCAACAAAACCTGCTGCTGGTGTAATCACAACTAAGCCAGCTACCGCACCAGAAGCACCACCTAATACAGATGCTTTACCACGAATCATACGTTCAACAACTAACCAAGAGAATGCAGCAGCGGCAGCAGCAACTTGAGTCACTAAAATTGCCATACTTGCACGAGCACCAGCACCTAGAGCACTACCACCGTTAAAGCCGAACCAACCCACCCAAAGTAAGCTTGCACCCACTACAGTTAAAGTCAGGTTATGCGGAGCCATAGATTCACGGCCAAGGCCAATACGTTTTCCAAGCATGTAAGCAGCAACTAGACCTGCAACACCTGAGTTGATATGTACAACTGTACCACCAGCAAAATCTAATGCGCCTGCTTTAAATAACCAGCCATCTGCAGCCCACACCCAGTGGGTAATTGGTGCGTAAACAACAAGCACCCAAACTGCAATAAACACCATGAAAGCTGAATACTTCATACGGTCTGCAATAGAACCGCTAAGGATCGCAACTGTAATAATGGCAAAAGTCATTTGGAAAATAACAAAGAGGCTTTCAGGAATTGTTCCACTCAATGCATCAAACGCTACTCCGTTGAGCATTGCTTTAGACAAATCACCAAAAAATGCACCTGTGCCAGAGAACGCGATTGAATACCCAGCAATCACCCACAGCAAACTTACTAAGATTGCAGCTGAAAGGCTGAACATCATTGTACTTAGGACATTTTTTTTACGTACCATACCGCCGTAGAATAATGCTAATCCCGGAATGGTCATTAATAAAACTAATGCAGTTGAAACTAGAATCCAAGAGGTGTCACCCGTATCAAGAGTGGGTGCTGGAGCTGCCAGAGTTTCAGCAACTGGTGCTTCTGCTACGGTTGTAGTAGCTTGTGATGTTGATGCAGCCGCAACTTCCGATGTTGGCGTTGTTACAGCTTCTTCTGCCCAAGAGGCAGTACCACCCAAAAGAGCGCCTGATAGACTGAGCGCCATAAGTATTTTTTTCATTCGTGTCCCCCAACCTCATTTGCGAGTTATTTTCTACTCAGCAAGCTTTGTGCCAATTTAGACAGCATCCGGTCCAGTCTCACCCGTACGAATACGGATTACTTGTTCCAGGTTAGTAACAAAAATCTTACCATCGCCGATTTTTCCAGTGCTCGCTACACGAGTAATTGATTCAATTACCGCGTCAACCATTTCATCACTGATCGCAATCTCGATTTTTACTTTAGGTAAGAAATCAACCACATACTCTGCACCACGGTAGAGTTCTGTATGTCCTTTTTGACGACCAAAACCTTTAACTTCAGTTACGGTAATCCCTTGTACACCAATGTCAGAGAGTGCTTCACGCACATCATCTAATTTAAACGGTTTTACAATTGCAGTTACAAGCTTCATGTTTGTTTCCTTCGGCTTCTTTTCACCAGTAAGGTTTTATGTTCAATTTTCATGCCAATATTTCAAAGGTTGAGGGAAATGAATCTATTGCATGAACTTTCTTTATAACCTATTTAGTGATCAAGATGTAGATGAGCTATTAAAAATAAAATGAATTTTCAGTATTGTTGAGTGCTGTTTTAATGTTCTATTTGCACTAAAAGAATTGAAACCTATATACCGCCTTCAAGCAGTGATAAACTGTAAACTATAAGGTAATACAACGCTTTGGATATTTTATGTTAGAAACATTACTACAGGCCATTTTGGAACAAATTGATGAGCCTAAAAAAGATTTGGAAAAAAATTTACGTGCATTATTAAATGAAGCGGTCGAAAAATTAGACCTTGTTTCCAAACAAGAGATTGACCGTCAAAAGACTGCACTTCAATCGGCTAATCAACGTTTAGAAGAGCTACAAAAACAAGTCAGTTTGTTAGAAGAAACTTTGAAGAATAAAAAATAAGCACCAACGTAGCGCACTTATACTTTACAACGATTAAAAATGAAGCACCATAATGGAACAATAAGATGTCTTTTTCTAAAATTTATACACGGGGACTTTTGGGTTTACATGCACCTCTAATTGAGGTTGAGGTACATGTGAGTCAAGGCTTACCTTCTCTTACCATTGTCGGACTAGCAGAGGCGGCAGTAAGAGAAAGTAAAGACCGCGTTCGCTCAGCCATTATTAATAGTGGATTCCAATTTCCGACTAAACGGCTAACCATTAATCTTGCGCCAGCAGATTTGCCCAAAGATGGTTCACGTCTAGATTTACCAATTGCCGTAGGCATTTTAATTGCGTCTGGTCAGCTCCCAGAAAACTGTGCCGAAGATTTTGAATTAATTGGTGAATTAGCGCTGGATGGTCATGTAAGACCAGTGTCAGGCACGTTAACTTTAGCCATGGCATGCCAACAGGCCAAGCATAAAATGCTTTTACCCCTCGATAATAGTCAGGATATTAACCATTTACCGAATCTTGAATGTTATCCAGTGAGCCACTTAAAAGAAGTTTGTGAACATTTTCTGGGCACAAAATCTCTATCTTCGGTTGAACCTGCAACTGCCTCAAACCAAATGCCTTATAAATTTGATCTGGCAGATGTAAAAGGTCAGTTACGCCCACGTCGTGCACTAGAAATAGCCGCCGCAGGAGGACACTCGCTGCTCTTTAAAGGACCACCAGGCACAGGGAAGACTTTACTCGCTTCAAGGCTCCCTTCAATTTTGCCGCCGCTTTCTAATCAAGAAACGCTTGAAGTTGCGAGTATTTATTCTATTTCCAATACTCCACATACGTTTGGCCAACGGCCATTTCGAGCGCCCCATCATACAGCATCAGCGATTGCACTCGTTGGGGGTGGATCTCATCCTAAACCAGGTGAAATTACCTTATCTCACTTAGGAGTTTTGTTTTTAGATGAACTTCCTGAGTTTGACAGAAAAGTGCTAGAAGTCTTACGCCAGCCACTTGAGTCAAAAGAAATCATTATTTCACGAGCAGCTCGGCAAATTACCTACCCTGCAAACTTTCAGCTCATTGCAGCGATGAACCCCTGCCCATGTGGTTATGCATTTAATCAAGATAGTCGTTGTCAATGTTCACCTGAGAGTATTAAACGTTATCAAAACCGTATATCGGGGCCGTTACTCGACCGTATCGATTTACATATTGATGTACCGCCTTTAAAAGCTCAGGAACTGCAAGATCCAACACCTGCTGAAAACTCCAGTAGTGTTCGACAACGTGTGATTTCTGCTTATGAACAACAAATGCAAAGACAAGATTGTTTAAATCAGGCGCTTTCACCGAAGCAACTTGAGCAATATGCTGTCCTTGATAGTACTTCGCAACGAATGATTGAAATGGCTCAACAACGTTTAAATCTATCGGCTCGCGCTTATCATCGTGTTTTACGAGTAGCGCGAACCATTGCCGATTTGGCCCAAAGTGAGATCATTCAAAGTCCTCATCTTACAGAAGCGCTCTCTTATCGAGGCAATCATTCTTAAAATAAAACAGCGGATTATGAGTCCGCTGTTCTTTTATTAAGAACTCTGTTTAACGTCTCGATTAAAGCAGTGATTTCCTTCTCTGATAAAGCTGCAAAACCCAAGCGAATACAATGACTAGAAGACTCCCCTTGTTTAAACTTTTGCTCTGTATCAATGTTAAGTTCTTTTAATTTTATAAGCTGATCTTGAGTAAATGGTTTTTGAAATTTCACCCATAAGGCCATTCCTCCAGCAGGAGCCTGAATTTGAACTGTATCTGAAAAAATTCGGCTAAATTCAGTTAACGCATGGTCACGGCGTAACTGATAAATCTTTTTCATTTTTCGGATGTGCCGTTTTATTTCACCTCGCTGCATTAAATCTGCTAAGGCAAGTTCCGTAATATTATTGCCTTGGCGATCAATTAATAAAATATCTTCAGTAATGGATTGAATGATTGTCGGGGACGCTACCATATATCCCAATCGGACACCGGGTGCAAAGACCTTAGACAATGAACCTACATGAATGACCAATTCAGAATGAGGCAAACTTGCCAAGGGTGGCATAGGTCGACTGTCATAGTGGAATTCATGATCATAGTCATCTTCAATAATATAAAAGCCCCATTTTTTTGAAAGCTCCAAGAGTTGAAGACGACGGCTCATTGGCATCGTTACAGTTGTAGGATATTGGTGATGCGGAGTTGTATAAATGGCAGCAACTGAGTGCTCTTTTAAAATCCGTTCTAAATCTTCAATGACAATACCTTGTTCATCTAATTTGACAGAAATAACTTGAAAACCATTTGATTGAAATGCTTTAAAAGCAGATGGATAATATAATTCCTCAACAATGATAACGCCCTGCCGATTAGGTAATGCTCGAGAGGCAAGAAAAATTCCCATCTGGCTACCACGTACAATACAAATCTCATCTTCGGCAACATTCATAAAACGTTCCATCGACAACATTTGTTGTAAAGCCTGTCTTAGCTCAACCATACCTCGTGGGTCACCATATCCCATGTACTGGTTTTGCGTAATTTTAATCAGTGCATGTCGATAGGCCCGTGAAAATAGTTCGTAGGGAATAAGCCGTGGATCTGGCACACCATCGTTATGTGGAGGTTGAATCACTTCTTGAATGATTGGTTTATCATTAACTTTTCGTTCAGATACTGGCTCTATTTGAAGCTGTTTTTCCGGCAAAACATCCGCTACAAATGTACCTTTTCGGGGACGAGTCACAAGCCAACCTTGTGCTTCTAATTCTTCGTAAACTGCTTGTACGGTTTTTCGATTAATTTCTAGTTCTTTTGACAAGCTACGAGACCCGGGCAGCATAGTCCCCTGCACTAAACGGCCACTTAAAATTTCCTGACTAATTAGGTTAGTAAGCTTTAGAAAAACCGTTTTTTCTTCTCTTTCATCGATACGAAAATGTACTTGCCAAGGTCTTAGCATATTCGCCCCATCTGGACCATATAACTTATGAAAACTGGATGTATTGATTCATCCAGTTGTTTTCTATTCTGCCTTCACCTACTTAATTTGGTCAACTGGACTGGAGAAGAGATGAAGACTGCTTCTGTAAACAAACAAGACCTCATGCAACACGCACAGCACGACATGCAAAAGTGGATTAGCGACACAGATTTAAGTGATCGTCAAAAGCTTGCACTCACTTGTCGTATTTTATTTGATCATGGTCATGATGCTGGTTTGGCAGGTCAAATTACATGCCGTAGTGAAAATAAAGAAACCTTTATTACCCAACGTTTCGGTTTAGGTTTTGATGAAATTACTGCTTCAAACTTACTTGAAGTGAATCAAGACTTAGAACCAATCAATCAAGAAGGAATGACAAACCCAGCCAATCGTTTTCACACATGGATTTATAAAGAACATCCAGAAGTGAACTGCATTATCCATACGCATCCTACCCATGTTGCTGCTCTCTCCATGCTTCAGATTCCACTCATGATTTCCCAAATGGACGTTTGCGCACTTTACGAAGACTGCTCCTTTATAGGCCACTGGCCGGGAGTTCCTGTGGGCAATGAAGAAGGTATTTTGATTTCTTCTGCTTTGGGTAAAAACCGTGCTGTTTTGTTGTCTCACCATGGACAACTGGTTACAGGAAAAACCATTGAAGAAGCCTGCAACTTGGCGCTTTTAATTGAACGTGCAGCTCAACTGCAACTGCTAGCCATGTCTGCCGGACAAATCCAGCCCATCCCTCATGCTTTAGCAACAGAAGCTCATGACTGGGTTTCTACCGATAAACGCAACAAAGTGAACTTTGCTTACTACGCACGTAAAGCTTTGAAAAAACATTCTGACTGTATTTAAAAAGAGACCTCAATCATGAAACTAAACGGCATTATTGGCTACCCAGTTACCCCTTTTTCTGATGACAACACCATTAACCTTCCTGTTCTAAAGCAGATGCTCGATTTGCTTATTGAAAATGGCTGTGATGCGATTGCACCTTTGGGTAGTACTGGTGAAAGTGCTTATCTTGAATGGGATGAGTGGTGCTTAGTCGCTAAGACTTCAATTGAAAGCATTAATAAACGTGTACCTGTCATTATTGGAATTTCAGAACTCACGACGGATCAAGCCATCAAAAAAGCGCAGATCGCGCAAAGCTATGGTGCAGATGCACTTATGGTGATTCCTGTATCTTATTGGAAGCTAACAAATCAAGAGATTTTTGAATATTATCAATCGATTGCACAAGCGACGACTTTGCCGATTATGATTTATAACAACCCCGCGACCAGTGGTGTTGATATGTCTCCAGAGTTAATTGTGCGTATGTTTAACAACATTGCAAATATTACGATGGTGAAAGAAAGCAGCGGTGATATCCAACGTATGCATAAAATTCAAGAACTCTCAAAAGGTGAACTTCCATTTTATAACGGCTGCAACCCTCTAGCTTTAGAAGCTTTATGTGCTGGAGCAAGTGGTTGGTGTACAGCAGCACCAAATCTGTTAGGTCAACAACCTCAACAACTTATCGAACATGTAAAAAATGGTGAATTAGAACAAGCCCAGAAGTCATTTTATCAGCAGCTTCCTCTACTACGCTTTATTGTCAACGGTGGTTTACCTAAAACGATTAAAGCTGGTTTACAACTAAAAGGTGTTGCTGCGGGTTCACCACGTAAACCACTGTCTAAAGCTGCGGATATTGAGCTTAACCAGTTAAAACAGCTACTTTCTGAAATAGAAAACTAATAAAAAAGCGGGTTTATTTACCCGCTTTTTTATAATTCAAACTTAGAATGTTTTAGTTAAACTAAACACTAAGCCTGTGTCATAAGGTTTCTTACCAGCATCAGTCATACCAGAGGTACTAATGTCTGTACCAACAACATCTAGCTCAGCGACAATACCCAAGATGTTATAATTCACACCAACTTTATAATCGATATAGCTATCATCTTCACCTGGTCCACCTGCAACTACAAGTAAAGAGTCTTTATTTTTTAGCTTGTTATAACCAACTGAAGCAATTCCTGTAAATCCTGTGTCAGCTATTGGTGCTGAATAACCTACGTTAAAATACCAGAACTCATCAGAGTGGCCCCAATAATCATCTGAATAGCTTACGCCCACACTAAGTGCATCACCTTTAAATAAAGAATCAGCAAACGTTAATTTTCCATAAAACTCGGTAAAGTCAAAACCTGTATCACCATTGTATGGGTTAGTAAATTTTGAGTCAGAACCAATATAGCCATAATGAATTACACCCACATCATAAGTTGGTGCAAGCGTATCAGACAATTTTAATGTATTTGTATAACCTAAAGAGATATCGGTTTCAGTTGAAACCCCTGGCGTATTAAAGTCAACGCTTGACCCCCAAAGCGCAACATAGGCACCTGACTTATGTGAAAAAGTAAATCCACCTTGAATAGCTGGGTTATTTGACGATTGGGTAACACCACGGAAACGATAGTCTGTGGTCGCTGCCACACTACCTGTTGCCGTGATTCCATAAAAAGATGGAGCATCTTCAGCCATAGCCATAGTTGACCCTGCTGCAAAGATACCAAGAGTTACTGCCTTAAGTGCAAATTTCATCATTTTGATCTCCCCCACAATGAACGCACGATTTATACGAATTAAACAAATTGTGTTACTTGAGCTTTAGCAATTGCTGTGCCAAGTACAAATTTGTCATAAGTGCTCTTCATTAATTTCCGAGATCAAAACCACTTTATTATGAAATCCTTGTTTATTTTTCATAAAAATATATTTATAAAAAACATGATGATAAAATATATTTTTTATGAAAGAAAAAATACCAAACATACAAAAAACACCTTATCGGAAATTACTAAACGAGGTAAGGAGTATTCATTTGTTGCACATAAATTTTCTATTTAATCTTAGAGTCGAGATATAAAAAGTATGTAAATTTATTAAAGGCAATGCTTGTAATGGTCTCTGAATGAGCATTTTTACTAACTCAATTCCTTTATTTATTTTTGAGTTCAAGCCAATGAACTATTTTGGGTCTTTTTTTAAGCAGGAATATGAATAAAAAGAAGAGTGCACAAAACTTAAGCAACATCTTGCACTAAGTTTGATCAGTCCAGACATATGCTGTTGACCTATTATTCGTGATCTATTTTTGTACATCATACTTTTAAAATAATGTTATATAGTAACATTTTAGATAGATTTTAAAATAAAGAGGTGAAAAAAGTAACGTGAGATAAGATTAAAAAGTAAACATATCCAACAAAAACGAGCAAAAAATGAACACAAGAATCAACTATTTTTTGAAGTTTAAATATAAAATAAATGGTAAAAATCAACTAAAAAATAAATTACTTTTTTTATTTTAAACAATATATTAAGTATAAAAGACTAATGGTAAATTCATTAAACAACCAATAGCACATTAATCAATTTCTGCATAGCATATATAAAATAAAATCAACAAAAATATATCTTTTTTATAGATTACTTATACAATTGATGGAAATCCTAGGCCCTGAACAATAACAAGGCACAGGATTTATTGTTTTTATGAGGTTCTTTAAATATGCTAAAAGCACAAAAACTTACATTAGCAGTTCTCATTTCTGCGGCAATAATTTCCTCAGCTCAGGCAAGCGAGCAAAGTGAGGCAAAAGGATTTGTTGAAGATGCGAACGGTTCTATTCTCTTCCGTACAGGTTACATCAACCGTGACAAAAAACAGGGCGCAAAAGATACTAGCTCATTTGCTCAATCAGCAATTGTAAGTATTGATTCTGGCTTTACCCCTGGTATTGTTGGTTTCGGTGTGGGAGCTGTTGGTGATGGTTCATTTAAGATCGGTGAAAATAAAAATGCCGGTAACCAAATGATCCCATTACATAATGATGGCTCCGCTTATGATCACTGGGCTCGTGGTGGTGGTAGCGTTAAAGCACGTTTCTCGAATACAACAGTACGTTACGGTACTCAAGTACTCGACCTACCTGTTCTTGCAAGTAATACTGGACGTATGGTTCCTGAATATTTTACAGGTACTTTATTAACTAGCCATGAAATCAAGAATCTTGAAGTTGTTGCTGGTAAATTTACTAAAAACCAAATGTCTGATCAAATCAATACCGATGCTGATGTAAATGGTAAGGGTCTTGATCGTGCAATTGTGTGGGGTGCTAAATACAAGTTTGATGATAATTTAAATGCATCTTACTATGGTTTAGACAGCAAGAATAAGCTTGATCGCCATTATGTAAATGTGAACTTTAAACAGCCATTGGCGAATGACAGTTCATTAACATATGATTTCAGTGGTTATCATACTAAGTTTGATGAAGGTGCTTTTACTTATTCTCAAACTACTGATGATCTATCTAATCGTCAAAATAACATTTGGGCTATCTCTACGGCTTATAATACGGGCCCACATAACATCATGGTTGCTTACCAACAAAACAGCGGTAATGTTGGTTATGACTATGGTCAAAATGCTGACGGCTTCCAAAGTATCTATTTGCCAAACTCTTACATGTCTGACTTCATCGGTAATGATGAAAAATCTGCACAAATCCAGTACAGTCTCGATTTTGGTAAATTAGGTGTATTACCTGGTCTAAACTGGACAACTGCATTTGTATATGGTTGGGACATCAAAGTTAAAAATGTAACTGATGATGCTCAAGAACGTGAGTTCTTTAACCAAGTGAAATACACAGTTCAAAGTGGTTTCGCTAAAGATGCAAGCCTCCGTATCCGTAACTCGTATTATCGTGCAAGCGACTCATACCAAGGTGCGTACATTGGCGATACCAATGAATGGCGTTTATTCCTTGATATTCCTGTGAAATTATTCTAATTCACAAATCTATCAAGCATAAAAAAACCTACGTCTGGTAACAGATGTAGGTTTTTTATTAAGCTCAAAATATCAATTGAGACATTCTGAGCTTATAAATTAAAGCTTATTTAGCAGCTTCAATTGCTTTTAATACTTCGGCTTTAGCAACATCAGCACCTTCCCAACCACTGATTTTTACCCACTTACCTGGTTCTAAATCTTTATAGTGACTGAAGAAATGCTCAACTTGGCTAATCAATAACGGAGGAAGATCTGTATATTCCTTCACGTCTTTGTAAAGTGGAGATAATTTTTCGTGTGGAACAGCGATTAATTTCGCATCAATACCACCGTCATCTTCCATGTTTAATTTGCCCACTGGACGGCAACGAATGACTGAACCAGCAGCAACAGGATGTGGAGTTACAACAAGTACGTCTAATGGGTCGCCATCTTCAGACAAAGTATTTGGAACATAACCATAGTTCGCTGGATAGAACATTGCTGTACCCATGAAACGGTCTACAAACAATGCATCAGAATCTTTGTCAATTTCATATTTAATTGGTGCTGCATTTGCAGGAATTTCAATGATGACATAGATGTCATTTGGCGCATCTTTACCTGCTGGGATATTGCTGTAACTCATATCAATACTCTTTCGTTATGAAGTCAGATGTAAAATCCACTCGATTATAGCGTGGATATCATCAAAATGATGCCGATTATACAATGGGCACACGCGAAAGTTGATATGAATGGTGACAGAATGACACTCAAGTCAGTTTAATCGTGACCACAAGTAAGAAGATTGGACACAATATAGATAAGAACCAAACAATCGAGCGCAAAGTTGCCCAATTACTTAAATAGCAAATACCATAAATAACTCTTAAAATAATATATGCCCAACCTAATCTCAAAATAAAATATTCCGGAACAACCATATATTCAGCCATTAAAATAGCAGTTAAGAATAAAGGTAGGCTTTCAAAGCTATTTTGTTGTACGGCATTAGCGCGAGCAGCAAGGCCTGTTGTTTTAGCCAAAAAAGCTCTCGGGTTTTGATTATCGACGGGCTGAAAACCACCTGTAAATTTTGCAATTACGGTAAATGCGTATGGCAGCAAACATGCCACTAAAATAATATAGATAATGCCGCTGATGCCCTGCATAGTGCCATCCATCACTGAAAATACTGTTGATCATGCTATCATAACATTGCGTTTTTACCTGAAATTTTATGCAATCACTTGTCATCACTGATTAATAGGGCCATGTATGCAACAATCTGATCAAAAAGAATTGTTTGAAGTCTTAGAGAAGCAAAAACAAAATCAACTTCAGGTAGACCGTATATTAAAAATCGTACTTCCTATTGTCGCTTTTTTATTGAGTGTGATTTGTGCAAATCTAAATTGGCAATCGACATTGGGCACCTTTATTATTTTAACAATTACTTTTATTGCAGTCGGTATTAAACGACTTCCTTTATGGCATTGGTTAATTGTGATTACTCTATATTGCCTAGCAGATAATTATTTAAGTTATGGTCAGCTCGATTTAACTCATCTGCGTTTGCAATTGGGCACAATGCTAGTTTTTGTTGGGATGGTAGGAATTGGTCGTCCTTACATAGACCGCTGGTTTATGAAGAGCCACAACAAAATGTAAAAACAAAAAAAGCGCCCTAAGGCGCTTTTTTATTAACTTTTTAGGCTGGCTTACGTAAGTCTTTACGTAAAATTTTGCCTACGTTTGATTTAGGTAATTCATCCATAAACTCAACATAACGAGGACGCTTATAACCTGTTAAGTTCTCTTTAGCAAAGCTCAAAATTTCTTCAGTCGTTAAACTTTGATCTTTTTTCACAATAAAGAGTTTAGGAACTTCACCTGATTTTTCATCTGGAACACCAATTGCAGCAACTTCCAATACTTTTGGATGTTTAGCAATAATTTCTTCGATTTCACTTGGATACACGTTAAAACCAGAAACCAAAATCATATCTTTTTTACGATCTACAATTTTGACATATCCACGGCTATCCATAACGCCAATATCGCCTGTACGGAAGAAACCATCTGCTGTCATGACCTTAGCTGTCTCGTCAGGGCGGTTCCAATAACCTTTCATCACTTGAGGACCGCGAATCGAGATTTCACCTTGCTCACCTAAAGCAACTTCATTACCGTCATCATCTAAAATAGCAACTTCTGTCAAAGGCAATGGAATACCAATGGTGCCGCTAAATTCAGTAGAAGCTGGAGGATTTGCAGTTGCGACTGGAGAAGTTTCAGACAAGCCATAACCTTCAATAATGGTTGTACCAGTAATTTTCTTCCAAGCCTCTGCTGTAGAAGGTAAAACTGCCATACCACCGCCCATCGCCATTTTTAAATTGCTATGGTCCAGTTGTTTAAACTCTTCATTATTCACTAAAGCATTAAATAATGTATTTACTGCAGGAAAAAATGATGGCTGATATTTACGTAATTCGTTAATCACGGCAGGTAAATCACGTGGGTTAGGAATCAAGATATTTGCCTGACCTTTATACATACCGTACATCGCGCAAACCATGAACGCAAAAATATGATAAAGCGGTAATGCGCAAACAATGCGGTCACCTTTGGCACCATCATTAGCACCAAATTTACTCTGGAAAATACCGTCACATTGTAAAAGGTTTGCGACCAAATTGCGGTGTGTCAGTTCTGCACCTTTTGAAACCCCTGTAGTACCGCCAGTATATTGAAGTACGGCAGTATCGCTTAAAGTTAAATTCGGGCGCTTATAATTACTTGGGCTTTCTTTATTTAATGCTGCATTAAATTTAACGTACCCAGGAATATTCCAAGCAGGAATTTGCTTACGTACTTTACGTAATACAAAATTTACCAACGTACCTTTAAGCGTACCCAGCATATCCCCTACTGTAGCAACCACAACGTGCTTGACAGGGGTTTTACCTAAAATGCTCTGGTAAACACTAGCAAAGTTTTCGATAATCACGAGCACTTCTGCACCCGAGTCATTTAATTGATGCTCAAGTTCTCGTGCCGTATAAAGTGGGTTTACATTCACTAGAACTAAGCCCGCACGCAAAACAGCTAATGCCACCACAGGATATTGCAATACGTTTGGCATCATTACTGCAACACGAGTCCCTTTTGCTAACCCCAAATTTTGCAAATAGGTCGCGAACTTACGACTTGCAAGTTCTAACTCGTTAAATGACATTGCCTTATCCATGAAGATAAAAGCATCACGAGAACCAAACTTTTGGAAATTATTCTCAAAAATATCAACTAGTGAGGTATTTTCCGCAGGCAATGCTACTGTTTCTGGAATCCCTGTCTTTTGGTATTCTGCAAACCAAATTTTTTCCATAATGCCATTATCTCCGATTCGTAATCCTTAGTAATAACTGTTATTCAATGCCCCAGCTATTCTTTAGCTTCTTGGTGCCAGAACATATTTAAAACTTATTGGCACATTCATGACACTTCGAACAAGATTATGAGACAGAAGTTTTGACAATTTGACCCTGTCAAATTTTTTTATATGGAGTACAAATTACGTACTCCAAATTGCTGTCCTTTTAATCGTTATTCAATACCAACAAGTTCAGTTCATTGCTTGAACATGTTGCCATATATAGCGTATTTATGTTGCCCGACGCTAGCTTTATCTCTGAATCAACAGTTTATTTGCTTTTTGATATCCACGTGGTAAGAGGTGTCCTTTTGAAGCACGTTTACCCATGTATTTTTGTAGATCATCACCTTTTAGTTTTAGATGTTGTTGACCTGCAACCACCTGAATTATTTCATCTAAGTTCAGGGTTGTCATGGATAAAATCTGCTCTTTTGCTTCAAGTTGTATCAACTTATTACCTTTACCCTTATTTAAATTTGGTAGTTCTGCCAAATCAATAATTAAGAGTCGACCTGCTGAGCTGAGCACAGCTAAATGTGTCATGTTTTGGGCAGATACTAACGGCAAAGCTTTTGATTTTTCAGGAACCGACAAGAATGTCTTTCCTGCTTTGGCATTAGTATCTAGCTGTTTGGTTTGAGTTTTGAATCCATAACCTGATGAGCTAGCAGCAATAAGTTCTGAATCTTCATCATCTAAATAGACCTGAATAAACGCGACTCCACTTGCAGGAGCAAGTTTCGAACTTAATGGCTCGCCTAAACCTCTTGCTGATGGCAGACTGCTAATAGGCAAGGCGTAACTACGCCCTGTCTCATCAAGAAAATAAATTCGTTGATTGGTTTTACCCACCGCATGACTTAAATATTGGTCACCAGCACGATAGTTTAAATTCTCTGCATCAACATCTGCACCTTTTGCAGCACGAATCCATCCTGCTTCAGATAAAACCACCGTTACTGCTTCAGCTGGCATTAAATCTTGTTCTTTAATCTGAACAGCTTCAGCACGCGCCACGATTGGAGAACGGCGCTCGTCACCAAACTTTTTCGCATCTTCCTTTAATTCACCAATAATCAGATTTTTTAAAGATTCTGGATTTTCGAGTTGTTCACGAATAATCGCTGCTTTTGCGGAGAGTTCATCCTGCTCTTGACGGATTTCCATCTCTTCAAGTTTTGCTAAATGACGTAACTTGAGTTCTAAAATTGCTTCTGCCTGTATCTCATCAATTTTGAAATGTTCCATCAGTACAGGTTTTGGCTGATCTTCTTCACGAATAATACGAATAACTGTATCAATATCGAGATAAGCAATTAAAAGACCTGCCAAAATATGTAGGCGTTTTTCAATTCGGTTTAAATGATATTCCAAACGGCGAGTAACCGTTTTTTTACGGATTTCAATCCACTCAAGTAAGATACGTCGAATCGACTTAACCTGAGGACGACCATCTTCACCAATCATGTTTAAATTAACACGATAACTCGATTCTAAATCCGTAGTTGCAAATAGGTGGCTCATCACTGCTTCAGCATCAATACGATTAGAACGAAGTACAATCACTAATCGTGTTGGGTTGGCATGATCTGACTCATCACGCACATCCACCACTAGAGGCAGCTTTTTAGCCTGCATTTGATCGGCAATTTGAGTAATTACCTTCGAGCCCGATACTTGATACGGTAATTCCGTAATCACGATTTCATTTTTTTCAATAGTGTAAACCGCTCGCATGCGGTAACTACCACGCCCCGTAGTCTGGATTTTGAGTAATTCTTCTGGCGGAGTAATAATTTCAGCTTTTGTTGGTAAATCCGGCGCTGGAATATATTCAGCTAATTTCTCGTCTGATGTTTGCGGGTTACGAATTAAGGCAATTGTCCCTTTAATCACTTCACGTAAATTATGTGGCGGAATATCGGTCGCCATACCAACCGCAATACCAGTTGTACCATTAAGCAAAATGTTAGGAACTCGTGCCGGCAAGGTAATTGGTTCTTTTAAAGAACCATCAAAGTTATCTTGCCATTCACTCGTACCTTGCCCTAACTCACTTAGCAATAATTCACTGTAGGCAGAAAGTTTTGCCTCGGTATAACGCATCGCTGCAAACGATTTAGGGTCATCTGGTGAACCCCAGTTCCCTTGACCTTCAATTAGAGGATAGCGATAACTAAATGGCTGAGCCATCAATACCATGGCTTCATAACATGCCGAATCACCATGCGGATGGTATTTACCAAGTACGTCACCCACAGTACGAGCCGATTTTTTTGGCTTACCACTGCTTTTTAAGCCCAACTCGCTCATGGCGTAGACAATACGGCGCTGTACAGGCTTTAAGCCATCACTGATATGTGGCAATGCACGATCCATGATGACGTACATGGCATAATTCAGGTAAGCCTGTTCAGTAAATTCGGCTACAGAGCGGTTTTCTGTCGCTTGATGCGCAAGGCTGGTCATAGTCAGCTTATCTTCCAAATCAGTCGTTATTTTAAGTGAGTCTTATGCTAAGTGGGCTATGTTACAGACACAAGAGGGACTCTGTCACCTGAGCGTCAAATTATGTCTCATCTCTCTATATTTTTAGTTACTTGCTATAAAGTTAGGCAAACTAGAGGCCTATCGATTCTAGTCTTTTACCTTGGGTTTCTTCACCTAATATTAAAATTACAGCTGCAACCAAAAGTAAAACAATAGTAAACATCATAAAAACATGGCTAAACCCATTCTTGGAAACCATCATATGAGTGACGACTATCGGTGCCAAAATTCCACCTAAACGCCCCATTGCCGATGCCCAGCCTGAACCAAAAGCCCGAATGTTGGCTGGATATTGCTCTGGTGTATAGGTATATAACACGCCCCACGCACCCAAATTAAAGAATGACATGAGACAGCCCCAAAACATAATGCTATTTACACTATCGGCTTGTCCAAAGAAATATGCAGACAAGGCACAAAAACCGATAAACGCAGCGAGCGTAATTTTTCTACCTAAACGCTCTACAAACCATGCTGCTGCTAAGTAACCCGGTAGCTGAGCCAAAATCATAAGCAACACATATTCAAATGATTTGACAATATCATAGCCCTGTTTCACTAATAAACTTGGTAGCCATGTAAAGATGCCATAGTAGGAATACACAATTCCAAACCAGATCAGCCAAAGCATTAAGCTTCTACGAGCAAATTGACCACTCCAAAGTTGTTTAAAAGAGACTTTTTGTCGCATGGCTACAGGCACGACTTCAATGTGGTGAACAATTTGAACGCCTGCTTGAGCTTCTAATTTTTGAACTAAGACGTGTGCTTCTTCAACACGTCCACGGTTAATCAAGTAAGGTATCGATTCAGGGAGTTTTTTCCAAATTACTAAAATATAAATCAGTGGGAGGCCACCCATAAGAAAGGCAATATGCCAACCAAATTTAGGAATAATAAAATAAGAAATGAGTGCAGCAACTAACCAGCCCAACCCCCAAAAACTTTCGAGTAGTACGATAAAACGGCCACGTACATGTGCAGGTATATATTCACTCACCAATGTCACTGCAACGGGTAACTGTCCACCAAGTCCAAGACCAACAATAAAACGAAAAATTAGTAACCACTTTAAGTCTGGAGCAAAAGCACATAAGGCAGTCGCAATGCTATAGATCGCCATGGTAACAGCAAATATTGTCTTACGGCCAAAGCGGTCTGCTAACGCCCCTGAGCAAACAGCACCAATAGCCATTCCTACAAAACCAATACTCACAATCCAACCGCTTTCGGCTGGTGTTAATGCCCAGTCTTTAACAAGCGTTGTCATGATAAAAGCAATGATACCAGTGTCCATCGCATCAAACATCCAACCTAAACCAACCACCCACAATAGTGTGTAGTGAAATTTGCCAATTGGAAGATTTTGTATACGTGAAACCAGATCCATAGGAAAAACTCTACTGGAAAAATAAGTGAGCAAGACAATATATTTAATTGTTATATCATGCCCACATCGAATTCTGCATGATTAATGTTCGTCGGTTGAAGAAGCCGATTCTGCATCATCATCTTTATAAATAAATTTAGGCATTTCTAAGCCAAAATAAATTGCAATCAGACGTAAGGTAAAACCAAAAACCAAGGTTGAAATGACAGTTAGCTCTAAACTTAATCCTAAATCCTGACAGACCCAGTAACAGATGACTGCCACAAAAGAGATACTCGCATAGAGTTCACGACGAAAAACGAATGGGACATCGTTACATAAAATATCACGTAAAATACCGCCAGATACTCCAGTCAACACCCCAGCTACTGCTGATACGACAAAACCATGTCCCATTTGTAGGGCGATCTGGCAACCAATAATTGTAAAACCAATCAAGCCTAAAGCATCAAGTACTAAAAAGATGTTATGTAGATGACGCATCCATTTGGCAATAATAATCGTGACAAATGCAGCACAGCAGGTCAGAACCAAATATTCTGGATGTTTTACCCAAGTTAAAGGATAGTGACCAAGCAATACATCTCGCACAGAACCACCACCTAAAGCAGTTACACAGGCAATCAGTACGACACCGAACCAGTCCATACTCCGTCGACCAGCAGATAATGCACCTGTCATGGCTTCCGCAGTAATCGCAATAATATAAATAACGGTGAGTAACATCGCCCTTTCCCTCAGGCCAAACAGTGGGCGTATTTTAAGATAAACTTAGAGAAATTGTGCACAGCATTGCTTAAATTTTTTTCCTGAACCACATATACAAGGTTGTTTCATCGTGACCTTCATATCAACCGTTGGGTCGAGGAAAAACCATTTTTGCTGGTGATAAACAAAATGTGAAACCTCATGATGAATTTGGGCTTTTTGTCCATCATGATAATGAGCCTTGAACTCAACCTGTGCATGGGTTTTATCTAATTTTTCGTTGGCGTTAACCACCTCTAAACCCAACCATTGATTTTGTTTGCTCCACTCTGCGATAGCATCTTTATCAAGTGCTGTTTGCTGCCCTAAAGCAGTCGTTTGCACAATATAATCAATTTGCTGTAATGCGAAAGCGCTATAACGTGAACGCATAAGCTGCTCTGCCGTTAGTGCTTTGGCTGTGCCTAAATGCAAAGGCTCACAACACTGTGTATAGCTGCCTTTTCCACATGGACAAGTTTGTTGGGTCATTTAGTGCTTCTCAAATAAAAAATAGCTCAGAGTTGAGCTATTTTATGATGTTTCTAGACTTAAAAGATCATTTAATCTTTTGATTCATCTTGTTCGATAGAAACAATATGAACTTTTTCAATTTTATGACCTTCCATGGTAATCACTTCAAAGCGATAACCATCCGCCTCAACAGCTTCACCATTTTCCGGTAAACGGCCTAAATGGAACAACAAATAGCCAGACAAAGTTGAATACTGTTCACTTTCGTCAACGAGATCACGACCTAATAAAAGTGATACGTGGCGAATGTCAGTCGAACCTTCAAGCATTAATGAACCATCTGCCAAGCTTTCAGCAGCAGCGTCTAACTCATCTTCATCAGGGAATTCACCAGCAATTGCTTCTAAAATATCAATTGGTGTTGCGATACCTTCGATGGAACCATATTCATTTAATACGATCGCCATTTGCAAAGGTGCTTGACGCAATTGCTCCATCACCATAAGCACTTGAGCATTTTCATGCACAATCACAGGTTCACGTAGATGCTTTTGGAAATCAATTACCCCTGTTTCAATAAAGTTGTTTAAAACTTTATGCGTAAGCGCAATACCCTCAATATTATCAAGTTCACCGCGTGCAACGATCAAACGAGAATGTGTCATCGACATTAAACGTTCTTTTAAAACTTCAGGCTCATCGTCTAAGTCAATCCACTCAAGTTCAGGGCGTGGAGTCATAACAGACTTTACAGGGCGCTCTGATAAACCAAGCACACCTTGTACAAGCACACTGTGATAAGCGCCATTTTCTTCGTCAAAAACCTCATCTGCAAAAGCTTGCGTCGCCAATACATCTTCTTTATCAGAAGATTGAGTATCTGAAGAACCACTGTTTTTGCTGCCTAACATACGTAAAACCGCAGAGGCAGTGCGATAACGCAAGTCTGTGGTTGTAACTAGCTTTTCCTGATTGCGACGCATGCTCTGATTGATAACTTCCACCAAAACTGAGAAGCCAATTGCAGCATATAAGTAGCCCTTCGGAATATGGAAACCAAAACCTTCCACGACCAAAGAGAAACCGATCATCATCAAGAAGCCAAGACATAGAATGACAACTGTTGGATGTTTATTGACAAAGTCCATGAGGGGTTTGGATGCCCACAACATGATACCGACCGCAATAACAACCGCAACCATCATCACTGACAGCTCTTTCACCATACCAACAGCTGTAATCACACTGTCTAATGAGAATACGGCATCCAGTACAACAATCTGGACAATAACCATCCAGAACGCTGCATGAACAGGATTATCTTCTTTATGGAGTTGTTTTCCTTCCATTCGTTCATGCAATTCCATGGTGCCTTTAAATAATAAGAACACACCACCGAACAACAAGATCAAATCACGACCAGAAAATGGATGATCAAAAATATGGAAGAGTGGCTCAGTCAGTGTCACGACCCAAGCAATCGAGGCTAAGAGTACAAGACGCATTCCTAACGCGAGCACCAAACCGATTATACGGGCTTTAGCTCGTTGCTCTGGCGGTAATTTCTCAGCCAAAATCGCGATAAAAACGAGGTTATCGATCCCCAATACAATTTCAAGAACGATTAAAGTTGCTAAACCCACCCACGCAGACGGATCAGACATCCATTCAAAGATCATCGATCCTGCTCCTGTGTTGTTTGAATTTTATCTTTATTTGGCAACACAACAGGCGCGCCTTCACAAAGTGAGGAAAATGTTTTTTTAAGACAAGAAATTAAAACGGAGCGACTACAACCACTACCCATATTTGTTCATATGTTGTTAAACGAATTTTTAGTATAGGCAAGATTTAACATAAATTCATCATTTTTATTTGTTCATGATTAGCATTCACCAAACCCATACAAAACATGACTCTTTCTTATAAATCTGCTTATAAAGTTGTCATATCTTTTGCTTAGTGTAGACAAGAAATATGAACGTGATAAGGTGAAAATAAAGCAATGAATAGCGTATTAACAATGGCAGTAAATGATTCACCAATAACAGCTGTAAAAACAAAACAACCTCTTATTGCATTATATTGTGGTTCACGTGCAGGAAATAATCCAATTTACCGAGAAAAAGCAATTGAACTTGCTCATGGAATTGCTGACCAAGGTTTTGGTTTAGTCTACGGCGGTGCCAGTATCGGCTTAATGGGACAAGTCGCAGATAGCGTTCTCGCAAACGGCGGAGAGGCTGTCGGTGTAATCCCTGAATTTATGCTTGATTATGAAGTCGCACATGCAGGTCTAACTGAATTACATGTGGTCGAAACTATGCACGAACGTAAAGCCATGATGGCAGAACGCGCGAGTGCATTCATTGCATTACCAGGTGGTTTAGGGACATTTGAAGAAATATTGGAAATTGCTACTTGGGGCCAACTCAACCAACACCAAAAGCCCATGATTTTATATAACGTAAATGGCTTTTATAATGCATTAATTGCCCAATTGGACCATGCAGTACAAGAAGGTTTCCTCCCCCTTCAGCACCGAGCTAAATTAATTGTCTGTG
This sequence comes from Acinetobacter sp. WU_MDCI_Abxd143, assembly GCF_025514195.1. NCBI lineage: Bacteria > Pseudomonadati > Pseudomonadota > Gammaproteobacteria > Moraxellales > Moraxellaceae > Acinetobacter > Acinetobacter sp. WU_MDCI_Abxd143. The sequence goes on from NZ_JAHPTH010000012.1 coordinate 75,170, forward strand.
ATGATGTTGACCAAATTTATAACGTCATTAAAAACTTAAAAATGCCAAAAAGATTTGTTGTCTAGTTGTCCACCTACTCTATTTAAAAAGCGGTTCTGCCGCTTTTTTTATTTTAACTATTTTCACCTCTGCCTTCAAAAGAACTTAGATTTAGTAAAGGGGTATTCAACATTGGCTTACTTCTTTTAAATTCAATTTGTTTTACACTAGACCAAAACGTTAATTTTCAAATGTTATGAATGCCACGCCGACACACCAAGCTTTGCAACCTGAATATCGACTACTCGTTCTTTTGGTTTCTATTGGCTTTTTTATGCAGGCCTTGGACACAACCATTGTAAATACTGCTATTCCTGCGATGGCTCATCATCTAAATGAAGATCCTTTACGCATGCATAGTGTAGTGGTGGCCTATGTATTATCGGTTGCTGCCTGCATTCCTCTAAGTGGATGGTTAGCAGACCGCTTTGGTGTTAGAAATATTTTCTTGTCGGCAATCGTAATCTTTACTCTGGCTTCTTTAGGTTGTGGTCTTTCTCAGAGTCTCAATGAGCTGTTATTTTTCCGAGTCATCCAAGGCATAGGCGGCGCCTTACTACTTCCTGTTGGCCGATTATCACTTTTAAAAATTATTCCTCGAACTCAGTTCTTAGCTGCAATGAGCTTAATGAGCCTTGCAGGTTTACTCGGGCCTTTGGCTGGTCCAACTTTGGGCGGATGGTTGGTTGAAGTTGCAACTTGGCACTGGATTTTTCTCATCAATATTCCTATGGGCATACTTGGCATATTAATGACATTGAAAGTCATGCCAAATGTAAAGGAACCCTCAGTCAAAACATTTGATTTGGGTGGCTTCATCTTGTTAGTTGTAGCCATGATCGGATGGTCTTTAGGGATCGAACATCTAGCCTCACCTGAATATTCAAAATGGTTTAGTATTTCGCTATTAGTCGTCGGAATAATCGCAACGCTTTGGTATGCCTATCATTCACATACTCATCAAAATGCATTATTTCGTAGCCGACTCTTTAGAAACAAAATTTATGCGATTGGTATTTTAGGTAATTTCTTTGCTCGCTTTGGTGGTAATGCTTTGCCTTTTGTTTTACCACTCATGCTACAGGTCGCTTTTGGTTTTGAACCCTTTATTGCAGGTTTAATGATGATTCCATTGGTCTTGGGCTCATTATTTTCAAAGCCAATTGTCAGACCTATTATTCAAAAAATTGGCTATCGACGTTTTTTACTCATTAACACAACATTAGTTGGGCTATGTATTGCCTCTTTTGCAATCATGACCGTCGATACTCCAACATGGTTTAGAGCCTTACACTTTTTCTTGTTTGGCACATTAAATTCACTGCAATTTGTTGGCATGAATACATTAACCTTGAAAGACTTGCCTCAACAAGATGCAAGTAGCGGTAATAGTTTCCTATCGATGATCATGATGCTATCAATGAGTATTGGTGTAGCACTAGCAGGTACCCTCATTAATATCTTTACTCAATATTATGGTGCAGACCACGTGACAACAGCGTTTCATGTCACTCTCATTTGTCTCGGTTGTATCAATGTCATTACTGCTTTTATTTTCTGGCAAATTCCAAAGGATGCGTCTGTATAAGCGGTTGCATTTTTAGCATAGTTTCTCGCTCGCGAATCACGCTATGATGTCGACTTCAAATTTTAACGAGTTTTGAATGAGCAAACTGGCTAAAACTTTTTTCACATCACGGCACAATACCCTAATCGGAATTGGCTTAGCTTGTGTTATGGGAGTCTTAGCTTATTTTGGTCTGTTCTATCAACAAAAAGCCGTTGCGCAGGATTATCCGGTGCAAGGGTTCGATGTTTCTCATCATCAAGGTGATGTTAACTGGAAAAAAATATCACCGAAAAAATTCCAATTCGTCTATTTAAAAGCGACCGAAGGTGGTGATTACAAAGATTCAAAATTTCAGGAAAATTGGCTCAAGGCACGTGAACATGGGTTTCATGTAGGTGCTTATCACTTTTATCGTCTATGCCGTGATGGTAAAACGCAAGCTAATAACTTTATTGCGACTGTACCCAACAAAGCCGATGCCCTTCCTCCTGTTATCGATCTAGAATATGACGGTAACTGTATTAATGCGCACACCAAAGAACAATTACTTAAAGAAATAGGCATCATGCATGACCGCTTAAAACAGCACTATGGCAAACAGCCTATCTTTTATATTTCCAAAACTTTTTACCATATTGTATTAATAGGAAGTTTCCCTAATACACCACTTTGGGTCAGAGATTACGAAGGAAAACCTGAGCTGAAAGACAAAAGAAAATGGCTCTTTTGGCAGCATAGTAATCAGGGTAAAATTGAAGGAATCACAAAGTCTGTAGATCTCAATGTTTATGAGGGTTCAGTCAAAGAGTGGCATCAATTTTTACAGCAGCAAGGCATCGTGAAAGCACAATAATATGCGCAAAATCATTCATATCGATATGGATGCCTTTTATGCATCGGTCGAATTGCGAGAGCGTCCTGATCTAAAGCATCTTCCTGTCGTTATATCTTCGCATCATCCGCGCGCTGTAATTGCTGCGGCCTCCTACCCTGCCCGTGAATTTGGTTTGCGTTCTGCTATGTCGATGAGTCAGGCAAGAAAATTATGTCCTCAAGTTGTCATTATTGAACCAAATTTTGAAAAATACCGTACGGTCTCTGCTCAAATTCACTCGATCTTTCAGCAATATACGCTACTTATTGAGCCTTTATCTTTAGATGAAGCTTATATGGATGTCACTGAAAATCTAAAACAGATTGCGAGTGCAACTGAAGTTGCTATGCACATTCGAGAAGATATTTTTAGATTAACTGGGCTTACTGCATCAGCAGGTGTGGCACCAAATAAGTTTTTGGCAAAAATTGCTTCGGATTGGAACAAACCTAATGGCTTATGTGTAATCAAACCTTCGCAAGTTGCTACTTTTATTCAAGACCTTCCACTTAAAAAGATTCCTGGTGTGGGTAAAGTCACTCAGGAAAAATTACAACAGCTTCAGCTACATACCTTAGGTGATTTACAGAAAGTTGAAGAAGCTGTTTTAGTTCATCACTTTGGTAAATATGGACAACAACTCTATCTATATGCTCAGGGCATTGACCATAGACCTGTTCAAGCTGAAAGAGCTCGCCAACAAATTTCGAAAGAGACAACTTTTGACAGTGATTTTACTTTGGCTCAATGCCAGCCCTATTGGCAGGGATTAGCCGAAAAAGTATGGCAAACACTAGAGAGAAAACAGCTCAATGCACGTGGTGTGAATATCAAACTTAAGCTCAAGAATTTTCAAACTTTACAACATAGTAAAAGCTTTAAAAGGCCTATCCAGTCACTACAAGACTTAATTCAAGTTTTATTTTTATTATTAAATGAAATGCAGATTCCCGAACATTTCCAGTTTCGCCTGATTGGTATAGGCGTTTATCAATTACAGACACAAGCGGACGACTTCCAGCTTAACCTTTGGTAATTGACTACTTTTCACCCAAAAGAGCAAACTTTAAACAAAATAGACTCCCTTTTACTGAAACTTTAGAGTAACCTAATCAACGCATATTCATTACCCATGTATTTGCAACATGCCAGAGCAACCTTTACTTTCGGCATATCGTCCTGTGATTGGCGTGACGACCAAATCCGAATATTGCAGGGCTCTTCTGATACATGGCTTAGATATCCCTTCATCACAATAATCTACTGAAATTCTTTTCGACTTGCTTGCACCGACCTAGCAACTCTTCATAAAATCAAAACTATTAAATAAAACCACATTAGAGCATTTTATGACGGTAAAGCGTTTACACGTTACTTCACGCTACTGCGAAGTTGCGACTTCAGGTAATTTGGTACACTTAGCTGGGCAACTCGCAGATGATACAAGCGTAGATGTTACAGGACAGACTCAACAAACTTTAGATAATATTGACCGCCTATTGGCAGAAGCTGGCACAGATAAAACCCATATCCTTTCTGTCATGATTTTTTTAAAAGATATTGAAAAAGATTATGCAGCAATGAATGCGGTTTGGGATGCATGGATTAGCGAAGGGCACCCACCAGCACGTACATGTGTAGAATCAAAACTCTATGCACCAGACGTGCTTGTAGAAATGACGGTTGTTGCGGTCCTTCCATAATTTTCATTGATTTTAATCAATAAAAACTGAGCAATATTGATTAGGATAGTGCTCTGTTTTTTATGTTTTTTAGAAGTTTTAATTTCAGCATTTTATTCAAATCTTCTTTAATGAGTCCTAAAATTAAATTGCTATGACATCTAGGTATAGCGTCTAAGACTTCACAAAAGCGTTTGACATTCTTTCTAGCTGCGGTGTCGCATGTAAAGTTGCCAGCTCTGATTCAGGACTCAATAAATCTCTTCTTAAGTCATGATAATCAGGCACACCGCTATAATGCAACACACGATAGCCAGCCAGTTGTAATAAACGACGTTCATATTGTTGATGCGCTCGGCGTAAACCGTTTTCCCCCAGAACAACGACTACAACCACCTGATAATTTTGATCAAGTACAACAAAATCAGCTGCCATATTTTGATATTTTCGACGTGTATGCGCATATTTTGTAGTTAATAATGCATCAAAGGATACATGTGCCAATACTGTAAATTTGGGCAAAACTGTTTGTAGTCTGGTTAAGGTCATTTGCTCATGACTAGTTAACACTGCACGGCGCTTTAAAGCACTATCATGTTGATGCCTTCGTGACAGACTTTTCACTGCCATAACAACAACCAGAAATAGTAATAAGATCGTGATTAAATAATACATGGGTCTAATCCTTTAAGTTTTTTATAATGATTTTGCTAGATCACACTTTGTTTTAATTGATAACGACACAGCCGTTTTTTAAAAGGTTCACTTAGTAATTTCACTTGTAGTTATCAAGCTTGGCTTAAATTTAGCCACCCTCACATTATTTATAATCATAGAGTCAACAACAATCAAGTGCAGCTCGTCAGATTTTAGCTATTTCTCATTATTCGTTACGTTTTTTGTACTTTAAATCCTAAAAAATCTCATTATACGATTTAAATAGTGTCATAAAAAACAAAACAGGCTCTATTTAAGAGCCTGTTTTATCATTATCCACGTGCTTTTGACTTTGGTTTACTTTTCCCACCAAACGGTCTCTTCTCACCTGTTTCACGAGGAGGCAAACCATTATGTTGCGTTAGAACCTGTCCTTTTTGTGGACGCTTCTGATTCGAATGATTATTCGTTTGCTGGTTATTTCGTTTAACCGAATCACCTGCTGTAGACGAATTTTTCTTACGAGCAGACTTATATTCCCCTTCTGTGCCTTTTGGCTGATAAGTCGGAATTAAATGCTGCTTCGAATTACCAATTAAATCTGCACGCCCCATCTCTTTTAAGGCCTCACGAAGTAATGGCCAGTTGTTTGGATCATGATAACGCAAGAAAGCTTTATGCAGACGACGGCGTTTTTCACCTTTTACAATATCAACTTTTTCAGTATAGCGAGCTACTTTAGCAAGCGGGTTTTTACCCGAATAATACATGGTTGTTGCAGTTGCCATTGGCGACGGATAGAAAGTCTGTACCTGATCGGCACGGAAACCATTCTTTTTCAACCAAATTGCAAGGTGCATCATGTCATAATCTGAAGTACCCGGATGCGCAGCAATAAAGTAAGGAATTAAATATTGCTCTTTTCCTGCTTCTTTACTGAAACGGTCAAACATTTGTTTGAAACGATCATACGTACCAATACCCGGTTTCATCATCTTAGATAACGGGCCTTGTTCGGTATGTTCAGGAGCAATTTTTAAATAACCACCAACATGGTGTTGTACTAACTCTTTTACATATTCTGGGTTGAGTACCGCAAGGTCATAGCGCAGACCAGAACCAATTAGAATCTTCTTCACACCTTTAATAGCGCGCGCTTTACGGTAAAGCTGTACTAAAGGCGCGTGATCGGTATGTAAGTTTTGACAAACACCCGGATAAACACAAGAAGGTTTACGACAGTTTTTCTCAATTTCAGGATCTTTACAGTGCAAACGGTACATGTTTGCTGTTGGGCCACCTAAATCTGAAATAATGCCTGTGAAGTTTGGTGCCGTATCACGGATTTTTTCAATCTCACGTAAGATCGAATCTTCCGAACGGTTTTGAATAATACGACCTTCATGTTCTGTAATCGAACAGAACGTACAGCCGCCAAAACAGCCACGCATAATGTTGACCGAGAATTTGATCATATCAAATGCAGGGAAACGCGCATCACCATAAGTAGGATGTGGCAAACGTGCATAAGGTAAATCAAACACATAGTCCATTTCCTCAGTAGTTAGAGGAATTGGAGGTGGGTTAATCCACACATCACGCTCACCATGGCGTTGCACCAACGCACGGGCATTACCAGGGTTGGTTTCAAGGTGCAAAATACGGTTTGCATGCGCATAAAGCACTTGGTCATTCGCCACTTCTTCAAAAGAAGGTAAGCGAATAACCGCCAACTCTCGTGGTGGTAATTTGTGTTTAATTGCTTTTGATGGTGCTGGCTTTAATTGAACGATTTGAGTGTCATCATCGAGTTTGTCGCCTTCACGCACAATCGGATTCGCAACAATCTCTTTTTGGAAATTTTGATACTGAGCTAAAGAGTTACCCTTTTCTTTTTCAACCTCACAGCCATCAATATCTTCTGTCATGACATATGGGTTAATAATTGGGTCAACACGCCCAACTGTATCTACATCATTACTCGCAACTTCAACAAACTTTGCTTTTGATGCTTTGTTATGTTTATTAATAATAAATGCGGTACCACGAACATCAGTAATCTCGTGGATTTTTTCACCTTTAGCCAAACGATGCATTACATCAATAATGGCACGCTCACCATTACCGTACATGAGCAAATCGGCTTTTGAGTCCATCAAAATCGAGCGACGAACTTTATCTGACCAATAATCGTAGTGCGCAATACGACGTAAACTGCCTTCAATACCACCCAATAACACAGGTACATCAGGGAATGCTTCTCGACAACGTTGGCAATAAACTGTTGCTGCTCGGTCAGGACGTTTATTTGGTTCATTATTTGGAGAATAAGCATCATCCGAACGGATTTTACGATCTGCCGTATAACGGTTAATCATCGAATCCATATTGCCTGCGGTTACCCCCCAAGCAATCGTTGGCTTACCTAAAACGCGGAAGCTTTCAACATTAGTCCAGTCTGGCTGTGCAATAATTCCGACACGGAAACCTTGTGCCTCAAGCACACGTCCAATCACACCTGATACAAACGATGGATGGTCGATATAAGCATCGCCACAAACCAAAATAAAGTCACACGCATCCCAGCCGAGTTGGTCCATTTCTTCTCGTGACATCGGCAAAAATGGCGCTGGTTCAAAACACGACGCCCAATATTTGTCGTAATCAAACAACGCTTTTGGCGCAGTTTGCATGGTGTAGGCAGTAGACATGGCTTGCGAATCTCGGCTAGCAGATGAAGGAGAGACATCTAAAGATGAAAGCCGATCATTTTAACATGAATTTCATTCATTTTCCCTGTTTATAAAACATGCGAAAACAACAATATAGAAATTAATTTGATTAAAGTTTATTCAATATTTTATTCTTGCAATAAATACGGCGGAACAAAATCCGCCGCAGTTTTAATTTTTATTTATAGAGCTTAGAACAAAGCTTTTGGCAAACGAATCTGAATAATCTCGTTATCGTCAGCCAGTTTTGCGTTACGTCCTGTCGAACCAGGGAAGTTATTATCATTGAAAACGGTAAGCGTTGTGCCATTTTCAATAATCACATCTTCAATGGTTTCAAATGGAAAAGCAAAAACCTGTCCCGTACCAATATCCCCTGCTCTAGCTGCGCCATACAGCATATTCGGGTTAGCAATTTTAATTAAATCGACTAAATCTTCACGGCTTACTAGCTGGCCTGACTCATTCAATTTAATACGAATTAATTTTTTATAGCCGCCTAAATTATTCTGCGTTGCATCACGTTCAATAATAATGCCTTCCTTATCATTAAAGAGTTGGAAGTCACCAATATTGGTTGCCTTGCTGTCTAGCTGGAACCAATAATATTTCCCTGTATACGCTTTTTTCTTCACATCAAATTGAGAAATCAATAATTGTCTTTCCGTTTCTCGAATTGACTTAATTGGCTTTTCTATAAGTGGGTAAAGATACTGTCCATCTGGTGAAATTGCCATTCCTTCAAAACCACCACTTTGCTGAACTAGAGGTTCTACAAAATTAATTTGCGCTTTATTAAATTGATTTTGTGGTGAACGTAATTCTTGAGTCGGATTTAACGGATTTGGCAGAGCAATCGGCGCATCTAATAACACGCCATCTGCTGAAAAATGAAGTAAATAAGGTCCAAACTCATCTCCAATCCAGTAGGTCCCGTCACTAGTACGTTGCATTGATTCTGGATCAAAATCAGCACCCGTTAATAAACGCTCAGCTGTATCACCATTCACGATATTAAATGGAATTAATTTATTCGGATCACGCAGTTGGATAAAGCTTTGTACAGTAACTTGGCTCGTGCCTTTAGCTTTAGTTTTGAAATCCGGCTTTATTTTATAAATACGAAGTAAAAAGTCTGCTGAATTATCTTGAGTTCCAAAACCGTTATCGGCCATTGCCATATAACTGCCATCTTCATTTTTTAATGCAGCAGAAAAGCCTTGTACAGGTTGACCTTTAAATGGAGGATAAATTCCATTTGCACCTTTCACATATGCACCAGAGTCTGGACCAGCAGCATAAGTTTCTACAGGTAATTTAGCAAAAGAAATTAAGGTTGGTTCGGTAACGTTTTCAGTAGGTGAAGTTTGTTCTTGGTCGTTATCATCATTACATGCCGCCAATCCTAAACTGGCACAGCATAATAATACCGCTAATGTTTTTTTGCTCATGGTTTTATACAGTTGGTAAAAAATTAAGCAAATTTAATCAAGCTTATATGAAGTTTTTACTTCAAAAAGATGAAATCTTTATGGCGAAAATATGACAAGACCAACTATTTAATACAACCTCAAAAATTAGACCTCTTTGCTAAAAACTGCTTAAAGTTTTGTTGGCTGATATTCTCCAGCAATTGCTGCTTTTAAAAATTTTTGGAAAGTTGGACATTCCATATGATTTTCGGCAGGACATACAGCAGCGTGTTCTAATCCTTGGCTGATAAAATGCAATCGCTTTGCCATTTGCTCTAATTGTTGAGCTTTATCTTTTAATTTTTGCCGGTCAAGCTCAGGCTTACCATCTTGCCCAAACATTGTTGCGATTTCATTTAAGGAAAAACCCGCAGCACGACCTAAAGAGATTAATGCCAATTGATCAATGACCTGCTTGCCATATTGTCGACGTAAGCCTTGCCGCCCTATCGATTTAATTAATCCTTTCTCTTCATAAAAGCGTAGCGTTGCAGTTGTGACTTTTGCCTTTTTAGCAACTTCACCAATATCCATAATAGCCTCTTGACTTCAAGTGAACTTGAACTTGCACAATAAATTTATCACGTTTCATACGTATAAAAGCAAGGTGTAAAATGAATATCTCTACGTTGTTCTTTCAAGCTTTATGTCTTGGTATTGGTGCAACTATATTTATGGATATCTGGCTATTAATATTAAAGATGTTCAAAATTCCGACCTTAAATTTTGCCTTCCTCGGCCGCTGGGTTGGTTGGATATTTCAAGGGAAACTCATCCATCAATCTATTGCAAAAAGCCCTCAAATTAAGGGTGAATATTTATTGGGTTGGATTGCTCACTATAGTGTTGGGATTATCTTTGCATTGAGTTTTCTTTTCATGATTGGTTCAACCTGGCTTAGCCAACCTCAGTTTTATTCAGCACTTCTATTTGGTGTAGTCACCGTCCTCATTCCATTTTTTATTATGCAACCTGCGATGGGTAGTGGCTTTGCTTCATCAAAAACACTTCATCCTTTTTTGAACTGTCTAAAAAGTTTGATAAACCATAGTGTTTTTGGTTGTGGCTTATATCTCACTGCAAAACTATTTCAAATTTAAATAAAGAGGAGACTGCTCATGAAAACTGTTGCCATTATTTACCATAGCCGCCAAGGTCACACCCAATTTATTGCTCAGCAAATTCAAACTGGTATTTTGAGCCATAAAAATATGAAAGCAGATTTACTCAATACTGAAGATATTATCAACAGCCCAGAAATTCTCATCCAATATGACGGCTTAATTTGGGGATCCCCCACTTATTTAGGTGGTGTATCTTCCAAGTTAAAACAACTCATGGACGCAACTGGTCCATTATGGAAAAAACAAAGTTTTAAAGGAAAATTAGCGGCTGGATTTACCGTTTCATCTCTTCCTGCTGGTGATAAACAATCGACGTTAATTTCGATTTTCATCTTTTGTATGCAACACGGCATGTTATGGGTCGGTAATCCAATCATGCCTGAACAGCACCAAGGCATTCCTTATACGCAAGCAGCCAATCGTCTCGGTTCATGGTCAGGCTTAATGGCTCAAGCTGAACCTGGCAGTAATGCAGATGGTTTTGATGAAGGAGATATTAAAACTGCTCAACAATTTGGAGAAAATTTTGCATTGACCTTAAATGCTTATCAAGGAATATAAGGCCATGAAAGCACAGAAACTTTTATTCCTCTTAATTTTATCAGGAATGATGTCTTTTATAGTTTCAGGTATTTCAACTTTCAAGGCTGTAGGGCTAAATCATCACTTTGTTTCATTATGGTTATCGGCTTGGATCATTGCATGGATATTAGCTTTCCCAAGTGTATTGATTTGTGCTCCTATAGCCCAGAAATTAGTCGACATCATATTTAAGAAAGTTGAAAAAAATACGCCTGTAAGTTAAAACGTACAAAACTTGCGGTGATTTGCGGATATTCAGCTTTAGTATTTTTTCATAGTATATAAATCATAGAGAGACAGGATGTCTCATTGAAGAAGAATAAGAACGCAGGAAGCGGTAGTTGACAGGAGTTAGCTACATAAAGCTGAATACGAAGAAACCTCGACAGGATGTCGGGGTTTTTTCATTTTAATTATACAAAATTCTTACTTTTTAGATGTGCTGAGCAACAGAACTTATATTGATCTGATAAGTACGGCTGAATACCATCATTTCATTTAAAATTTGATTATTGGTTTTGTATTTTGCTTACCTCATCTTTAGCTCAAGATCATTTTGAACCATCACAATTACAGCGCTTTAGTCTCAAATTTTTTATTATTGCATTGATGACAATAATAACAGGGTGTACAAGCTTAGGACCTAACAGTGGCTCATTTTCTTGGCGCTCTAATAAGCTCTCATCAGGCTTACAAAAAGCTTATTCTGTTCCAGCGAGCACAGCCAATCGGCTATCTCCAATGATTATTCAAAGTGCTGACCAATATAATGTCCCCCCTCTTTTACTCGCAGCAGTGATCAGGCAAGAGTCTAGTTACAATAGTAACGCTCGCTCTCCTACTGGCGCCGTAGGTTTAACTCAAATTATTCCGAGTTATTGGCAACAAACTTGTGCGGGGAATTTATATGATGAAACCACTAATATTCAATGTGGTGCTTATATTTTGAATCACTATTATCAGTCAGCTGATAGTTGGTTCAAGGCAACAGCTTATTATAATGTGGGACCGACTGGATATGAGCGAAGCTTCTGGACACGACACAAAGCAAAAAAATATGCTCGATCTGTGAAACGTCATCAGAAAACTTTAAAAAGTGCTTTATAAATTAAAATCAAATAAAAAAAAGCCCATCTATTAATGGGCTTTTTTATATAGTTAATTTTATTCGTCAAATAAACCTTCAAATAAAACAGAAGATAAATAACGTTCCCCGCTATCAGGAAGAATAACAACTATTGTTTTATCAGCATTTTCAGGACGCTCTGCAATTTTAGCTGCAGCAGCCAATGCAGCTCCACTTGAGATACCTACCAAAATACCTTCTTGAGTTGCACAGTTTCTTGCCCATTGAATTGCTTCTTCACTACTCACTGGTAAGACTTCATCAACCAAATCTAAATCAAGATTTTTTGGAATAAAATTTGCACCAATCCCCTGAATTTTATGAGGTGCAGGCGTAATACTTTCACCATTTTTGGTTTGAGTAATAATTGGAGACTCAGCAGGTTCAACTGCTACTGAGTACAATGGCTTATTTTGGACCTTTTCAAAATAACGAGAAATACCCGTTATCGTACCTCCAGTACCTACGCCAGCAACTAAAATATCAACCTGCCCACCTGTTGCTTGCCAAATTTCTGGGCCAGTTGTGTCCACATGAATTTGTGGATTGGCTGGGTTTTCGAATTGTTGAGGTAAGAAATAAACATCTGGTTGCTCAGTTGCTAATCGTACCGCTTCATCAACCGCACCTTTCATCCCTTTCGCCGGTTCAGTTAGAACTAAATTAGCACCTAAAGCTTTTAATACTTTTCTACGTTCAAGACTCATGCTGGCTGGCATAGTCAAAGTAATTGGATAACCCTTCGCCGCTGCAACAAAAGCCAATGCAATCCCTGTATTACCACTAGTTGGTTCAACAATATGCATGCCTTCTTTCAACACACCTCTTTTTTCTGCATCTGCAATAAGTGCAGCCCCAATACGGCATTTCACAGAAAAGGCAGGATTACGACTTTCTACTTTCGCTAATACAGTTGCACCAGTTTTAATTAAACGGTTGATACGAACTAAAGGCGTATTACCAATAGCTTCTGCATTATTTGAATAAACTGCGATACCTAAATTATTGGGTATTGGGAATTGCTGATCGGTAGACATGTTATATCCTTATTAGATTTGGAATGATTCTGAATCATTATAGGCTTGTGGAATTAGGAGAAAAGCAGCAAAGATAAAAAATTATAAAAAATAAATATTTTTCAATACCTTAAGTATAAACAATAAAAGTAAATGACCCTTTTAACTCAATGCATCATGACCAAAAAATAATGAGTAAACAAGCATTAATCTTCTACTCCTTATTGCTCACCCAGAATTTGCGCTAATCTCTTTTGGTAATTATTCAAAAAATCCTTTGTTACTCGGAAATGTTCTGTTTCTTCATAGCTCACCTGTTCAATTCCCGATTCCGAAAACTGGTAAATTTTTGCATTTGGGTACGCCAAAAGGATAGGGGAATGTGTTGCAATAATAAATTGGGATTGTGCCCGACATAAACGATCTAAGACTGATAGCGTTGTCATCAGCATGGTTGGCGATAAAGCGGCTTCCGGTTCATCCAAAAGATATAAACCTTGTCCTTTTAACTTCATGGTTAATAGCTTTAAAAATCCCTCCCCATGAGAACGGGTATGTATATCTCCACCGTAACCCGCCAGATAATCTATTTCTTTCATATAAGTTGCCACGTTATAAAAACTTTCGGCCCTTAAAAAATAATAGTCCTGAGGCTTTTTATAGCTTTTTATTGTGCGTAGAGATTGATACAAAACAGAACTGGTGGTAGCCGTATTCAGTTGAACATTGCGTGTCCCGCCTTCTTCCGAAAAGCCTAATGCCAGTGCCAACGCTTCGAGAATAGTGGACTTGCCTGAACCATTTTCCCCAACAAAAAATGTAACATCAGGATGAAATTCAATATTTTCCAAATCATTTACTGCTGGAATAACATAGGGATAACTGGCCCAGTCCAAGCCCTCTGGAGCTTTCAGCTTTATGGCTCTGATATAAGGTTTTTCTTCCATAATACTATTAGAAATCTATTTTCATTCTATAGCATAGTGAATTTTGAGTAGCAATAACATGCTTATACAGTTCTCAACGCCTTAATTTGACGCTTTTCTTATCCATAGAAATTCTACTTTGAAACAGTTAAGCCAAGAATAAGCTCTTAAAACATTTTTCTCACGCATAAAAAACACCCCCATTCATTGGAATGGGGGTGTTTAGAATAATGAGCTGGCGATGACTTACTCTCACATGGGTAACC
>NZ_JAHPTH010000013.1:0-83897 GCF_025514195.1 Acinetobacter sp. WU_MDCI_Abxd143
AATCAATCAATGAAAATTATTTCGATTAATCAATCAGTAAAAATCCACACAAGTTGTTCTTCAATTCTCTTAATGATCTTCTTCCTGGTTCGTCACCAGCAAGCTAGGTCGGCTATATTACTCTTAATCTCTTAAAAGTCAACAGGTAATTTCGATATTTTTAAAACTTATTCTCAAAACCAACTTACCATCAAATTTATCACCTAAAGCAACCAACTTAATCACAAGTAACTGTTTTTCAACAAGTTTCTATCTGCATCACCGCCGATGGATGTGCATTATAGACCATTACATTCCCTTTGCAACCCCTTTTTTAATTTAATATTATCACTTGTCTACTTTTTAAGCTTTTTAGCATTTTATCTATATTATTTGATCAATTTTACATTGATAATAGGTTATCAGTTTTGTATTAAAGCATATCTCCACCCAACTGCACATTTAAGTATTAGCCTGGCTGGCGGTTAAGGAATTATATGAATTATTCTAATTTAATTTTACTCAGCGTATTATCTGTAGGTGTGTGTACCTCTATATATGCTCAAGAAAATACTATAAGTGAATCTTCTGATGCTAACTCACTAGAAGAAACAGCACCTGCTCATCCGCGCTCACAAATTATTAAAGATTTAAAAAATATTAAAGTTAAAGATTTAAAAATTAATGCGAATGCAGCACAACCAGATCCTGTAAAAGATCCCTTACAATCACTAAATCGTCCAATTTATTCATTTAACGATATGTTGGATCGAAATTTTTTACGTCCAGTTGCTGTTCAATATAGAGAAAAAACTCCAGAAGATGTTCGTGGTTCTTATCGCCAATTCCGTAAAAATCTTGGAGAACCTTGGAATGCAGTCAACCAGCTTATTCAAGGCCGTCCTGGTCGTGCAGCAAAAACTTTAGGAAGATTTACAATTAACACTTTAACGACTCTTGGTTTAGCTGACCCTGCCAGCCGTTTAGGTTTACCAACTGAAGAAGAGAATTTTGGAGTAACCCTCGGTTACTATGGCGTTCCTTCTGGCCCATTTCTTATGTTGCCTTTTTTCGGTCCAAGTACCTTACGTGATGGTTTCGGCTTAGCAGTAGATGCTCAAGCTCGTCCACAGAAATATATTATGGAAGATCAAGATGGCCTTTATTGGTCGAGCAATATGTTACAAGCCGTTGATACGCGTGCCCAATATCTAGATTTAGATCAAACCTTACAGGGCGATCAATATGCCATGATTCGAGATTTATATCTCCAACGTAAAGCATTCCAAATTGCAGAGAAGAAAGGCGACTCAGCTGATGTATCTTTCATTGACGATGATTCAGAAGATACACCAGATGAGAATCAAAACCCTTAAAAGATGAAATCAAGGTATTGCTTGGATTAAGAGTTCGGCAATACCTTGATTTTGATCATACATACTCTATGATGAATAAAGTGATCATATAAAAGGACTACCATCTCTTCTATGTATTTTATTAAACCGACACGCTCTATCCCTTATTTAGAGCAAGCTTTGGATAAACTGCCAGGCTTACAAGTCATTAACATAGATGATTTAGATTTATATGATCCAACCATCATTGCAATAGCAGATGTACAAGATTTTCTGACTTATAAATGGAATTTACCAACGATTGTCATTGCTTTTGAACATGAAGGGAGCGCTTTAGCTCAAGCATGGGAAGCAGGTGCTCTTGCAGGCTGGGTGTGGAATCAGTTACCTAACGATTTAAATAAAGCCCTATCAAGAATTGATGCTCAATATAAGCGTAACCAAGATAGTCGTGACTTACCTTCGGCTGCTGAACTGCAAAAACGATTACTGCCTAATCCAATTGATTTATTAAATTACCAAGTCGAAACTTTCTTCCAACCCTCAGCTTATCTCTCCGGTGATTGGTATGACTACTGGAAATTAAATGATAAGGAAGTTTTATTTTATCTTGCTGATGTTTCAGGACATGGTGTAACTAGTAGTTTATTAACATCATGGATGGCAGCTTTCCATGGCCGTTCTAAAACCCCAAGACAATTAATAAAAAAATTAAATGGCATGTTGGTTCAAGAGAATATTGAAAAGCACATTACGATTGTGGTCGGTATTTTAAATCTAGAAACACATACGCTTCGCTGGTCAAGTGCAGGTCACTACCCTCCTCCTATCATTTTTGAACCGAATCAAGCTCCAAAAATTCTAACAACAAGTAGCTTCCCATTAGGCTTGACTGATGAACTTGAAGTTGAAGAGCACGTTTGTACATTAAATCACCAATCCCGCTTCATTGTTTGCTCGGATGGAGCGCTTGAACCTTTTGACGGTGGTTTAAATGATCAGTTCCAACAATTGGTTCATCATTTGCAAAATCAATCATTTCAAGCACCCGATCATGTAGCTGATGACATTGCCATCTTTAGTCTTTGTCGAATGAATTAATTTACGAATCAATTAATTACATAATATACGACTTAAGGACTCTTGAGTCTGAGATGGCACTATGTGATAATTTTTCTATCCTTCTCTGAAAATGGCATTTATATGTCAACAGGTCATGTTGAATATGCAAGTTTAAATGGAACGCATATTTTCAAACTTATTGGTGAAGTGCGAGCCCATTCTTGTATAAGTCTAGACAAACTTTTAAACAGAATTGAACAGCAAGAGAATGTTGTTGGTGCAATCGTTGATTTAACCCAAACAATATTTATTGATAGTACAGTATTAGGCATCCTGGCTAAGCTAGGTTTAAAGCTTAAACAAACTCATCATATTCAAGCTGTGATGCTATCTACCAATCCAGATATCACAACCTTAGCCAACAGTATGGGGCTAGGGCAAGTTTTTGTCATTTTGAATTATTGTGGCGATCCTAACGTTTGCACATTAACGTTAACTGATGAACAGATCACTCATAATGCAATGCTAAGAACGGTTCTGGATGCACATAAGACATTGATGAAACTCAATGCAAACAATCAGAACATGTTTGAACCACTTGTGAAGCAGTTACAGAAAGAACAAGATACGCTTGAACAGGTATCTGACAAGCAAAATGCCTGATTTCCTCTATTAAGCCGGACTAGAATATGACCCTTGTTTCTGTTGCTCAAATGAACTCTCAAGATGATATTGAAAATAATTTTCAAGTCATTGTGTCTTTGATTCAACAAAGTAAGGCGCAAAATGCCAGCTTAATTGTTTTCCCTGAAAACTTTGTATGTTTTGCTGCTGGGAAACAGCGTGAAACAGCTGAGCAGTTTGAGTCTATTCAGCAAAGGCTTGAGAAACTAGCACATCAATATCAAATCTGGATTATAGCCGGTACTTTACCATGCCCTTTTCGTCCAGATGGATCCACCATTCAAGATGGTCGAGTCCGAACGGTTAGTCTTTGTATTAGCCCAGAGCGTACAGAAGCACGTTATGACAAGATCCATTTATTTGATGTACAAGTGGGTGATGCTGTCGGTGGTTATCAGGAGTCTCGTTTCTTTGAACCTGGGACAGACGTAGTAGTCACATCTACTCCTTTTGGCAATATCGGCTTAATGGTATGTTATGACTTACGTTTTCCAGAGCTTGCTCTCACCCTGAGACAACAAGGCGCTCATATTCTTACTGCTCCTGCTGCGTTTACCTATACAACTGGACAAATGCACTGGCAGCTTTTGCTACAGGCTCGGGCAATGGATAGCCAATGTTATGTTTTAGGCGCAGCACAACAGGGCTGGCATGGTGAAAAACGACAAACTTGGGGACACTCTGGGGCAACAGATAGTCGTGGCCAAATTTTAAGTATGGTTGGATATGAAGGGAATGGTTTAATCACTGTACCCTTTGATTTAACAGCACAAGAACTCGTCCGCTCTTCAATGCCTCTAATGACACACCGTAAATTGATTCACTATTAAAAGTTTAATTATTCATGTGGAAATACTTATTTAGCTTTTTTTGCTTGGGGGCAAATATTCATTGTTATGCAGAGTTTGGGACAACGAACCATTTCGTTTCACCCACTGCACAACTCAGTTCAGATATTCTTCCAGCAACACCTAAAAATATTCCTTTACCTGCATTCGGCCAAAGAATAATTGGCTGGGGTACAGGTGCAGAAGGTGCAAGACAACGTTTAGAAAATATTCAGCCTGCAGATGTGTCTGTGATTAAAAAACAAGGAACCACTCTTGAAATGATTACTGCATGGCAAGACTTTTATGAACAAGAGCAACAACGTAATGCAAATAATCCTACCGCTAAATATCGTGCTCGATTAATGAAAAAGATTGCAGATTTGTGGTAAATACAATGATCTAAAATATTTTTATCTTATGGAATAATTGATCTAATTATTCCATTTTTTATGTGCGCTCATTTGTTTTATTCATAAACTATTCTGATGAACATTTAAGAAACTGAATAGAAAGCGATATACTACAAAAGTATTATCATCTTCTTTGAGGAATATATGGACCAAGACTGCCAAAATTTAAAGCTTGAGAATCAATTATGTTTCCTCATTTATTCAACAAATTTAGCGCTTAATCAGCTCTATAGAAAACTTCTAGCACCTTTGGGTATTACCTATCCTCAATATTTAGTGATGTTAGTGTTGTGGGAGCAAGATGAAGTCACTGTTTCAGAAATTGGAGCAAAACTTTTTTTAGAATCATCTACCCTCACCCCTATCTTGAAAAAGTTAGAAGCCCAACATTTACTTCATCGTACCCGTTCAACTCAAGACGAGAGACAAGTGATTATTACGCTGAGTGATGAAGGAAAAAAATTAAAAGATCAAGCAATGGATATCCCGGCAGGTGTACTAGAAGCAAGTTCATGTGATATGACAACGCTATTGGGCCTCAAAGATCAACTTACTAAACTCCGTACAAATATAGCTAAATAATCACCAATTTTTTTACAAAATTGACTTGTTAAAATAATTAAGTCGTGTACGATATATTTTTATTCAATTTATTTTAGGAATAAAAACGATGTCATTAGAAAAAGTTGTTTATCGTGCAAAAGCTAAAGCAACTGGTGGTCGTGATGGCCGTGCGACTTCATCAGACGGTGTATTAGATGTACAACTTGGCGTACCTAAAGAAATGGGTGGCGCTGGTGGTGCTGTAACAAATCCAGAGCAATTATTTGCAGCTGGTTATTCAGCATGCTTTTTAGGTGCTTTAAAATTTGTTGCAAACCGCGATAAATTTAATATTAGTAAAGACGCTTATGTAGAGGGTGAAGTAGGTATTGGTCCAATTCCTACAGGTTTTAGTATTGAAGTGACTTTAAATGTTTATTTAGTCGGCATGGACCGTGAAGAAGCTGAAAAGTTAGTTGCAGCAGCCCATATTGTTTGCCCATATTCAAATGCGACTCGCAACAATATTGATGTGACGTTTAATATTGTGACTGAATAAGTTTTGATATTTAAAAATGCCCGAATCAAATCGGGCATTTTTTACAACTTAAATACTATGCTTCACTTGCCTCATTGGTTACACGAAGCACTTCTTCGAGTGTAGTTTTACCTGCAAGTACTTTGCACAAACCATCATCACGAATAGATCCTGAATACTCACGAGCATGATTTTCTAATTCATATTCAGCTGCATTACCATGAATCAGACGGCGCATGGGTTCATCAACTGGTACGATTTCATAAATCGCTGTACGTCCATTAAAACCTAAATGTGAGCAATGATCGCACCCTTTGGCTTCAGGTAACTGCAACAACGGTTCATTATGAATATGCTGAAAAACCTGTTTCTCAAAAGTATCGGCTTCACGCCATGTCATACAATGTGGACATAAAGTACGAACCAAACGTTGAGCAATCACCCCAATTAAAGAGCTTGATAACAAGAAGGGTTCAATCCCCATATCTTTAAGACGAGTAACTGCACCAATAGCTGTATTGGTATGTAGTGTTGATAAAACCAAATGGCCTGTTAAAGATGCTTGAACCGCAATTTCAGCAGTTTCCAGATCACGGATCTCCCCCACCATTACAACATCAGGATCTTGACGTAACATTGCTTTTAAAGCACGAGCAAATGTCATATCCACTTTGGTATTTACTTGAGTTTGACCAATGCCTTCGAGTTGATATTCGATTGGATCTTCAGCAGTTAAGATATTACGAGTATTGTCATTTAAATCAGACAAGGCTGCATATAGGGTGGTCGTTTTCCCCGAACCGGTAGGCCCTGTGACCAAAATAATACCATGGGGACGATGCACTAACTGAGTTAAACGCTCATAGTCATTAGCCATTAAACCCAAGTGAGTCATGTTGAGTCGGCCTGCTTGTTTATCAAGCAAACGCATAACGACCCTTTCCCCATGTGACGATGGCAAAGTTGAAACACGCACATCCACTTCACGGCCAGCAAGACGTAAAGAAATACGTCCATCTTGTGGTACACGTTTTTCAGCAATATCAAGCTTCGCCATAACTTTAATACGCGAAACAAGTAAAGGCGCCAACTCACGGCGTGGTTGTACAATCTCACGTAATTGTCCATCTACACGTAATCGTACAGATAGTTTCTTTTCAAAAGCTTCAATATGAATATCAGAAGCCCCTACTCGAATTGCTTCAGAGAGAAGTGCATTAATCAGACGAACAATAGGTGCGTCATCTTCTTGGTCCATCAAATCTTCTGTTTCGGGAACCTGGTCGGCCAAACTCAATAAGTCCGGATGATCTTCTAAACCAGCTGCAACTTGTTGTGACTCCCCTGTATCACCTGCATAACTCGTACTTAAGAGCGTATTAAATTCTTGTTCAGTACATAATTGATAATGAGCTGGCTTACCCAAGATGCGTCTTGCTTCCTGTAATGCAATTTTTTCAGTGTTTTGGCGTCTAATAATAAATACCTGATCACCGTCATAACGAAATAAAACACCATGACGCTTGGCAAAACTATATGGAACTTGTATTTGTTTCAATATTTGCATCACAATTTATAATGATGAGTAAGATGATTTTGAGTGTACTCTAAGCAGATTACAGCGTGAAGTCTGTTTAACAACTCGGTAGAGGAATTTTGCGTCTTGTTTGAAAATAATGAATATCAGCCTCACCCCCAGAATTCTTTAAAATGGTGGGGTGAACAGCACTTTGAAATTAACCAGTCCAAAGCATGGCAATTCGGTTCAATGCTCTTTCGTTTAACACGTGGCATAAAAGAATGGCGCATCGAATATTATCGTCCATCTCTCCAAGATGATAATGAACAAGATTGGCACCCAATTGCCGATCCACATTTTGCCTTTCCGCATACGGTTCAAGTAGAACGTTACATGTTTCGAAAGACCAATCCAGAATTTTTACTGATGCCACGTCTGGCAGATCGTTCTGTGGTCATTAAACCTGTTGATCCTATTTACATTCCAGCAGGTCAACGTGGGACTCTATATATAAGCACACCATTATGGATTGCAGGCTTAGTTGAAAGTCAGCATGAACCTTTGTTTGAGATTCCCGTGATTCAGCCTAAAGATACGTGGTTTGGTCCTAATGCACAGCAAGGTGAAATCTGTTATGCCACTTCCGTGGATGGCCGTACTGATTTGAATCTATTAACACCACGCGCTTTCCGTGCTGTTACTCCAATCGACTTTCACAACACAAGTAATCATCAATTACGCTTTGATCGTATGAATGTGCCAGTTACCGCCCTTCCTCTTTTTTATAGTGAAAGTACAGGTCGTTTATGGACTTCTCAAATCAAAGTTTACTATGAAGGCTCTGACCGCCCCGCACGCATTCGTATTGAAAATCGTACGCCACCTCTTGCTGGTGAAGTAACCTATGTTCACCCACCACGTTCACCTGGTGGAGCATTATTTAATATGTTTGATTCATTCTTTTAAGAGGTTTATATGGCTGATTCAAATATTCCAAAAGATATCGCTGATAGCCTCAAAAGTATATTTACCAATATCAATACCGAACGTATTAGTGAAATTTTAGTCGCTGTTGTACTGTGTTTCATTGGCTTCGTTCTTGCTCGTATTATTTCGAATACGTTTATTAGAACTATTGGCTCACGTTTCAATGCTCACCAACGCCTTGTATGGCGCCGTGGTATTTTCTATTTCATTTTCTTACTCTTCATTATGACGAGTTTAAAAGAAGCTGGGTTCAAACTTAGTGTATTCCTCGGTGCAGCAGGGATTCTAACCGTAGCACTCGGTTTCGCATCGCAAACCTCTGCCAGTAACTTAATTAGTGGTTTATTCTTGATTGGCGAAGGTTCATTTGAAGTCGGTGATACCATTCAGATCACCCTCATCCGTGGCAATACAATTGAAGGTGAAGTCATCTCAATTGATTTGCTTTCTGTAAAGTTACTTACACTCGACAATGTCTATATTCGTTTGCCAAATGAACAACTTATTCGTGCACCCGTACATAACTTATCTAAATACCCAATACGGCGCATTCCCATTACACTCGCGATTAATTTTCACGAAGATATTATTAAAGTCCGCGAGGTTCTGCTTGATGTGGCAGCCCATTATCCGCTTGTGTTGGATGACCCAAAACCTGCAGTTACGGTTACCGCATTCAGGGAATCATCGATTGAACTTTTATTTGCAATGTGGTGTAGACAAGAAAACTCTTTAAAAGTTCGGGATGAAATGCAAGAACGAATTCGAAATGGATTTTTAGATAACCAGATTGAAATTCCTGTTCCTAAAATGGGACTAATTGACCGACCATCTACTGTTTTCGCTGAAGATGATATCGATCAATACAGTAATCAAAAAGAGTTAAAACAAGAGCCTAAAGCTTAGGCTCTTGTTTTCTTTGTATAGAAGACGGTGGTAATGGCGCAAGATAAGCAATAATCAACATTACCCCACCTGCTCCAATAAATGAAATCACCCGAGTTAATGTCGCACTTTGCGATAAATCAAGCAAAATCAACTTTAATACGATTATTCCTAAAAGTGCAGCGCCGACAAACCACAATTGACGAATCATTTTGCGACTTGAGAAGGTAGTTAAAATGAATGCCAAGATTACCCAGAGCAATGTCAAACTTAACTGCACTACGCCATTTGTCCAAATTGCAGCACTCCAGAGTGGCGTTGCCCAGTAATGGTGCAA
This sequence comes from Acinetobacter sp. WU_MDCI_Abxd143, assembly GCF_025514195.1. NCBI lineage: Bacteria > Pseudomonadati > Pseudomonadota > Gammaproteobacteria > Moraxellales > Moraxellaceae > Acinetobacter > Acinetobacter sp. WU_MDCI_Abxd143. The sequence goes on from NZ_JAHPTH010000013.1 coordinate 9,130, forward strand.
ACCTCTGACCACCACACTACTGAATACCAATAACCCAGCTAAAATTGTTGTAATTTTAAAAGTCCACTCCAGTGATTTATCTTGATCAAAAGCATGTTGATAAATAATAAAAAGTAGACCTGCAAATACCACAATTGAAAGAAGGTCATTTAAGTTAAATAAAGGAATAAAATAAAGATACTGGGCAGAATGCATATCAACACTTACTACAAGCAACCAGACCAAGCTTAGGCACCACACCGGAATTTGATGTAATAATGCGGTTTTATGAGTTTTATACGCCCAAAGCGAATAAACCACAGGTACAAAAGCCAAAGCAACAATTGGCATTTGTGGAAAGATCGCCAGACCAGTCACGGCTAATGCTAACCAACTTAAACCAGCCCAGACATTTAAGTACCCAGAATCATCTGACTGCGGTTGAGCCATAATAAATAAAGCACTTAGAATAATGGTAGCGACTAGAAAAGCACCCTGCTGTAATATACTCGGCCATTTAAAGATGATGAATACTTGACTGGTAAAGGCTTCACCCAAAACTAACAACAGTAACAGGCTAATTAAAATTAACTGTAAACTTTGCCATTGCACACGAAGTTTATAGTGAACGATTGCGCTAAATATTGCTATTAGAACTACGGCGAACATCAAATATGGACTCAAAGCATGATGATGCCATGCTATTATTTCTACGCCAGCTACAGCACCCGCATACATCCCTAAACACAAGAAAATGCCACTAATCATGCTGGCACTAAAATAGCGTTGCTCTTTACTGTTGTATTGCAATAAATAAAAGGCAGAAATAAATTGAGCAATTGCATAAATACTAGTGCTTAGCGTTGGGAACTCTTCATTGGCCCAAACCTGATAAAACAGCGCAATAGAGCTGAGTAAAACTAAAACTACACCAATATATCGGCTTAAACGGTAGCGCTCAGTTACTCCCCACACAATTAAAGCTGTACCTTGAGCTACCCAACCAATCGCAGTCCAATGTGCCCCTTTCGCGAGTGGAAAGATTAAGGCAAAAAATGCAACGGCGAGGATGAAAAAGCTTTTGGCAAGAACTGAAAGCTGAGGATGAGTTTTTTTAATCCAAAAAGTTAATAGCGCATATGTACCAGCCAAAACAGCAGCCCCAATCGTCAATGCTTGTGTAGACTCATGTACTAAGTAAGCATGTAGCGTAAAGCCCAGTACAGGCACACTAAAAATAAGACCAACATCTAACAGCGGAGGTAAACGAATGCCTTCTTGTTTTTCATGTGCTGAAACCCGAGATATATTTTGGCTATAACGAACACTGAGCCAGATAAACAGTGCAATATGGAGCCATAAAATCCAGTCCAATGTGTCAAATTTTGCAGGTTCAGCATACAAACCTATCGCACTCCCGCCAATAAACATTGTGGCAAAGAAAGCAATCTGATTTAAGATTTTCCAAGGCTGAATAAAATTAACTGCAGCAACTGCTAAGTTAATAACAAGATAGTAACTAAATAGGAAAGTTACATCAGGGCGATATTGTGGAATAACTAAAGGGGCTGCGTAAGCCATCCCAAGTGCTAATATTGCCAAATAAATAGCTTGTTGTTTTAAACTCAGGAATACCGTAATAGCTAATAAAATAGCAAATAAAATACTCGCTGTAGTTAGGTTGGCAATTACACCAAAATGATGTGAGAACACAAGCGTTAGAAATACAACAGCCAGCCCGACACCTTGCAATGCCACAGCAAAAAGCTGATTTTTCTTTTGCAATGTATACCCAAATGCCGTTAACACACCTCCAGCAATCGCAATGAATCCAAGTTTCACACCTAAACTAAGTTGCCAATGCTCGCTTGCAAAACGTAATAGCAACACTACCCCAACCATAAGCACAGCAACAGCAACTCTTAAAATTGGATTGCCATGAATCATCCAATCCACGGCTGGTTGCCACCATGCGGTTTGTACATGAGCTGGTTGTTCTGTTTGATTGAAAGTTGCCGTTCCCGCTGGGACTAACGTATCGGTATTGTTGGAACTAACTTGGTCTATTACAGGATTTATAACTTCTGTTTGTATTGTCTCATTTGCATGAATAGTTTGTTTTGCAGACTCGAGGTACAACAGTCGAGTATGAAAAGCACTAATGGTTTGAATTAAACATAATAATAAAACCAGTAAAGCCCCACCAGCAATCCACATCCAATGATTGATATAAGCAACTAATGCAACCAAGGCGGCTGCATAAATCACTGTTCTTTGCATATGAATAGAATAAAGTGGGGTTTTCTGCTGAGAAAACTGCTGTTCTAAATGAGTTAAGCGCTCATGCAGATTTGACAGCAATTGAACCAGAATAACAATAAGTGCAATAGATAAAGCAACAACCGCACTCTGAAATTTAAAACCAATTGAAATGGCTAAAAACAAAGTCAAAGCGATCAAAACAATGATCATTCCCTGTTTGTCTTTTTTATACATGGGCTTAGCAATATGACACCTTCATTACAGGTCATCTTACTTCAAGCCAATACAAGCGTATATTTATACATACAAAATACTGCAAAAATCATAAACCTGCATTCATAGCCGTTTTCACGTAAAATACCCGTAATTCAAATTAAGGAATTGTTCAATGCCACCATTTGTCTTGGTTGATGGGTCCTATTTTTTATTTCGTGCATATCATGCATTACCACCATTGACGACCTCTACAGGGTTACATACCAATGCAATACGTGGGGCAATTTCTGCCATTCAAAAATTAATGCGCCGTATGCAGCCAACACATATGGCCGTCATTTTTGATACGCCTGAGCCAACTTTCCGCCACAAGCTGTCACCTATTTATAAAGGTGATCGCCCAACCATGCCGGAAGAGTTATCTCAACAGATTCCATATTTGCATGCATTGATTAAAGCTCAGGGGATTCCTTTATATAGTCTTCCGGGTGCAGAGGCAGATGACATTATCGGTACACTCGCTAAACGTGCCGTACTCGAAGGCCATCATGTACTTATCTCAACTGGAGATAAAGACATGGCTCAGCTCGTCAATGATCATGTAAAACTCGAAGACAGCTTTAAAGATCGTGTACTCGACACTGACGGTGTATTTGAAAAATTTGGGGTTTGGCCAAATCAAATTATCGATTACTTAACTCTTATGGGCGATGCATCTGACGGTATCATGGGTGTGCCTGGCGTAGGTGCAAAAACAGCAGCGAAGTTACTGACTGAATATGGCACTTTAGACAATATCATTGCCAATGCGGACCAACTTAAAGGCAAGATTAGCCAAAATATTAAAGATAATTTAGACAATATTAAGCTTGATCACCAGTTAGCTAGCATTGTTTGTGATCTTCCTTTAGAACTCGACTGGCATGAGTTGAAGCTTACTGATCCAAACGTAGAAGCTCTACGTAATTTGTATACTGAGCTTGAATTTAGAAATCAGTTACAGTCACTTGATCATCCAAACAATCCAAACAGTTCTACTTATAAACAACAAGCTTCGCAGGCTATTGTTCAAAATGAAGTTAAACCTGCTGAATCTATAGAAACTGAAGATCAAGCAAGCTTAACTAGTCAAGATGACCAGCTTGGAACAGCAAATTATCACACTGTTTTAACCCAAGAAGCATGGGATCAACTCTGGCAACGCATGCAAAATGCCGATCATTTTGCTATTGATACAGAAACCACTAGTCTGGACTACCGTATTGCCGAGATGGTCGGTTTTTCAATCGCCTTTGATGCGAAAGATGCTTACTATGTTCCATTAGCGCATAATTATGAAAATGCGCCACAACAACTGGATCGTGATCAAATTCTGGCTCAAATTAAGCCTGTGCTAGAAAATGAAGCAATTAAAAAAATCGGACATCATCTTAAATATGATGCTCATATCTTTGCCAATCATGGCATAGAACTTAAAGGCTGGTATTTCGATAGCATGCTGGCATCTTATGTTTTAAATGCAGCAGCGACTCGTCACGGCATGGATGATGTAGCGCGTGTCTACTTGAGTCACTTAACCACTACCTTTGAACAAATTGCTGGTAAGGGCGCCAAACAAAAGACTTTCAATCAAATTGAGATTGAAGTTGCTGCTCACTATGCAGCAGAAGATGCGCATGTGACTTATCGTTTGTATGAAGTGCTTTCAAACAAACTTAAGCCATTTCCTGAGCTAGAAAACATTTTATATAACATCGAAATGCCAGTTGCCCGTATTTTATCGGGTATGGAAGAAGATGGTATTCGTCTAGATCATGCCTTCTTAGATAAATTAAGCGTTGAATTTGCAAAAACAATGGAAGGGCTTGAAAATCAAGCAATGGAAATTGCAGATGAAACTTTTAATATTGCATCTCCTAAACAAGTAGGCGAAATACTATTTGATAAATTAGGAATCAAAGGCGGTAAAAAAACTGCAACTGGACAATACAGCACCAGTGAAAGTGTTTTAGAAAAAATTGAACATCCTTTAGCGGAAATTATTCTAGAGCATCGTGGTTTAGCAAAGCTAAAAAGTACCTATACAGATCGTTTAGTTGAGCAATCTCATAACGACACGCATCGCGTACATACGAGCTATCACCAAGCACTGACAGCGACAGGCCGTCTCTCCTCGTCTGATCCTAACTTACAAAATATTCCGATTCGTAGACAAATTGGCCGTCAAATTCGTAAAGCCTTTATTGCACCAGAAGGCCGAGTACTATTGGCTGCCGATTACTCGCAAATTGAATTACGTTTAATGGCTCATTTTTCTCAAGATGAGGCATTAGTGCATGCATTCCAGCATGGACAAGACGTTCACCGCCGTACTGCTGCCGAAGTATTGGGTATTGATATCGAAGATGTGACCAATGACCAACGCCGTCAAGCGAAAGCCGTTAACTTTGGCCTACTTTATGGTATGTCTGAGTTTGGTTTGATTCGTCAATTAGGCTTTACACGTCAAGAATCGCAAAACTATATTAAGCAATATTTCCAACGCTATCCTGGCATCTATGAATATATGCAACGCACACGTCAAGTTGCATCAGAGCAAGGTTTTGTTGAAACCATTTTAGGTCGTCGTCTTTATACGCCTGATATTGATGCGCGAAATGTAATGGTACGTAAGGCTGCTGAACGTGCTGCGATCAACGCCCCTTTACAAGGTAGTGCAGCTGATATTATTAAACTTGCAATGATTGAAGTTGATAAAATATTGCCAAAAGATCAGGCGAAGTTACTTCTTCAAGTACACGATGAATTAGTATTTGAAGCAGATCAAAATATTGCCGAAGAACTCTCCAAGCAAATCGCAAGTGTCATGGAATCTGTTGTAGAAATTTCTGTGCCTTTACTTGTTGAAGTTGGACAAGGGCTAAATTGGGATGATGCTCACTAATTAGCAAAAATAAAAAAGGGCTGTGAAATACAGCCCTTTTTTATGGCGTAAACTTAAAGTCCTGTTAAAAGAACTTTAGCCACTTCATTCATTAGGATCTCGGCAATATAAAGCGCCAAAAACGCTAAAATTGGAGATAAGTCAATCATTCCCATATTAGGTAATATACGGCGGAATGGAGCAAGTAATGGTTCAGCCAAATCTTGAATCACTTCAATATAAGGTGAACGCGATTGAGTGAACATAACCACCCAACTCAAAATGATTGTTGCAAAAATTAAATAACGGCAGAAACGAATTAAGTCCTGAATCATCGTCACAAAAGTCAGAATCACTAAATGAACCGGACTATTGGGCATAGAACCAGAAAGATACATCACACCGAAAATTTTCAGTAAATATAAAATAATTAAAAGAACCAACGCAGCCAAATTAAATCGGCCTTTTGCGACCGTCGGAAAAATTCGGCCAAAAATATCAACAATTTTAGTCGCCTTTACGGTCGATAAAACCACAGGATTATAAGGACTTACTGCCGCCAATTGCATTAAAAAACGGAAAAAGACCAATAAAATCGCGACATTAATTAAAATTCCAAAAATTAGCGCAGAATTTGCACCCATAGTTGTCTTATCCTATTTAAGCTATTTCGCACTGTCACTCAATTCTTGAGCCAATTCTTGACTACGCTTCTGTGCAGCAGCCAATGCAGATTGAATATTTTGGGAGATTTGTGCACGGTCAAAAACTTCAAGTGCAGCTTGAGTTGTACCATTTGGTGACGTCACGTTCTTACGTAGTTCAGAAGGAGTATTTGAACTGGTAATTGCCATTTGAGCTGCACCTAATGCCGTTTGTAGAGTCAACGCAGTTGCAACTTTTTCATCAAGTCCTAAGTTTTTACCTGCACGGATCATACTCTCCATGAGATAAAAGAAATATGCCGGACCTGAGCCAGAAACCGCTGTTACTGCATCAATTTGAGCTTCGGAGTTTACCCAAATTGTTAAACCTGTGGCTGCTAAAATCTGACTTGTTAATTCACGATCCGAAGTACCAACTACATCATTTGCATAGATACCATGCGCACCAGTTTGAACTAGAGCTGGCGTATTTGGCATAACCCGAACAATTCGATTGCTATCAATTAAGTTTGATATCGTTTGGATTTCAGCACCAGCAATAATTGAAATAACCAATTTATCTGATAACAGACCTTTTAAAGGACGTAAAACTGTCGCCAAAACTTGTGGTTTTACTGCCAGTACAACAACATCAGCATTTTGAATTGCCGCCACATTATCTTGTGTCACATGGACTTCTTTTTCTTGCAATAGTTGGCGGATTTGCTCAACAGGATCTGAAACGGTAATACGTGTTGGCGGTAAACCTCTTGAAATGAGCCCACCAATCAAAGCTTGGGCCATATTACCACCACCAATAAAACAGATATTACTATTTACTGCACTTGTCATAACCATCTTCGCCATTTACCAGATTACAAGAATAAGAAATTAAATCTGGTTGCCATCCTCCTTGCTCACAATACGGAGACTGAGCCAACCAAAATCCTTTCGGTGTAAAAACCCCAAGCATAACATTATCTATGACTAATATTTGAATTGTATGACGAAGCCAAGGCAAAATATGTGCTTCTTGAATTGCTTTTTTTAATGGCCATTGCCCAACACGACCATATAAATGGACCTTTTCACCACCTTGGCGTCGAATAATTTTTAATTTTTTCTTTAATAAAGATGAAGATAAACCGATATTTTTTTGTGTAATTTGAAAATATCCTGAAGCACATTGCACTATTTCCCCCATTTGGAAATAATGCTCTGTCTCGGTTTCAACTGGATTTAATTTTTCAGCAAGAAAAACTTGCTTACTCAACCTATAAAGATGATGTTGATAACGAACATAATAAAACTGGTTCCAGTGTAATGCCGCTTGTGCATCAGACTTTGAATCAATTACTTCATTTTTTAAACGTTCAACCATTTCAAATGCAGGTCGATATTGCTCATCTCCTTTCATCCAAACCGAAAGCAATTGACGCTGACGGGCAGAAGATAGTTTTAATAGCTGAGTTAAATCCAAATATTCATCTGTACCACAATTTTGCAAATCAACTTTTAAAACTTCTTCTAGAATTTCAGAAGCATCTTGCATCAAATAGCTGGTACGACTAAGTGCTTGCTGCATTTTTGGAAATCGTTTTTGTAAGAAGGGCCAAAGTTCTTCACGCGACCATGCTCGATCATAATGGATATCGTAATTTGTAGGATCATCTACATACTCAATTTCAAGTTGAGTAGTCCACTCGGCAATCTGCTCACGGGTTAAATCCAAAAAAGGACGCCAAATTGTCATATCAATACGATGATCAATAGACTGCATAGCAGCAAGCCCATCAACACCTGCACCCGACAATAAACGCAATATTACCGTTTCAGCCTGATCTTGCTGATGATGAGCGAGCACTAAAATTTCATTGGCTTGCAAATGTTGTAGATAAGCGTGATAACGTGCCTGACGTGCTTGAGCTTCCAAATTACCGTCAGTAACTTGAACTTTTTGAATGGCATAAGGAATATTTAAATGAGTCGCTTGTGTAGCGACGAGTTCGCCCCACTCTGCACTTTTTGATTGCAGTTGATGATCTATGTAAATTACTCGGATCTTTTGAGGGAAAATTTGAGACATCAAATGTAGTAGCAGCATTGAATCCATGCCACCACTACATCCAATAAGAAAAGTACTATTTTCTGAAAACTCTTGAGCCTGTTTTAAGACGCGATGCCTAAATTTTCGCTGCCAAACTTCATTAAACGTTGATAACGTGCTTCGCATCGTTCATTTGCATCCATTGGTAGCAACTCATCCAAAGCTTGCTTCAAAACTACTTTTAGGTTTTGCATGACTTGCTCAGGGTCTAAATGAGCCCCCTCGCCTTCATCTACTACATATTCAACAATACCTAGAGATTGTAATTTATCTGCAGTCAAACCTAAAGCTTCACTTGCTTGAGCCGCTTTTTCAGCAGTTTTCCACAAAATAGATGCACAGCCTTCTGGCGAAATCACAGAATAAATACTATGTGACAACATAATTACTCGGTCAGCAACACCAATACCTAGAGCACCACCAGAACCGCCTTCACCGAGTACTGTTGCAACAACAGGAACTTTCAAACTTGAAAGTTGAGCAAGGCTAGTTGCAATTGCTTCTGCCTGTCCACGCTCTTCAGCACCAACACCCGGGTAAGCACCCATAGTATCAATAAATGTGAAGACTGGAAGGTTAAAGCGCTCTGCCATATCTAATAGGCGTTGAGATTTACGGTAACCCTCTGGGTTAGCCATACCGAAGTTGTGCTTTAATTTTTCACGGGTACTACGACCACGGTGTTGGCCAATAACCATCACAGGCTGACCATCAAAACGAGCAAGACCACCTACCATCGCACCATCGTCACCAAACAAACGATCACCATGCAAGGCATCAAACTCTGTAAAGATTTCACCGACATAATCTAGAAACTGCGGACGATCAGGATGACGTGCAATTTGAACCGTTGTCCACGCTTTGGACTGAGTAGCTTTTTTCATAGGTCGAATATTATCCCTTTAATCGATAAATTTTTCCGACTGAATATTCAATTCAATGTCCCAATGCTTAAACTGCTCTTGCTCATCATGCAAGTCGGCAACTAACAATGGCCATTGTTTGGCATCACCAGAAACACTAAGTTGCCATTGTTGATCATTTATGATGGTCAGTTCAATGGCAGGAAGCATCTGATCACTTCGACTATGGTTGAGTAAAACTGCTAGGCGAAGTAATAAACATAAATAAAGTAATTTATGACCACCAGCCTTCAAAATTTCATTTTTTACATCATTTCGCAATTTACGACGGTGGTGAGCGACCAAATGTGAAAGGTGATTTTGATCAATTTGTGAGAAGCCCGGAATATCAGAATGCTGCAATAAATAAGCACCATGACGGTGATACCCACCATGACTAATCGCTAAACCAATTTCATGCAAATAGGCAGCTCGACGCAGTAAGTCACTGTCTTCACTCGTTAAATTGAGAGGTTCTGCAACACCATCAAATAATTGTTGTGCTGTATTTACAACTCTTTCTGCTTGTTTTGGATCAGCGTTATAACGCCCCATTAAGGCCTGTACACTACGATCACGAATATCTTCATGTTTAAAACGACCTAATAGGTCATACATGACTCCTTCACGTAATGCACCATCAGAATATGCCAAACGATCAATTTCTAAAACTTCAAAAACTGCGTACAAAATTGCCAATCCGGCTGGCAAAACTGCTCGTCGGTCTTCTCTTAACCCTTCAAAATCAATTTCAGAAATATTTTTAAACTTAAGTAATTTATCTTTGAGTTTATATAAGCCTTCTCGAGTAACGTTTTCTTGTTCATCACTTAAGCCCATATTTACCATAATTTGGCGGCAAGCTTTAATCGTTCCACTAGAACCAACGACAGTATCCCAACCTTCCATTTTATACGTTGTGGCAATAGCTGAAAGTTCTTTACGGGCAGCAACTACTGCTTTATCAAAGGCTTTTTGAGTGATTTCGCCATCGGCAAAGTAAGCTTTTGTATAAGCCACGCATCCCATTTGCAATGACTCTGTATAAATAGGTTCAAACTCTTCACCAATAATGAACTCGGTAGAACCACCACCAATATCTACAACTAAACGTCGACCACCATTTGCCATGGTATGTGATACACCAAGATAAATCAGGCGTGCTTCTTCTCGTCCAGCAATAATTTCGATAGGTTTAGGTAAAATTTCTGCCGCTTTTTGAATAAATTCATGACCATTTTTTGCCTGACGCAAGGCATTGGTCGCCACAATTCTTAAACGATTTGGTTGAACAGAACTTAATCTTCCAACAAAACGAGCCAAACACGCTAGGCCTCGTTGCTGAGCGGCTTCTGTTAAGTTTTTATTCTCGTCTAAACCAGCTGCAAGCTGTACTTTTTCTGACATCGAAGCAACTTTTTTAACTTCACCATGATCTACCCGTGCAATTGCAAGGTGAAAACTGTTCGACCCCATATCTATGGCGGCAAGTAATTCTTCATCAATCAGAAAGTCAGACATTATTGAACTAAACCCATAACAATTCACGCCTAGAGTAATTCACAAGAATGCAATTGAAAAGCCATTTTCATCAACAATTAGCTGTGATTTAAATTTCTCTATTTATAAGTTGATTGTACAAGTCGATGATGAATATCGTGAGCATCCATTAGACAAATTTAGATAAGCCTTGAATAATAGCATCAAACCCTTACATTGAACTAAGTAGCTATGTAATACTGATAGAGATAATTTTCTCCTGTAATAGCACTTTTTTCTAAAAATTGGAGCCGTACCATGTCTGCGACTATTGTAAATACAACTGATGATAACTTCCAAGCAGATGTTTTAGATTCTGAAACACCTGTACTTGTTGACTTCTGGGCAGGATGGTGTGCACCTTGTAAAGCGATCGCGCCTGTTCTTGAAGACCTATCAAGTGAATATGCTGGTAAAGTAAAAATTGTTAAAGTTGATGTGACTTCTTGCGAAGATACAGCAGTGAAATACAACATCCGTAACATTCCTGCTTTACTACTTTTCAAAAATGGTGAAGTTGTAGCTCAACAAATTGGTGCTGTACCTCGCTCTAAACTTGTTAGCTTTATTGATGAAAATGTTTAAGTCAAAATGCTAAAAAAGAAAATACGCTATACCTTTTTATAGCGTATTTTTTTCGCCTATAAATTGACAAATTTGCTAGGCTGGCTTATATTGCATGCTCAAGAGGCACTGAAGGGAATCATCTTCGTCCGGCTTCTTACAAGACACAAACATAAAGATCGCCACTCGGCAACAGAAATTGTTTTTTCACATTTCTCTTCGAAACAATTAATCAGACTTCTGAATTGTTATTGTGTAAATACAATTGCGATAATCTTTTTTGTATGCGAGCGATTTTTCTTCTTTTTAAACCACACTCTACTCTTTCCTAATTCTGACCCTTATGAATTTAACTGAACTCAAGAAAAAACCAATCGGCGAACTAATTAAAATTGCTGAATTTATGGGCCTGGAAGGTATGGCTCGTAACAGAAAGCAAGATATTATCTTTGCCATTTTGAAACGCCATGCGATGAATGGCGAAGAAATTTTTGGTGATGGCGTTCTCGAAATTCTCTCTGATGGTTTTGGTTTTTTGCGTTCTGCCGCAGGTTCGTATTTAGCAGGTCCGGATGATATTTATGTGAGTCCTTCACAAATCCGACGCTTTAACTTGCGTACAGGTGATACCATCACAGGTACTATTCGCCCTCCAAAAGAAGGTGAGCGTTATTTTGCGTTGCTCAAAGTTAACCAGATTAACTACGACACGCCAGAAAATTCTCGAAATAAAATTTTATTTGAAAACTTAACTCCTCTTTTCCCAACCGAACAATTGGTTATGGAATTAGGTAATGGTACGACAGAAGACTTAACTGCTCGTGTCGTTGATTTAGTTGCGCCAATTGGTAAAGGCCAACGCTCGATTATTGTTGCACCGCCAAAAGCGGGTAAAACAATGTTACTTCAAAATATTGCTCAATCGATTGTTAGAAACAATCCAGAAGTATTCTTGATCGTTCTATTAATTGACGAACGTCCAGAAGAAGTAACCGAAATGGAGCGTACTGTTCGCGGTGAAGTTATTGCCTCAACATTTGATGAAGCTCCAGCTCGCCATGTACAAGTTGCAGAAATGGTTATTGAAAAAGCTAAACGTCTTGTTGAACATAAAAAAGATGTTGTGATTCTTCTTGACTCTATTACCCGTCTTGCACGTGCTTACAACACTGTTATCCCGTCATCAGGTAAAGTGTTAACGGGTGGTGTGGATGCTCATGCATTAGAACGTCCTAAGCGCTTCTTCGGTGCTGCACGTAATATCGAAGAAGGAGGCTCACTTACGATCATCTCAACTGCTTTGATTGAAACAGGTAGTAAAATGGATGACGTAATTTATGAAGAATTCAAAGGTACAGGTAACCAAGAGATTACGCTTGATCGCCGTATTGCTGAAAAACGTGTCTTCCCTGCCATGAATATCAAAAAATCTGGTACCCGTCGTGAAGAGCGTTTAATGGATGAAGATAAATTACGTAAAGTATGGATCCTTCGTAAGCTACTTCACCCTATGGATGAATTGGCAGCAATGGAATTCTTACTTGACCGCATGAAAGAAACCAAAACAAATGATGATTTCTTTGATCAGATGAAACGTAAAGCTTCAACTTAATTGATCAAATCTTAATAAAAAGCCACTCTTTTGAGTGGTTTTTTATTTGGTTGACAAACTTTACACAAAAATACATTTCGTCGATTTTTATGTAAAATTATTTATAAGTTTTTGATAATAAATATTTTTATATAAAAAAGTTGATTCTTTTTAGTAACTTATCTCTACCTTTTCCAATATATACCAGTCAGTTAATTGTTTTTTTCTGTTAAAAAACAGTCTGTTTTTCTCTTTTTCATACGTTTTTTTGACAAGCGACAGTAGTATTTCCACATTTGCAGTGATAGCATAGCGGCAGACCAGTTAGACTGCTCCATGCGTTGTTACCTAGCTACGTTTTAGGAATAATAAAAGCAAAACAGTCCAACTTAGGTTTTTTTAATCTCAAATCTTTTTTGTGAGAGTGATGCCATGTTATTCAAAAAATTCGCTGTTGCTGCTGCTGTTGCTGCTACTTTAGCTTTCGTTGGTTGTTCTAAGAAAGAAGAAGCTCCTGCTGCTAACGCTGCATCTGAAGCTACTGCTGCTGCTTCTGAAGCTACTGTTGCTGCATCTGAAGCTGCTACTGCTGCTTCTCAAGCTGTTGATGCTGCTGCATCTGAAGCTGCTGCTGCTGCTGCCGCTTCTGCACCTGCTGCTTCTGCTGCACACTAATCTATATTCTAGATTAGATAAAAAAGAGGACATTTTGTCCTCTTTTTTTATGTCTAAATTTTGATTTTCTAATATTAAATTAGCCTATATTGCTGCCAAATAAAATTATATAAAGCTTCTTAAAATATAAATATAAAAAAAGCAGATCAATCGATCTGCTCATTTCCAACGCGTTGTCTAAACTTCTGACCCGCTCTGAAGGTAACTACACGGCGCGCAGAAATTGGAATTTCCTCGCCTGTTTTAGGATTACGTCCAGGACGTTCGCGTTTATCTCTTAATTCGAAATTACCAAAACCAGAAAGCTTAACTTGCTCTCCTGCAATAAGCGCTTGGCTAATTTCGTCGAAGAACAACTCGACCATTTGTTTTGCTTCACGGCGATTTAAGCTGGTTAACTCACTTAAATGATCAGCCATGTCTGCTTTAGTTAATGCTGTCATGAGGCCCTCAATGTCGCTTGATAAGTGTTTTCCAACACTTGGATTATATTGTCCATACCAGATTTAATTTCAGCATCTTCAAGCGTACGTGAAGGATGTTGCCATAATAACGCAAACGCTAATGAGCGTTTACCTTCTTCGACACCCTGCCCCGTATACACATCGAATAACCATGTAGAGTCTAAAAGCTCTCCACCAGTTTTTTCGATTAACTGCTGAATATCTCTAACATTTATATTATCAGAGATTAAAAGCGCAATATCACGTCTGATCGAAGGAAAACGTGATAATTCTGTAAAATTAGATACATAAGATTGCAAAACGGCAGTTTGATCAAGTTCAGCAACCCAAGTTGTGCTTAAATCTAACTCATTTTCTAAAGATGGATGCAGACGGCCTAAGTAACCAATTGATTGTCCATCAACTAAAATTTCAGCAGACTGTCCTGGATGCAACCATGCACGCTCTGAACGTACATATTCAACTTTGACACGTCCAGCAGTTAAAATCTCTTCAAGCTCTCCTTTGAAGTCGAAGAAATCCATTGGCTGAGGCTTAACATGCCAAGATTCAGGTTGTTGTGAACCTACTGCAACCAAAGCTAAAGTTGGAATCTGTTTTAGATCTTCAATACTTTTAGCATTTTGGTAATCAAAACGTAGCCCTAATTCAAAGAAGCGAACACGGCTTTGCTGACGGTTAAGATTATATTGTACACAAGGAATTAAACTTGAAAGCAAAGTACTACGCATCGCAGCCAAATCACTTGAAATTGGATTTGCTAGCATTAACGGGTTTACTTGCGGGTTCAATTGCTTTTCAAGTTTTGCATCAGCAAAGCTAAAACTAATTGCTTCTTGATAACCTAAAGTCACGATAGTTTGGCGTAACTCTGCAATTTCAAATCGGTCTTGATATTTAGCTAATTGAACATCCATGCTTGGTAAGCTAATTTGGATATTATCATAACCATCAATACGCGCTACTTCTTCAATTAGGTCTTGATAAATAGCCATATCATAGCGATGTGATGGAGGGATTACACTCCACTCACCTTCAGCTTTAACAGTTACTTCACACCCTAGTCGAGTTAAAGCATCTGCAATGAAATCAGCCGTCAATTGATATCCCAACAATTGGTCTACCTGAGCTTGTTTTAGTTCAATTGCTTCACGCTTTGGTAAAATTTCAGTTTTTTCAGCCACAGTAATTGGACCAAATTCACCACCTGCCAACTCTTGAATAAGCTGCGAAGCACGGTTCATGGCAATTAACGGCAACTCAAAATCTACACCACGTTCATAACGCTGTGAAGAATCTGTGTGTAAACCAAAACGGCGAGCACGTCCAGCAATCGCAAGTGGAGCAAAGAATGCACTTTCTAAGAAAATGTCAGTTGTATCATCGGTTACACTAGATGCTAGACCACCCATAATTCCGGCAATTGCCAAAGCTTTCTGGTCATCAGCAATCACCATAATATCTTCTTGCAATTCAACTTCTTGATCATTTAAAAGTTGTAATTTTTCTTGTGGCTGAGCTTGACGCACATGTACAGTCCCTTCAATTTTAGCTAAATCGAAAGCATGCATTGGCTGACCCAATTCCATAAGGACGTAATTCGTTACATCAACCAAAATACTATGAGTACGAATCCCTGAACGTGCTAAAGCCTGTTCCATCCACTCAGGAGTAGCAGCTTTTACATTAACGTTTTTAACTACACGTCCTAAGTAGCGTGGAGCACCTTCAGTGCTGATTACTACTTTTTTCTCATCAGTGATTGTCGCATCAACCGATTTAATTTCAGGCTCATTCATTTGCAGTTGATTAATTACTGCAATCTCACGAGCGATACCACGGATACTGAAACAGTCACCACGGTTTGGTGTAATACTGATATCAATGACGTTATCATCAAGTTTTAGATATTCACGGATGTTTACCCCTACTGGAGCATCGGCAGGTAACTCAAGCAAACCATCGATTTTATCTTCAAGATCAATTTCAGAAGCACCACAAAGCATGCCTTGTGACTCAACTCCACGAAGTTTACCTTTTTTGATTTTAAAATCGCCAGGTAATACAGCACCAATCGTTGCAACTGGAGCTTTCATGCCAGCACGAACATTTGGGGCACCACATACAATTTGTAAAGGCTCACCTGAACCAATATTAACTGTTGTTACACGCAAACGATCTGCATCTGGATGCTGCTCAACTGTTAAAACTTCACCAACCACGACACCAGTAAATGGCTTTGCAACAGGTGCAAGTTCATCAACTTCAAGACCAAGCATAGTCAACTGATCAGACAATGTCTCACTATCAATTGCTGGGTTAACCCATGTGCGTAGCCAATTTTCGCTAATCTTCATCTTTATAAACCTTTTTTAATCCTGAAAAATTGTTAGGCAAATTGGCGTAAGAAACGCACATCATTTTGATAGAACATACGCAAATCATTAATGCCATAACGCAACATTGCAAAACGCTCTACCCCTAAACCAAAAGCAAAGCCTTTGTATTTATCAGGATCAATACCCGCAGCACGCAATACATTTGGATGCACCATGCCACAGCCTAATACTTCTAACCAACGTCCACGCTCATCCATGATATCTACTTCTGCACTAGGCTCTGTAAATGGGAAATATGAAGGGCGGAAACGTACTTTTAAATCTTTCTCAAAAAATTCATTCAGTAGGTTAATCAATAAACCTTTTAATTCAGCAAAGCTTGTGTTCTCAGCAACGTATAAGCCTTCGATCTGATGGAACATTGGCGAATGTGTTTGATCCGAATCACAACGGTAAACACGGCCAGGGCATACGATACGAATTGGCGGCTCACTCGTCTCCATTGTACGAATCTGTACCCCAGAGGTATGCGTACGTAGCAAGTGAGTGGCATCAAAGTAGAAAGTATCGTGCATAGCACGTGCTGGATGGTGACCAGGAATATTTAATGCTTCGAAATTGTGATAGTCATCTTCAACTTCTGGACCGGTTGCAACTGTAAAACCAGCTTTAGTGAAGAACTGACAAATTCGCTCTTGTACCTGAGTAACAGGATGGACTGTACCAACGCGTTGACCGCGGCCCGGCAAAGTAATATCAATCGTTTCACTTGCTAGTTTTTGCTCAAGTGCTGCCTGTTGTAATGCCGCTTGACGTTCTGTTAAAGCAGTATTAATTGTTTCTCGAACAGCATGAATCGCAGCACCTTGTACTTTGCGTTCTTCAGGGTCCATTTTCCCTAATGCTTTCGATTGTTCTGCAAGCTGGCTTTTTTTCCCTGTAAATTGCACACGCACCTGATCAAGTGCAACAAGGTCTTGAGCTGCTGCAATGGCAGCAAGCGCTTCTGTGGTCAGGGCTTCCAGTGACATATTAACTCTCAAAGCAACAAATTAAAAAAATATAATAAAACACTGCATTCTAACAGTTTTTCATCGAATTGATGAAGTTTATCCATCATGAAAAATGTATTAGGCAACAAAAAGATAAAACGTATAAGATAATAGCATCGTCAATGAGATCAACTATTATGGCGCTTAATCAGATTTGGAAACAACAACTTACGCTTGTGACATATGGTAATGAATACCTCCGTCAGAATTTAAGCTTTAACCAATGGCGACAACATCATATTTTCGACCATCATAGTTTTCAGTTTCGTGACTTAACTTCACAGCATTTATTGGCTCAACACTTCCAAGTTTGGCTAGAAGCATTAAAAAAACAAGGCACCACTCAGCTCAGTTTACATTTATCAAGCCTTCTCAATGAAGAGCAAAATCCAAACAGTAACGTCGAGCTTTTGCCTTATACTCATTTTATTGTGAGTCATCAAAATGATAAGAAGTTTGCATGGATTTTTGGCCATGAGCTTGCCGAATGGTATAACAATGATAACGAGTTCGAAGCTCCTTCTTCACAAACCTGTGAATTACGTCTAGAGACATTCTGGCGTTTTGAATTAAATGAAAAATTATCAAAAAAAATTGAAGCTGATCTAAAAAATCCACCATGGCAAGAAATAGCCGACTTTATGGAGAGTGAATTATTCCGTAGTAAGTATGCGACAGGCTTTGAGGAACCAGAACTTCAAAATACTCTTTTTGATGGTACAAATATTAAAAGCTTAGAACCAAAACTTGCCCTAATTCCTGAGAGTTATCCCGCAGATTATGCCCATCAACTTTTATCTCGTACTCAAGCATTAGCCGATTATTTAGAACAAAAGAAACGTATTGCAAATGATCCTTTAGGAGAAGAACTAGATCAAGAGCAACTCATCAATTTAAGAAACTTTACACAAAAAACTGATGATTTGTTTGCCAAGCTTATTGTGAAAGTTGCCAACCATTATCAGACAGCTCAGATGATGCCTGTAGTTAAAGCTTCTCCATTTGAGCAATCAAATGAAAATCCACAACATTTGAAATCTCACCATCATAAAGGCACTGGTTCAGGTGTTATTAAACTCATTATTTTAACCATTATTATTTGTGCTCTGGCTTATTATTTTGGGCTTTAAATAAATAATAAAAAAGACCGCTAAAAAGCGGTCTTTCTTTGAATCTCTAAGCTTATGCAGCTAATGCGCCTTTAGCTTTTTCAGCTAAAGCAGCAAATGCTACTGCATCATGCATAGCGATGTCAGCTAATACGCGACGGTCGATGATCACTTGAGCTTTTTTCAAGCCATCGATCATACGGCTGTAAGACAAACCGTTTTGACGAGCACCAGCATTGATACGCGCAATCCATAGAGCACGGAATTGACGTTTCTTTTGACGGCGGTCACGGTAAGCGTATTGACCAGCTTTGATTACCGCTTGGAACGCTACGCGGTAAACGCGTGAACGAGCACCATAGTAACCTTTAGCGCGAGCAAGAATTTTTTTGTGACGACGATGAGCCACTACACCACGTTTTACACGAGCCATTTATAATCTCCTTAGATGTATGGGCACATACGACGAACTGAATTCATGTCAGAAACATGAACCATTACACAGCCGCGTAATTGACGGATACGTTTAGCAGATTTTTTGGTCAAGATGTGGCGCTTGAACGCTTGTTTACGCTTAAAACCGTTTGCAGTCGCTTTGAAGCGTTTAGCTGCACCACGGCGAGTTTTTAACTTAGCCATAGTAACCTCTTTTAGGCACCTGTTCGGCGCGATTGCACCATTGCAAAATCGACCTGCAGGTAAGGAAGCGCGTATTTTATAGCATGCTGACTAAAATTAAAACTATTAGTTACTGTTTTTATGAGTGCAAAGAAAGACTTTCTCGATTTCAACTTGTGGCAGCTATATCAATAATAAATAAAGCACCTATACTTTTTTCCATTTATAATACGATCAAATTATCAACATACGATATTCCCAATGCAGAAACATGATGCATTTGCCGCCTTACGCTATAGAGATTTCTCAATTGTTACCATTAATCAATTTTGCTTAACGTTAGCAATTCTAATTCAAGAAATTATTGTTGCCTATTCACTCTATCAAATCACTAAAGACCCTCTGACTCTAGGTTTAATTGGACTTGCAGAAGCTATTCCTTTTATTGCTCTTTCTCTTTGGGGTGGCTATTTTGCAGATAGATTTAATAAACAGATTATTATGAAAATCTGTTTGTTTTTCTCGGTTCCTCTTCCTTTAGTTCTTTGGTCGTTGTTCCATCTGCATGGTTTAGGTCATATCAGTGTAAATTTTCTTTCTTGGGGTATTTATGCTGTTATTTTTGGCTTAGGTACTATACGTGGGTTTTATAATCCCTCTGCAACGTCTTTAAAACCATTTTTGATTCCTCGTGAACTGTACGCAAATGGTGCAACATGGACGACAATCGGTTGGCAAAGTGGTGTAATTATCGGGCCAATGCTTGGTGGTTTCATGCTTGCCTATTTAGGCCGAGAAACAAGTCTATTTAGTGTTGCGGTTTTACTTGGTATTTGTTTTATCTTAATTAACCTATTGCATAAGCGTAGTTTTCCTAAAATTGAAACTGCTAATGTTTTAGAAAGTTTAGGAGATGGTTTCCGCTTTATCTGGAAAACTAAAATTGTTCTTTGGGCAATTTCTCTTGATTTAGCTTCTGTTTTATTTGGTGGAGTCATCGCATTATTACCAATTTTCGCAGAAGATATCTTGAAAGTCGGTCCAGAAGGACTGGGATATTTGCGTGCAGCACCATCTATTGGAGCGCTCGTCACTATGATTGCTTTGACTCGCTTCCCACCAACTCAGCACGCATGGCGTAACATGCTACTTGCTGTTGCAGGATTTGGTGTTTTCACGATTCTTTTCGCGTTCTCAAATAACATGTGGTTATCACTATTTGCATTGGCTATGACAGGCGCTTGTGACAGTATTTCAGTTGTGGTTAGACAAACCATTTTGCAAATTTTTCCACCAGAAAATATGCGTGGTCGCGTTGCTGCTGTAAACGGAATGTTCGTTTCATCAAGTAATGAGCTTGGTGCATTTGAGTCAGGTTTAGCAGCTAAATATTTAGGAACGATTGCAGCGACTATTTTTGGTGGTTGTATGACACTTGCAGTGGTCACCTTCTGTTGGCTAAAAACCAATGACCTATTTAAAGTCGATATTACCAAAAGCTCAGAAGACTAGTTAAACCATTTTAATAAAAGCATCTTCGGATGCTTTTATTTTAAATAAAACCTGTAATTACCCAATAAATAAAAATATAGCGTCCTGCTTTAGCAATCAAAACGATAATTAAAAAGCGCCAAAAATTTTCTTTAAATAAACCCGCAACTAAAGTAATTGGGTCACCAATCACAGGTGTCCAACTTAGCAGCAGCGAATAAAACCCATATTTATGATAAAAACGCTGAGCTTGTTCTAAACGTTTTTCAGAAACTGGGAACCACTTTTTGTGTTTAAACTGCTCTATTTTTAAACCAAGCCACCAGTTCACACACGAGCCCAGTACATTTCCGAAAGTAGCGATAGAAATTAGAAGGAAAGCAGAATATTCTTTTTTTAATAATAAGGTGGCGAGCACAGCCTCTGATTGTAATGGTAATAATGTAGCCGCCCCAAGCGCGCTCAAAAAAAGTAAAAAGTAACTTAGCATATTAAATTAGACCAAATCACCTTTCACTTTATTCATTAGGTTACCAATAAGAATTAGATGACTTTGATTGATAATGCTTTTTGTACCGCAGGACGTGCCGTTAAACGTACAACATATTCTTGTACATAAGGATAATCTTCTAATTGAATACCCTGCCATTCATAGCGCAAGATCCAGGGTAAAATTGCCATATCAGCAATCGAGTATTCACCTGCAACAAACTTCTGACCAATAAGCTGTTTGTTTAATACACCGTATAAACGTTTAGTCTCATTTACATACCGGTCGATCGCATATGGGATTTTTTCTGGTGCAAAGCGGTTAAAATGATGATTCTGCCCAAGCATAGGCCCTAGCCCACCCATTTGCCACATGAGCCATTGTTCAACTTCAACTCGCTCTTGCTCATCAGTTGGATAAAATAATCCAGTTTTTCGACCTAGATATTGCAAGATAGCGCCTGATTCAAATATTGAAATTGGCTCACCACGAGGTCCATCTTGGTCAACAATTGCCGGAATTTTATTATTTGGAGAAATTCTCAGAAAATCTGGTTGAAATTGATCATTTTCTAAAATATTGATTGGGTAAAGAGTGTAGTCCAGTCCCATTTCTTCTAAGGCAATTGTGATTTTATGTCCATTGGGAGTTCCCCAATAATATAGATCAATCATTCTATTTTCCTATTCATCGTTATCATGACTGCGTCTTGCGTTATAGCATGTTTTAAGAAGGACGATGAGATTTCCAACACTAAAAAATACATAAAATTCAAGAATTGAATTTCTCTTAAAAGATATAGCAATTGTCTTAAATAGAACTGAACAGAGAAAATTAAATCATCTTTTTTTATTATGATAAAGATATAAAAAAGCACTGCTTTTGCAGTGCTTTTTTTGAGTATTACTTTTTCTTTTTCGGTCCAAGTAACATACCCATTTGACGGCCTTCCATTTTAGGTGCTTGTTCCACAACCCCAAACTCAGCAACATCAGCTTCAATCTTTTGTAATTGAGCTAAGCCAAGTTGTTGGTGAGCCATTTCACGACCACGGAAACGTAAAGTGATTTTCACCTTGTTTCCTTCTTCAAGGAATTTCAAAATAGCACGAAGCTTAACTTGATAATCACCAACATCAGTTGCAGGGCGCAGTTTGATTTCCTTCACTTGCACTTGATGCTGTTTTTTCTTCGCATCTTTTTGCTTCTGCTTAAGGTCAAACAAGTGCTTGTTGTAATCCATAATTTTACAAACAGGCGGCTCGGCGTTTGCAACGATCTCAACTAGGTCAAGATCTGCCTCTTCAGCAGCGCGCAGTGCTTCATTTAATGAAACAATTCCTTTTTGCTCACCATCAGCACCAACGAGGCGTACTTCTTTTGCACGGATCTCGTCGTTAATTGCTGGACGGTTGCTTTTTGCACCTTGTTGTTGGTTACGGTCAGGCTGTTTAATCTTTCTTACTCCACAATATACCGGCCACGTTCGGCGACGGCAGACTTCACTAAGTCAATGAATGCATCTACTGACATAGTACCTAAATTTTTTCCTGAGCGGGTACGCACATTCACTGTACCTTCTTCAACTTCTCGATCACCAAGAACTAATAGGTAAGGAATACGCTCTAGAGTACGCTCACGAATCTTAAATCCGATTTTTTCATTTCTCAAGTCAGAAATAGCACGAAGGCCATTTTCTTTGAGTTTTGCTACGACTTTCTCACAAGCTTCAGCTTGAGAGTCCGTAATATTCATGACACATGCTTGTAACGGCGACAACCAAGGTGGCATGAAACCAGCGTAGTGTTCAATTAGTATACCAATAAAACGCTCAAAACTGCCAAGAATTGCACGATGCAACATTACAGGCTGATCACGATCATTGTCTTCAGTCACATAAGACGCATCTAAACGTTCTGGTAAGTTAAAGTCACACTGAATAGTACCACACTGCCATACACGTCCGAGACAGTCTTTCAATGAGAATTCAATTTTCGGACCGTAGAACGCGCCTTCACCAGGTTGTAATTCCCATTCGAGACCCGCTGCATCTAAAGCATCTGCTAAAGATTTTTCAGCCATATCCCAAAGCGCATCATCACCTACACGTTTTTCTGGACGTGTAGAAAGTTTCATTTGCACTTCTTCAAAGCCAAAATCTTTATAAACTTCTAAAGTCAGCTTAATAAAGTCTGCGACTTCCTGGCCGATCTGTTCTTTAGTACAGAAAATATGTGCGTCATCTTGTGTAAAGCCACGTACACGCATAATGCCGTGTAAAGAACCTGATGGTTCGTTACGATGACAAGAACCGAACTCTGCCAAACGAATT
This sequence comes from Acinetobacter sp. WU_MDCI_Abxd143, assembly GCF_025514195.1. NCBI lineage: Bacteria > Pseudomonadati > Pseudomonadota > Gammaproteobacteria > Moraxellales > Moraxellaceae > Acinetobacter > Acinetobacter sp. WU_MDCI_Abxd143. The sequence goes on from NZ_JAHPTH010000013.1 coordinate 32,426, forward strand.
GGTAAATCACGGTAAGACTTCAAACCTTGGTTGAACACTTGCACATGACATGGGCAGTTCATTGGCTTAACCGCATAGTTACGATTTTCAGAATGCGTCGTAAACATATTGTCTGCGTAGTTGGCCGCATGACCTGACTTTTCCCACAATGTAAAATCTACGATTTGTGGTGTCTTAATCTCAAGGTAACCATTGTCTTGCTGAACTTTACGCATGTATTGTTCAAGTACTTGGTAAATAGTCCAGCCATTTGGATGCCAGAATACCATACCCGGTGCTTCTTCTTGCATATGGAACAAGTCTAAAGCTTTACCAATTTTACGATGGTCACGCTTTTCAGCTTCTTCGATACGTTTGATGTATGCAGCGAGCTGTTTTTTGTCTGCCCAAGCTGTACCATAAATACGTTGAAGCTGTTCGTTCTTCGCATCACCACGCCAGTATGCACCAGAGATTTTAGTGAGCTTGAACGATTTTAAGAATTTAGTATTCGGTACGTGTGGACCACGACACATATCCAAATAATCTTGATGGTAGTACAAGCCCATTTGTGTTTCTTCAGGCATGTCTGCAATCAAGCGTAATTTGTATTCTTCGCCACGCGCAGTGAATTCAGCAATAACTTCATCACGTGGTGTCATTTTTTTAACGACATCGTAATCTTGATCGATAAGCTTTTTCATACGCTCTTCGATAGCTGCCATATCATCTAATGTAAAAGGACGTGGCATCCAGATGTCGTAGTAAAAACCTTCTTCAATGACTGGACCAATCACCATCTTGGCTTCCGGGAAAAGCTGTTTAACAGCATGCCCTACAAGGTGTGCACAAGAATGGCGAATAATTTCAAGACCTTCCTCATCTTTTGGAGTGATAATTTGTAAGGTCGAATCTTCGGTAATTAAGTCACATGCATCAACTAAGCGATCATTTACACGGCCAGCAACAGTATTTTTTGCTAGACCAGGCCCGATACTTTGGGCAACTTCCATAACAGATACAGCGTGATCAAAACTCTTTTGATCGCCATTTGGCAATGTGATAATTGGCATAAAAAAATCCTTAAGGAGTGATGCCCTATACGAAGGAGCATTTCACCGCGAGATTATGATCGAGGCGAACCTCAAAATATAAAAACGGTGTAAATCAAAGTTAAAAAACCTGAAAGATTTTACACTTGTTCAAGCAATGTGAAAACCTTTGAGTCCATAAAATCATAAATACATTTTGCTTATCGCGTAAACAGCAATAAATGACTTAAAAAATATATTGAGATGATTTTTAAACATGTTTAACACAAGTGGTTTAAGATGAAGAAAATAGCATTTCTGCTCATTTTTTGACTGGAGGGTATCGTTCTTTAAGACTAAAGCATAGATGCTTTGATTAATATTAAATCATATGTTCAAAGAATGAATTAAAAATAGAACACGGAGTTGTTTCACATGGTTAGTGCTTATGATGAGTTACCACGTACACCCGCAAACTTTGTTGCGTTATCACCTCTACGCTACTTAGAGCGTGCGGCTTATATTTACCCAGATCAAGCTTCAATTATTCATGGTAAGCGCCAAATTTCATGGAAAGAGACTTACCAACGTTGTTGCCAATTTGCATCTCAGCTCAAGCAACTGGGAATTGAGAAAAATGATACGGTATCTGTCTTATTGCCAAATATTCCAGCCATGATTGAAGCACATTTTGCGGTTCCTATGGCTGGTGCGGTACTTAATACTCTCAATACACGTTTAGATGCAAAAACAATCGCTTTCATGTTGGAGCATGCAGAAAGTAAAGTGCTGTTGGTTGACCCTGAATTTGTGAATTTAGCAAGAGAAGCCCTCTCACTTATTCCGAATCAACACATTATTGTGATTGATGTAGCTGATACGGAATACGAAGGTGAAAATCAGTTTTTAGGTTCTTTTGAATATGAAGAATGGATCGCTCAAGGCGACACTAACTTCTCTTGGCATTTACCAGAAGATGAATGGGATGCGATTAGCTTAAATTACACATCTGGAACTACAGGTAATCCTAAAGGTGTGGTCTATCATCATCGCGGGGCTTATCTTAATGCTGCAAGCAATATCTTGGCTTGTGGAATGAAACCGCGTGCTGTGTATTTATGGACACTACCCCTCTTTCATTGTAATGGCTGGTGTTTTGCGTGGAGCATAGCAGCAAGTGGTGGAACCAATATTTGTTTACGCAAAGTCGATCCAGAATTAGTCATGCAATTGATTGCAGCCCATAAAGTTGATTATTTCTGTGGTGCGCCTATTGTTCTTTCAATGATTCTTAACTTACCTAAAGAAAAACAAACCAGCTTTGATCATCATGTTGAAGTCATGGTTGCTGGGGCAGCTCCACCTGTTGCCATTATTGAAGGGATGCGAAACATGGGGATTAACGTAAACCATGTATATGGCTTAACAGAAACTTATGGGCCTTCTGCCCTATGTGCTTCTCAATCTGGATGGAATGAACTATCAATTGCTGAACAAGCCCAACTCCATTCCCGTCAAGGCGTACCTTACCCGTTACAAGACAGTATGCGTGTGTTAGATCCCGAGACTATGGAACCTGTGCCTAATGATGGTCAAACCATGGGAGAAATCATGTTCCGTGGCAATATTGTCATGAAAGGCTATTTAAAGAACCCTAAAGCGACTCAAGAAGCATTTGCAGGTGGATGGTTTCATACAGGAGACCTAGCCGTTTGCCACCCAGATGGTTATGCAAAAATTACTGATCGTTCGAAAGACATCATTATTTCAGGTGGAGAAAACATTTCATCTTTAGAAGTAGAAGATGTTTTGTATAAACATCCTGCTGTATTAACCGCTGCGGTAGTCGCTAAACCCGATGCACGTTGGCAAGAAGTACCATGCGCGTTTATTGAGTTAAAAATGGGTGCTACGGCAACACCTGAAGAAATTATTGCACATTGCCAAAAAGAGTTAGCGCGCTTTAAAGTACCTAAAGATGTGGTTATTACTGAAATTCCAAAGACATCGACAGGTAAATTACAGAAATTCATTTTGCGCGAATGGGCAAAAGAACGAGCTGAAAATATATAAATAAAAAAAGCGACGCCTTGAGCGTCGCTTTTTACTATTGAAGAGCAATTAGCCTTGATCAGACAATAAGGCAATTTGCTGTACATAGTTTACAAATTTACCTTTTGATGCCTCAAGCTCTGATTCACTCACTTCTTGAGTCTTATCACGCTTGATTCTCAACACATGCTGACGCAATGTGTGACGTTCCGATGCATTATAAATTTTGCTAAATTCATTAATTGCAGGGTCGCCTTGTTCGATCATACGATCAACCCAACGCATCAATTGAGCCTGCTTTTTTGCGCCTTGCTGCGGAGTTAGATAAGACAAAATAACGGTCTCATCTTCATTGCGCAATAATTTACCAATACGTTGAAACTGACGACGACGAGCTTCAAAAGAACTAATGTTCTGTACTTCCATTAACGCATCAATTAAACGTTCATCTACTGGGAGTTTTTGAATCTGTTTAATAGAAAGTTGTGCTAACTGCTCGCCTAAAGCAGCCATACGTTGAACTGCTTTTTTCTGTTCTGTCTTACTTGCACGTCCTTCTAAAGAGCCAAAATCTTCTTCAGTATAACGTTGGGGACGACGTGCCACGATTAATCTGCCTCATAAAATTTTGCGGCGAATAACGCCTGTACTTCATTTAATGCCTGCTCTTCGTCGGTACCATCAATGACCAATCGTAAAGTGGTCCCTTTACCTGCACCTAACATCAGCAAAGACATAATATTTTTTGCATCTACTAAATGATCGCCTTTTCCAATTTGGATCGACGAACGAAATTTTGTAGTGACCTCTATCAGTTTTCCTGATGCACGAGCATGTAAACCGAGTTTATTAATTACATCAACAGTTGTGTCTATCATGACCAGTGCTTCATTTCTCTGTGTAAGACCTGAACAGACCATTCTGCCTCAAGTGCTTGTTTTAGTCTATCTACGATATAAACGGAACGATGTTGACCACCAGTACAACCAATAGAAATCGTCATATAGTGACGATGTCCTTCAGCAAATGCTGGAAGCCATTTTTTTAAGAAGTGAAGAATATCGTCAAACATTTCGTTTGCTTGCGGACTTGCTTCTAAAAATTGTCTTACTGGCTCATCCAAACCAGAAAAACGTCTCAATTCTAAATCCCAATGCGGATTTGGTAAATGCCGTACATCAAAAACATAATCAGCATCTAAAGGAATGCCATGCTTATATCCAAATGACTGCAATATCACGATGAGCTTATCTGACTGCCCCAATTTAGACAGTAAAATATGCTTTAGATCATGAACGCTTTTATCCGTTGTATCAATATGAACTGTAGCACGGAACTGAATTGGGAGCAGCAATTGCTTTTCTTCATGAATACATTGCAACAGACTTTTAAAACGATTGGCCAATGGATGCGGACGACGCGATGCACTAAAACGTGCAATCAAATCCTGATCTTGCGTAGTCAGATAAATCACATCAACTGTGCCATGTTTTTGTAGTTGTTCAAAAACATGGTCGAACTCTTGCATATCTGCACGAGTGCTTCGAACATCCACACCTAATGCCAATTGCTCTAGGTTATTTTCATGATCTAGCTTTGCCACAATTTCGGGCAGCAATGCCAAAGGCAAATTATCAATACAGTAATAGCCCAAATCTTCTAACACTTGGAGAGCCGAAGATTTTCCTGAACCAGACTGTCCTGTCACGATAAGTATACGCTTCATGGCATGGCTGTCCTTTGATCTGTTTATTAGGGTATAAAGGCAACTTCTAAATTATCAATCAAACGTGTTGCACCCAATTTTGCCGCGACAAACAACACAATATCACGATCAAACTGAGTAGCAGGTAACAGATTTGATTGACGAGCTTCGACATAATCCACAACAAAGCCATTATCTGTCAACTGAGTTTTAATATCTTCTAAAACTTGTTGTAGATCTTTACCTTGATGTAACTGCTGTTCAGCTTGCTTTAAACTTTGATAAATAACCGGAGCGACCTGACGTTGCTCTGGACTTAAATAACCATTTCTTGAACTAAGAGCCAAACCATCTGCCGCACGAACAATAGGCACGCCAATGACTTCTAAAGGGATATTTAAGTCTTGTACAAACTGACGAATCACTGCTAACTGTTGGTAATCTTTTTGACCAAAGAAAGCGTAATTAGGCTGCACAATATTAAAGAGTTTGGTGACCACCAACGCTACGCCATCAAAATGCCCAGGACGTGAACTACCACATAAAGCATCAGTAATTTGGCTGACACTTATGTTGGTTAAACGAGGCTGAGTACCGTACATTTGCTCAACCGATGGCGCAAAAATAATGTCACAGCCGACATCGGCTAATAGACGGCTATCTTGCTCTAAAGTACGAGGATAGTTATCAAAATCCTCACCCGGCCCAAATTGAGTTGGATTTACGAAGATGCTAACAACTACAACATCACATAACTTTTTCGCTTCACGAACAAGTGTGAGATGTCCTTCATGTAGATTTCCCATAGTTGGGACAAAACCAATAATTTTACGCGCAGCTCTAGCAGGATTTAAAGAAGCTGCAAGACCTTGTATGGTGGTTTCTGTTTTCATGAATTACAGCTCAACGTGGAAAGTATGTTCTTTAGCTGGAAATGACTGATCTTGCACAGCAGCATGGAAAGCTTTAAAAGCGTCTAAAATGGCAGTTTCACCAGATTGTTCTTTCATAAAGTTACGAACAAAACGCGCAACTCGACCAAAAGTTAAACCTAACATGTCCTGTACTACGAGTACCTGACCATCAGTCGCATTACCTGCACCAATACCAATCACAGGCGTATTTGGGAATAGTTCAGCAATTTCTTGTCCCAACTGAGCAGGTACACATTCAAGCAATAGAACTGCTGCGCCAGCCTCAACCACAGCTGTACAGTCGGCAATAAGCTGATCAGCTGCTTCACGTGTTTTAGCTTGTAATTTATATCCACCAAATACGTGTACAGATTGAGGGGTTAAGCCTAAATGTACACAAACAGGTACACCATTACGTGTTAACACTTGTACAGTTTCACTTAACCATGCACCGCCTTCAATTTTGATCATTTGAGCGCCAGCTTGCATGACTGTTCTTGCGTTTTGCAAAGCATCATTTAAAGTTGCATAACTCATAAATGGCAAGTCAGTCATAATCAAGGCATGTTGGTTACCACGACGAACTGCTGCCGTATGATAAGCCATGTCTTCAACAGTTACAGGTAAAGTTGAGTCACGACCTTGAATTGCCATTCCAAGAGAATCACCAATTAAGATAGTATCAATTTCAGCAAGTTCCATTGCTTTTGCCATACTCGCATCGTAACAAGTTAGGCAAGAGAACTTACGTCCTTCGGCTTTAAATTTTCTTAAGTCACTTAGACTAATCATGATGGTATCCTCTACAGGAGTTTGCAGAACGTAATAAGTCAGGTTTTAAGCCCAAGACTCATCAGCAAGTACAGTCAGCGTTGGCTGCTGTATGAGTTCTAAATTTTTAAGTGGCTGATCATCAATATGTAAATCAGCATCTAAATCTAATAAAGGAATTACAACGAAATCTCGTTCTAGAATTCCAATGTGCGGCACTGTTAAGCGCTCATTTTGAATTTTTTCATTGCCATATATCAGCAAATCCAGATCTAAAGTACGCTCGCCCCAACGACGAAGACGTACACGACCAGCTTCTTGCTCAAATCGCTGCAACTGATTTAATAAATCTAAAGGCGTGAGATCTGTATTTAACTCGGCTACAGCATTTAAATAATTTGGTTGATCTTGAGGCCCCATAGGTGGGCTTTGATAAAGTCTAGAAACTCTCACCGCACCTAAATTTTTAAGCTTAACAATAGCTTCAGATAAAATTTGGCGCGAATCGCCCAAATTACTACCTAAACCAATATACGTCTTTGTTGTCATTGCGTTGGCCCAAAAATCACTTGGCTTAAATCGCGTTGTACTCGCTTACGCTTCAAAATCGGATGATCATTCATCGTCCCGCCTGCGTCCAAAGCAGTGGCTTTTTCAATAAAACGTCCCATCGATTGGTCTTGTCGAGTACGTTCTTTTTTCCCGCGACGACTACGTGGTTCGGGAACATCAACCAAAGGCTCGATTTCCGTTTCAACTTTATTGTTTTCAACAGGTTCAGCAGCAGCTTTACGACGACTTTTGGCTTTCTGACGATTGTACTGGCTAATCGCAGCTTCTTTTTCGTCATTCGACATTTCTTGGTAGGCTTCCCACCAGCTTCCCATTCCTTGTGTTGTATCATCACCAGACTTTTCACGAAGTAACAAGAAGTCAAAACCAGCACGGAAACGTGCATGTCCTGCCAATGCTTCTATTTGCTGTGGTTTTGGATTAAGCAAACGAGTCTGCATTTCCCAAACTTCACGGATAAAAGTTTCTGCAAAGCGAGGAATCACTGTGCGTGTTGCCTGACGCTTTAAGACATCCAAACCTGCCTGTGCACGTGCTTCAGCGGGTACAACGCCTTTAGATAAATAAAATTCACAACGCTCTAAAAATGGTTGCCACAATAAAACCGCATAGAAAAATGCCGGATTAATTGTTTTTCCAACTTGAATACGTTGATCTGTATTCTTTGCTGCTCTTAAAATAAATGGTGTGAGGTTCGGCTGAATATCTGCAAAGAGTTGTTTCCAGACCCCAAACTCAATCAACATTGGCAAAACGCGTGCCAAATGCCCCATTGTAAAAAGCTTCTGCGATTCATCATATAAACGATGCGGAGAAACATCACGCAGCAACTGCGTCATCTCTGCATCAAATATATCGAGGATATTTGAATCAATTTTGAAATTTAACTTGGCTGCAAAACGTAAAGTTCGCAGCATACGCACTGGGTCTTCTTCAAAACGCTGTGCTGGATCACCTAATAAACGTAGAGTTTTATTCTTTACATCGTCAATAGCTTTGCAGAAATCGAGCACAATACTCTTACGCGGTTGGTAATATAGCGTATTGATAGAAAAGTCACGGCGAGCAAAGTCTTGTTCGATGGTTCCCCAATTATTATCACGTAAAATCATGCCCGAGGCACTGGTGACTGCTTTTTTAGGAGGAGCACGGAAAGTTGCAACTTCAATAAGCTCACGCCCTGAATAGACATGTGCTAATTCAAATCGACGGCCAATGATTCGACAACGTCGACCAAAAACTTCTTTAATTTGGGAAGGTGTTGCATTAGTGACTGCATCGAAATCTTTAGGATTAAGCCCTAGCATTAAATCACGGACACCACCCCCAACAATATAAGCTTCATAGCCAGCTTTAGTCAGGCTATCGATCACATCTAAAATCGAAGAAGGAAGTTGGGCTGTGGACAAACCACATTTTGACGCTCGCAAGGTTTGCAAAAGACGCTGTCTCCTACGTCAGGACGTAAATAACAAGTTGTCGCTAATCATAGCTCTAACGCACACAAAGGGCAATTTGATTCTCTGTAGTTTGCGCATGAAATGACAATTGACAGACAGATAATTTATAAAGTCAAACGTGCTTTATTCTTTTCAAAAATGGCTGGACCAATGCCTTTTACGTTTTTAAATTCATCAATATTTTTAAAGCCACCATTCTTTTGACGGTATTCTACAATCGCTTGTGCCTTTTTCTCACCAATACCTTTTAGTTTTTGAAGCTCATCAATATTGGCTTGATTCAAGCGAATTTGTCCTGACGAATCAGTCATAGCTGAGCTTTTTGAAACATTAGAATGAGAGGCATATTGCTTGCTCAACTTCTGATCATACATCTGTTGCATAGCCTTCCACTCCTTAAAATTTTGATCAAAAGATTGAGCCTGAACTAGCGTTGATGAGATCAGGCTCCAAAATAAAACAATGAAAATATTGTGCTTATTTTTCCAAAGACTCATGCTGAGCTGCATGTGTTTTTTCCCCTAACTTTAACTGCCGCTTTGCCTGATTCCACAATTCATCCATTTCAGACAAAGTCATGTCTTCTAATGTTCTTTGCTGTTTTTGCGCTTGATCTTCAATAAAAGCAAAACGACTTCTAAATTTATGTATTGTTGATAAAAGTGATGTTTCACTTGAAATCGCAAGTTTACGTCCAACATTGACTAATGAAAACAGGCAATCGCCAAATTCATCTTGAATTTCATCAATATTTTGATTTTTTAGGGCCTGCTTAAATTCATCTAACTCTTCTTCTAGTTTTTCATAAGCATCTTCTACTGTTTCAAAATCAAACCCAACCTTAGCGACATTTGCTTGAATTTCTTGTGCCTGTAATAGAGCTGGTCCATGTTTAATTTCGTCCAACCTTGATTGTGGTTTTCCTTGTTTTTCTTGCTGTTTAATTTGTTTCCAAAGCTCACTAACTTGTTCTGGTGTTAAATTATTAAATTGATCTGCCTGAAAAACATGGGGATGACGACGAATTAGCTTTTCGCTTATTGCCTCAACAACATCTTGAAAGTTAAAAGCACCTTGCTCACTAAACATCTGTGATTGAAATACAACTTGTAATAACAAATCGCCAAGCTCATTTCGGATTTCATTCATATCGCCTTGACGAATGGCCGCTTCGACTTCATATGCCTCTTCAATCGCATATTTAGTCAATGACATGGGGGTTTGCTGTTGATCCCACGGACATTTTTCACGTAACTCTTGCATAATTTTAAGCAATTTATCCATGGTAACCCTCAAGTTTAAAAAGTCGGTCAGTAAAACTAAGATTTTAATTTGCTATGATCAAAATCAAAGCGATTAAATCAGTCGCACTATTGTACTGAGAAAGAGAAAAAATATGGGATACAGTATTCTGATTAGTGGCGCCGCTCAAGGTATTGGGGCTGAAATTGCACGCGTATTCTACAAACAAGGATATAAAGTAGGCATTTATGATATTAATGAATCGCTTGCTCAGGAACTAGCAAATGACTTAGGGCCAAATGCTCGTGCCGGCTATCTAGATGTAAGTGATTACAGCCAGTGGCAACACATATTAAAAGAATTTACCGAATGGGCTGGTGAACTTAATATCTTGATCAATAATGCCGGTATTTTATATTCTGGCGCTTTTGAAACGACTGATATTAAAGTTCACCAAAGAACAATAAATATTAATGTAAACGGCGTAATCAATGGCTGTCACGCTGCTCTACCCTATTTAAAGCAAGCGTCTTTTGCACGCGTCATCAACCTCTCTTCAGCCTCTGCAATTTATGGGCAAGCTGATTTGATTTCTTACTCAGCCAGTAAATTTGCGGTTCGCGGAATTACCGAAGGTTTGGATGTGGAGTGGAAAAAATATGGTATTCGCGTTTTAGATGTAATGCCGCTATTTGTACAAACCGCAATGGTTAACAATATGGATGCAGGCACTATTCAAAATATGGGGATAGATTTAACACCAAATGATATTGCTCAGCAGGTGCTTACGCTTGTAGAGAAAAAAGCTCACTTTTGGACGCCTACTCACACTCCAGTGGGTATAAAAACCAAACTGCTTTATCAGCTCTCCACATTAAGCCCTCAGTTTTTAAACCGACTTACCAATATTTATTTATCGAGAAAGTAATTTGCAATAAAAAAAGGCTGTCATTTGACAGCCTTTTTACTTAATTTATTAAACACCTTGAATCATGCGTCGCGCACTAATGATTCCCGGTTGTTGCTCTAGGCGAGCCAATAAGCGAGAAAGCTGTGCTAAACCTTTAACCTCAATTAACAGCTTCATATTGGCAATACCATCTGCCTCAGAAATTGTATTGACCTGACGAATATTGATTTGGTCAGAGAAAATCACTTGAGTTAAGTCTTTAAGCAGACCACGACGATCATAAGCTTCCACCACAATCTGAACGCTTTGACCACGTGTTGGCTGCATTTCCCAATCAGCTTCAACAGCACGCTCTGGCTCTTGCTTAATCATACGCTGATAGTCTGAACAAATGACTTTGTGGATGCTAACACCACGGTTCAAAGTAATATATCCAGCGATTGATTCACCATGCACTGGTTGACAACATTGAGCAATGTGAAGCTCTACATTATCTAAACCATCAATTAAAATTCCATGTGCTGATAGCGTATGGCTGGCACGCGGATTTAATGTTGGTTTAAGTACTAGCTCAGGCTCATCCTGATCTAGATGCATTTGGCGATTCACCTGATTAATCAGGGCATGTAAGCTAATATCACCACTAACCAGACTCACCAAAATATCGTCACCCGTCTTCACATTAAAGTGTGACGAATAATCGTTCAAATCGATACTTTTTGGATGAATCGCTAGACGAGCTAACTCTTTATTAAGGAGTTCTCGGCCTACTTCAAGATTTTTACTACGGTCTTGCTGTCTAAACCAATGACGCAACTTGTCACGTGCACGTGAGGTTTTAATATAACCTAAAGAGTTCACCAACCAGTCACGGTTTGGTTCACGATCTTTTTTAGTTAAAATCTCAACCTGCTCACCCGTTTTTAAAGTATAGGTAAGTGGCACGTAACGCTGGTTGACACGCGCTGCATAACACTTGTTCCCTACTTCTGTATGCACGTGATAGGCAAAATCTAAAACTGTTGAACCGCGCGGCAATTCTTTAATATCGCCATCACGACTAAAAACATAAATCTTCTCAAAGCCTTCAAAGTCTTGTAACTGTTCAAAGCCTTCTGTTTCATCTTCGTTTTGATGTACTGTCGTATCATTACGTTCTTGATAGTGTTCTAAAACAGCACGCAACGAATGCAAACGATGGTTAAAAGAATGGTCAGTATTCTTTGAACCTTCTTTATAATTAAAGTGTGAACAAACACCTAACTCTGCTTCATCATGCATTTCATGAGTACGAATTTGCACTTCAAGAGATTTATTTTCAGCAATTACAGCCGTATGTAATGAGCGATAACCATTTGCTTTCGGGTTGGTAATATAGTCATCAAACTGATGCGGAATATGGCGCCAGATTTGATGTACGATACCTAAAGAGTGATAACACTCTGGCACACTATTTACCAATACACGCAAAGCACGAATGTCATAAAGTTGGTCGAAGCTCAGGTTTTTGCTCTTCATTTTTCGATAAATCGAATAAATGTGTTTTGCACGACCTGTAATTTCAGCTTCGATGCCGTAAGACGCTAACTCACTTTTCAAACGATCAATGACGAACTGAATATAATGCTCACGCTCTAAACGCTTTTCATTGAGTAATGAAGCAATCTCTTTATAGCGATCTGGAGCCAAATAGCGAAACGCTAGATCTTCAAGTTCCCATTTAAGCTGAGCAATACCAAGTCGATGTGCCAACGGCGAATAAATAGTAAGAATTTCACGCGCTACACGTTCTTGGCGTTCACGAGAGGAATTTGCAAGCTCTCGCAAAGAATAAGTACGTTCAGCAAGTTTAATTAAAACAACACGAACATCTTCGGTCACCGAAATCAGCATTTTATAAATGCCGCTTAAATGTTCTCGTTGATTATTATTAAAGTGATCTTCTAACCGTTTATTTTTTTCAATAAGTTCTGAAAGTTTACCCATTGCCAAAGTACCTTTGACAAGGTTGTAAACTTGCTCCCCGAATTTCTGTTTTACTTCTTCTATATCGGTAATGCCTTCACGCACACTACGATAAAGCATTGCTGCTGATAAAGTATCTTCATCTACATGCAGATGTGCCAGAATGTCGGCCATTCCAACGCCTGTAGCAAAAGTATTGGAACGATGATTAACCGTTGAGTCTAACTCTTTTTGCAGGGTTAAATGAGCGACTTTTTCAAGTTGTTCAAGCTCCGCCCCATCTAATATTTCACGCACCCGATCCAACCATGAGGCTAAACCGATTTGCGTTTCGGCGGCATGCTCTACAGTCGTTTCCTCTGACAACTCGGTTAGTTGTTCAGGTAACTGTTCACGTACTGTGACCATACCATTCTCCTCAATATGTAACTCATGTTTTTAATCGTTTATCTCTTGAATTTTTTCAAATAGTGCAATGGATTCAACATGTTCGGTATGTGTAAACATGTCCATCACCGCTGCTTTTTTTAACTGGTAACCATATTGGACCAAAACACCCGCATCCCTTGCCAGTGTAGCTGGATTACATGATACATAAACGATTCTTTTTGCTCCAAAATTTGATACATACTGCATAATTTCATATGCACCAGCACGAGGAGGATCAATCAATAATGCATCAAATCCTTGATTCGCCCAAGAATGATGCGAAAAATCTTTTGTTAAATCTTGTGAAAAGAAGGTCGCCTGCACCAAACTATTGCATTTTGCATTAGCTGTTGCCCGCTCCACCATTTCCTCACTCCCTTCAACACCGACAACCTGCCCACTCTCACCAACACATCGTGCTAACGGAAGCGAGAAATTGCCCAAACCACAAAATAGATCAAGTACCTTTTCACCTGGTTGCAATTGAAGCAATTCACATGCCAATTGAAGCATTTGTTCATTTACTGTGGCATTGACCTGAGTAAAATCCAATGGCGAAAAAGCAAAATTTACATTAAACCTTTCCAAGGCATAATGTAAACGTAAAGCACCTTGTTCATCATCAATACGACGAATGCTTTCTGGACCTTTAGGTTGCAAATACAACTGCCACCCTTTGTGTAACGCAAATTGCTTTAATTGGTTGACATCAGAATTGTTTAATTTTTCTACATGACGAACCAATAAAGAAATTTCATTATCACCTTTTGCTAATTCTACATGACCAATGTGCGCTTTGCCTTTTAGACTTTGGAGTAAAGTACGTAACTCAGACAGACTATTTGATAAGTTTTTATCCAAAACACTACAGCTATGGATCGAAGTTAGACGATTACTATGATGTTCGCGAAAACCCATGATTAAGCGATCTGGTTTTGGCAAATAGCGCACGCCTATTCGAGCACGACGACGATAATCGCTTTGTAAAGATCGAATAGGTTCTAGCCATTGTTCAGGTTGAATACCTGCAAAATGCTGTAAATGTGACTGCAGTACATTTTGCTTTAAACGGATTTGTTCGTCAGGATGGATATGCTGCATGCTACAGCCACCACAAACACCATAATGAGGGCAAATTGCCTCAATACGATGTACTGAAGGCTCTCCTAACAACTGCAACATCTCAGCCTCTTCGAGGCGCTTCGCTTGATGGGTAATCCGAGCCTTTACAGTTTCTCCAGGCAATGCATAACGAATAAAAACTTTTTTGCCATGCTTATCTGCCGGATGATCTGGATGAGAACCATAATGCGCAATTCCCCGCCCCTCATGAGAAAGTGTTTCAATCTGAAAAATATATTCAGGTTGTTGGAGGTTGCGAGATTTGGCTTGTTGTTTCAAAGGATGAACCTAAAAATCTGAAGAATTAAAATAGTGAGAAGTAAATTCAGTATGTTTCGAAGTACGTTCCCATACTTCAAGAAAATCGGCCTGCTGAGGGATAGTCTGTAAATATTCAATACTCGAACTGATCCAGTGATTATGCTCATCTGCATTTAATTGGCCTTTTAGCACTAACCAACGCAAATAAATAAACCACGTATTAAGTACATCCCCTTCACAATAGCTAGTCAATTTTAACCACTGTTGATTACGGACATATTCAGGCACATGATAACCCGACTCACCACGCTTACCTGGTAAGCCTAAAATACAGGCAATATCATCAAGCTTTTGGAAATTACGACCATTAAACATTGCCATCACATCCATTAAATCGATGTGGCGATGGTGATAACGGTTTTGGTAATTATTAAAACGTTTTTGGCTGTCAATTTCACCTTGATCAAATAGACCCGGTGCAGAAAGCCCATGATACATTGCGCGAAATAGAATGACAGGTAAATCAAATTGTGAGCCATTCCAACTCACTAAAGTCGGATGGCGTTTGTCAAAAATTGATAAAAACTTCTGTAAAATTTCGGCTTCAGAATATTGTTCTCGACTAAAAGAAAATAATCTAAAACCAGACTCATCCACCCATAAGCCAGAGATACAAACGATTTCATGTAAAGGCAAACGCTGAAAATCCATACCTGATTCTTGGCGACGGATTTTTGTGAGCGCTTGCTCTACATCGGTCTCAGGTAAATCAAGATGATATAAATGCGCTCCCGCTTTTAAATCAGTTAAAGTTTCAATATCAAAAACTAAGGTAGGGAAACGCATGATTTCTCTCAATTATGAGTTATCGTCCTGTACTGAAAACAGTCCTGTAGATAAGTAGCGGTCACCACGATCACAGATAATGCAAACAATAACAGCATCCGGATTTTCTTCTGCAATTTTTACTGAAGCCCACACTGCTCCACCAGAAGACGTACCTGCACTAATTCCTTCCTGACGTGCTAAACGGCGAGCCGTCTTTTCCGCTTCAATTTGCGGAATATCCATAATTTGATCAACACGCTTTGGTTCGAAAATCGTAGGTAAATATTCTTGTGGCCAACGGCGAATGCCAGCAATATTTGAACCTTCAGAAGGCTGTAAACCAATAATTTGAATATCTGGGTTTTGTTCTTTTAAATACTTAGAAACACCCATAATGGTACCGGTTGTACCCATTGAACTCACAAAATGAGTAATCTTCCCACCTGTTTGCTTCCAAATTTCAGGGCCAGTGGTGAGGTAATGAGCTTCGACATTATCTGGATTACCAAATTGATTAAGGACCAGACCTAGACCTTCAGCTTGCATTTGCAAAGCCATATCTCGTGCAGCTTCCATATTCGGTGCTTCAATCAATTCTGCGCCATAAGCACGCATTGCATCCTTACGCTCCTGACTTGAATTCCCCGGCATGATTAATTTCATTTTATAGCCACGCATTGCAGCAACCATTGCTAAAGCAATACCCGTGTTTCCACTGGTTGCCTCAATTAAGGTATCTCCTGGCTTAATTTGACCACGTTTTTCTGCCTGCATAATCATGTTATATGCTGGACGGTCTTTTACAGAACCTGCCGGATTATTACCTTCCAATTTTGCTAAAACCGTTGCCTGCGTGTGACACGCCAAGCGCTGCAAACGGACTAGAGGTGTGTTACCTACATAGTGATCTAACAAAAATTCGTCGGCTAAAAAATCAGGTTGTGTATTACTCATGATCAACACCTATATCGAGGTGGGCCTATTGTATGAAAAAATGCTCGGTACTGCACCCATTTCAATATGCTTTTTCATGAAAGCGATTAAAGCTCGGTCATTTATAAAATGCCGTCTGTTTTAAAATAAAGCGTGATAAGATGCCGTACAGAGAGATAAATCTGATGTAGCCATGTCTAATTTCAATAAAACCTTATCGAAACGCTTACGTCTGAATCATGCATATGGGCAATTAATTGCTCTGATTTTTGTGCCTATTATGATTTTAACGTGCGTTGGTGCTTTTCTGGTTTTAACTGAAACCTCACATTCAGTAAAACAACAACAGCTACATCATGCCTCTGCAATTTTAGCTCGCTACAATCAAATCGCGATCGATTTATATAAGCTGGTTGAACTAGAACCCGATGAATATGATCACGCTCAGCACATCATGCAAAGCATGTTTAGTGAAAAAAATCTAAAACGTGCTGCTTTAATTGACAGTAATGGTCAAACCTATTTAAGTATCGGTTATCGCGACAATCGCTACTGGCCAAACTTCAAACAAAACAATAATTTTTTTGGGCCCATCTCTTATAACCACAACAATATTTATGGACAACGGATTAGCGACACACCTGGAAAAGCACCTGTTTGGCTTGTTATTGAAATGGATAATCAGCCATTAGAACTGGCTCGTTACCGTATTCTAATCGCCCTCGTCATTACTGGATTAATGACCTTACTGTTACTTTTACTTTGCTTGAATTTTTATTCACGTCGCTGGATTGCGCCGATGTATGAAATTCGCATGCAGTTGCAACGTTTAAATGCTGACACACTAGACCAGCACATGGTAATTAACAGTACTGGTGAATTACGCTTGTTGCAGCGAGATATTGCAAATGTCGTTAAACGATTACACTTTAGCTTTTTAGAGTTAAAAGAACATACTGAACAAACCGAAGAAGACTTACGTAGAACTTTAGATACTTTAGAAGTTCAAAATATTACCTATCGTCAAGCACGTGACCAAGCAATTTCATCGAACCAAGCCAAATCAGTTTTTCTTGCCAATATTAGTCATGAGCTTCGGACCCCTCTAAATAGTATTGATGGCTTTATTCATTTATTACTTCGTCAACAAAACCTAAATAACGAACAAAATCTTTACCTGCAAACTATTCGCAAGTCATCAGCCCATTTATTGGCATTAATTAATGATGTATTAGATTTCTCAAAAATTGATGCTGGTAAATTAGAGCTCGAAACAGCGCCGTTTGATTTAGAAGAAGCCGTCTTTGATGTCATGGATATGTTGTCTCCACTGGCTGCCCAAAAGCACATCGCCATGGCTTTTTACTATGCCGACAACATTCCACAACAAGTGATTGGTGATGCTTTACGCTTTAAACAAATTCTGACTAACTTGATTTCGAATGCGATTAAGTTCACTCCAGATGGCGAAATTATTGTTCGTGTACGTATGGAACATGATGATATTGGACAATGCCTACTTCATTTTAGTGTGCAAGACAGTGGTATTGGTTTAAGCGGTACAGACCGTAAAAAATTATTTGAATCATTCTCGCAAGGTGATGCATCCGTTACACGTCAATTTGGCGGTACAGGTTTAGGTCTAGCTATTTCGAAACAGCTTGTTCATCTCATGCATGGTCAAATTGGCTTTGAGGATAACCAAGAACGCGCTCCGACAGAAAAAGGCTCTACGTTCTGGTTTACCGCACAATTTGTGGTAGATGAAGATTACGAGATCGAACATCCACACTTTGAGCATTTACAAGTGGTGTCTTATCTTGCACACCCTGCTACCGCAAGTGTTTTACGTTACTATCTTGAAAACTATCATGTTCCTCACATCGAGACACAATCGATTCTGGACTTATTTAGTCGTTTAAAACATCTTGATCAAAAAGATAATACATGGCTCATTGTTGACCACAGCGGCGATACTGAAGCGTTATTAAAAGAAATCCGTAGTCGTTATCAAGGTAATTTGGCAGTTTATGGCTATCAAATGACGCTTGAGCCAAATATGCTCAATGAATATCGTGCTCGCCCTCTCTATCAACCATTAAGCCGAAGCGGACTCATTCAATTATTAAATGATCAACCTATTTTTGAAGAGGAACAACAAGACTTTAATGGGCAGGGTTTACACATTCTGGCAGTCGACGATCACTTACCTAACCTAATTGTGCTAGAAGCCCTGCTAGGTGAGCTCAACGTTAGAACAACTAAAGCTCTCAGCGGTCAAGAAGCCCTGAACCTTATCCAAGAGCGAATTGATCAAAAACTCAAACCATTTGATTTAGTGTTCATGGATATTCAAATGCCTGTTATGTCAGGCATTGATACCACTCGCGCGATTCGTTCACTAGAGTCAACTTTAGATGGTGAAATGCAGCTTCCAATTATTGCATTAACAGCCCATGCCCTTGCTGATGAAAAGCAAAAACTACTCAAAGTCGGCATGAATGACTATGTCACCAAGCCAATTCAAATGGAACAAATTATCCAGATTTTAACGCAGTGGACTAAAAACAACTTTGCAGCAAAAGCGCTAGAGAAAGACCATCATGTCGTTGCAGAAGCTCTAGATCCGCAAATTTTAAACTGGCAACAAAGCTTGCAACTTGCAGCAAATAAAGAAGACTTAGCTCAAGACTTACTTAAAATGCTAGTTGATAGTTTCCCAACTGAGCTAGATGAAATGCAGCAGCTCATTGAACTTGAAGACTTCCCTCAACTTGAGCATGTTTTACATCGTCTTTATGGCGCTACTCGCTATGTAGGTACTCCAAAGCTCCAACAAGTAACAGGTGACTTTGAGCAATTTATTTCAACACTACGTAAAGAACGCCGTATAGCAGATGAAGGCTTCATTGAAGAAGTTATGAGACGCTTCGACGAGTTAGGACTTGTTGTAAAAGAAGTGGAAAGTGCAGCCCATCAAATCTTGGTAATTCCTGACTAATATATCTATAAAATAGGCATGACTGGGCTGTCATGTTTCCAAATTACAGCCATGCTATGCTCCGCTTATCGATAAAAAAAGAAGCGGAAATCTCATGGCACTCTTACGTATTGAAAAAAATAATGGCATTGCAACGGTATATTTAAACCGTCCTGATAAACGCAATGCTATGAGTTTTGCCTTATTAAAAGAACTTGTTTCAACAGCAAAAACCATTAAAAAGGATAGAGAGATTCGCTGTGTGATTTTAACAGGTGAAGCACAAGTGTTTAGTGCCGGAATTGATTTGTCTGACCTTAATAATCCAAAAAACTCTGCTTTTGCTATTTGGGAGCTTGTTAAACCAGGCCAAAGCCTATTCCAAAAAGCATTCCTGATTTGGCAAAATTTACCTGTACCTGTGATTGCGGCACTTGAAGGATATTGTTTTGGCGCTGGGATGCAACTTGCCTTAGCAGCCGACATTCGAATTTCCCATCCAGACACTAAAATGTCGATTATGGAAAGTCGTTGGGGCTTAGTTCCTGATATGGGACTTACTCGTTCATTGAAAGGCTTAATTGGCGTTGACCTTGCAAAAGAACTCACCTTAACCGCTCGCGTTTTCGATGGAAATTATGCAAAAGAAATTGGTCTTGTAACTCATTTAAGTGACTCTCCACTAGAGAAAGCCAATGAAATTGCAGCTGAAATGCTGCAACGTTCACCAGATGCGCTCACTGCGGCAAAACGTGTACTTGATGCGATGGAGCACCAACCAGAAAAATCATTACGTTTAGAAAAAATCTGGCAACTTAAATTATTACTTGGTAAAAATAGCAAACTTGCTCGTAAAAAAGACAAACATCCGGAAGTTAATTTTTTACCACGCCAATATAAATAAAGAGCTTAGATTATGAATTTTGATCGCAACACCCCTATTGCTTTTTTAGGTATAGGGTTGATGGGAAGCCGCATGGCAACCCGTCTTATTCAGGCAGGTTTTCAAGTTGCTGTTTGGAACCGAACCTCTTCTGCATGTGAAGAACTGATTGATATAGGCGCACAGCCTTTAGATCTTATAAATATTGGCGAATATCCTGTTATTTTAACTTGTCTCGCAGATGACAAAGCCGTACAAAGTGTATTTGAGCAAATTCAGCCCCACTTAAAAGCTAAACAGGTGATTGTTGATTTCTCAAGTTTATCTGTTGCTGCAACAAAAAAACTTGCTCAAGATGCTGCCACTCATGAGGTTACTTGGATTGATTCTCCTGTATCGGGGGGAACAGCTGGAGCAGAACAAGGCACACTTGTCATTTTTGCAGGCGGTGATGCTCAAACAATTACAGAATTAACGCCTATTTATAATGTTCTATCTCAACGTGTAAAGCGAATGGGAGATACAGGAACTGGTCAAGCCACCAAAATTTGTAACCAACTTATCGTCGCAGCCAACAGTGCGCTTATTGCAGAAGCTGTCGCGCTTGCAGACCGAGCGGGTGTAGATACAACTTTACTCGCTCCAGCCTTAGCAGGCGGATTTGCAGACTCTAAACCCTTTCAAATTCTAACACCACGCATGGCAACTCATACATTTGAGCCTATTCAGTGGAAAGTTCAAACATTATCTAAAGATCTTAACAACGCAGTAACATTGGCTAACAATGTTAATTTAGACATCCCCGTTGCACAAAAAGCTCTATTACAGCTACAAACTCACCAAAAAAATGGCTTTGCCGAGAAAGATTTAGCTACTATGATTCAATTAATAGAGCAAAAATAAACGGAGTTTGAGTATGGGTCGTCTTGCAGTCAATTTATCCATGATTTTTACCGAAGTTCCTTTAATTGAACGCTTCGCTCTGGCTCATGCACAGGGCTTTGAATATGTAGAAATTCAATTCCCCTATGAATTGACGATTGAAGATATTCAAACTCAACTCGAACGCTATAATCTCAGTCTTTGCTTAATTAATGTACCTGCTGGTGATCTTATGCAAGGCGGGAATGGTTTAGCAGGCATACCCGGTCAAGAAGCCGCTTTTCATGAAGCTTTAGAATTGGCTATACGCTATGCCACTGCTTTAAACGTTCCTCGCGTTAATATTTTAGCGGGTAAACAACCGCTAGATGCAGACTTGCTCCCTTGTTTAAAAACATTAGCAGCCAATCTAAAACTTGCATGCAATTTACTCGGTGAACATGATATAGAGCCTGTTTTTGAAATGATTAACGGCACTGATATGCCGCGCTTTTTAGTTCAAAATATTGCACAAGCACAAGAGATGCTTGAAGCGGTCAACCACCCTGCTCTCAAAATGCAGTATGACTGCTATCACATGGCGATGATGGGTGAAGATGTACTTGAAGGTTTACAAGAGAATCTTAACTCAATTGGACATATTCAATTTGCCGACTGCCCAGGCCGCCATGAGCCCGATACCGCTCAAATTCCTTATGAACAAATTTTTTCTTGGTTAAAGCAAAGCTCATATCAAAATTATATTGCAGCAGAATATAAACCTGAAAATGGTTCAAATCAGTCGTTTACATGGAAGAAAAAATACTTTTCTGATGATGTAAATATATAAACTGTTACGACTTCTGTTTGAAATTTAGCGCGAAAACCACTATATTAGATAGTGAGTAATTGTCAGGAAAATATACCCTATATGAATTTAGAACCATCGCCCAGCGTGTCTAATTCTCACGATTTCGCAATGAATACCTCAAATAAAGACGTACAAGCTTGTCTCAAAGTCGTCCACGACGCTTTAGTTGATGTAAAAGCAAAAGATATTCTCCAGTTAGATGTTAGCTCAATTAGCAATGTCGCTGATGCTATTGTAATTGCAAGTGGTACTTCTACTCGCCATGTCAAAGCACTTGCTGACAATGTTGCAGAAGAAGCTCGAAAAGCCGGTTTCCGCCCGATTGGCGTTGAAGGTGAACGAGATGCAGAATGGATCTTAATTGATCTCGGCTTTGTTGTAGTACATGTGATGCTACCAACAGCTCGTAAATTCTATGATTTAGAAAGCTTATGGCGTACCGCTCCAGAGTCGGTTGCTTAAAATTTTGCTTTTAAAAAAAGCGGCTCTTTTGAGCCGCTTTTTTGTTTCTCTAATAACAATTTAGTCCCTTTTAAATATCATCTACTATCTCTAAGAAACCAATTATCACTTACAACCAAAATTGACATGACAAATTGTCAGAACTCCAGCACTATACCAATTCTTATAGTCTCATCAATAAATAGCATAACCGGAGCACTAAAAAGTGAAGATACTCATTACAGGCGCCAACACAGGGATTGGTTTTGCCACAGCAGAACAACTTGTTAAACAAGGACAACATGTGATTTTGGCTTGTCGAAATCCACAAAAAGCGCAAGAGGCGCAATACAAGCTACGTTCACTCAATCAAGGCCAGGTCGATTTAGTTTCCCTCGATCTAAATAGCCTTGAGTTAACCCAAAAAGCAGCAGATGAAATTGCAGATAAATATGGCAACCTTGACGTACTCATTAATAATGCAGGTTTATTTTCCAAAACTAAACAACTGACCAATGAAGGCTTTGAGCAACAATTTGGAGTTAATTATTTAGGTCATTTTTTATTAACTCAAAAATTAATTCCAGTTTTACAACAATCTCCTAAAGCACGAATCATTCATCTAGCTTCGATTGCTCACTGGGTTGGCTCAATTAAACCTAATAAATTTCGTGCAGAAGGTTTTTACAATCCCCTGTTCTATTACGGACAATCAAAACTTGCAAATTTACTATTTAGCAATGCATTAGCAGAGCAATTAACTGGAAGCTCAATTACCAATAATGCATTGCACCCTGGCGGTGTTGCTTCTGATATTTATCGTGAATTACCAAAACCTGTCTATGCGGCAATGAAATTAGGCTTAGTCCCAACCTCAGTTCCAGCAAAGCTCATTACAGAAATGGCAACTTCTGAAGCATGGCAAAACCGCAACGGCGAATATGTCAGTGCACATATGCCAGACTGGAAATCATCACATGCTAAAAACCAGCAACTAGCACGCGACCTCTATCAACAGTCGATGGATCTTGTAGAAAAATTTCTTTAAAAATAGAGGTAAATAAAAAACCACCCGAAGGTGGTTTTTTATTTCAAAGCAAATTAGTGGCCTGTACCATTAATTGCTTTCGTCATATCTTCCACAACTTTCTTGGCATCACCAAAGATCATCATTGTTTTTTCGTTATAGAACAAATCATTGTCTAAACCAGCATAACCAGTTGCCATAGAACGTTTAATCACCATGATTGTACGCGCTTTATGAGCCTCAAGAATCGGCATACCATAAATTGGTGAGCTTGGGTCATCTTTTGCAGCAGGGTTAACAACGTCGTTTGCACCAATTACAAGTACTACGTCAGTTGCAGGAAAGTCTGAGTTAATCTCATCCATTTCCAAGATGTCTTCATATGCTACGTCTGCTTCAGCAAGTAGTACGTTCATATGTCCAGGCATACGACCTGCAACCGGATGGATTGCAAAGCGAACGCGAACCCCCTGTTCTTTCAAAAGTTCACACAACTCTTTTACCGCATTTTGAGCACGACCTTGCGCCATTCCATAACCAGGTACAATCACAACACTGTCAGCATTTGACATTAAGAAGCCAGCATCATCAGCAGAACCTGAACGGTAGTTACGTTGAACTTGCTCACCTTTATCTGCAGATGCAACTGCTGCACCACCCATTGCTCCACCAAACAATACATTGATGATCGAACGGTTCATTGCTTTACACATGATGTACGACAGAATCGCACCAGATGAACCTACAAGCGAACCCGCAACGATCAACATGTTGTTTTCAAGAGTAAAACCAATACCCGCCGCAGCCCAACCTGAGAATGAGTTAAGAAGCGATACTACTACAGGCATATCACCGCCACCGACCGGTGCAATCCATACCCAGCCAAATGCAAGCGCAAGAGCTGTCATTGCCCAGAAAGCAGTCATGTTGCCAGTCGTGAAGAAGTAAAATCCACAAGCCAACATCGCAATAAAGATAAGCGCTTGAACAGGTTTAACCCATGCACCAGAAATTGTTTTAGCCCATTTTTTCGCAGCCAATTTACCGTACGCAAACACAGATGCAGTAAAGGTAATCGCACCAACGAAACAACCAACAAACAATTCAAATAAGTGAACCTTACTCATGTGTGCATGCTGCACGCCAGCTGCTGTTAAAGCCGCCTCATTTTGAGCAAATAGTTCAGTAAGTTGGTTATTATGTAAAATTGCAGCAATCGCAATTAAAACAGCAGCCAAACCCACTAATGAGTGCATAAGCGCAACAGTTTCCGGCATTTGAGTCATTGGCACTGTACGTGCACGCGCGATACCCACGATTGCACCTAACACCATTGCCCCAACGATCATCCAAATAACTGGGTTATTCGCAACAAAGAAGGTGGTTACAACTGCAATCGCCATCGCGATCATACCGTAACGGTTACCTTGAATTGCTGTTTTAGGGCCAGATAAGCCACGAAGCGTCAAGATAAAGAGGATTGCGCCAACAAGGTACAACCAGTTTGCATTTGCTTGAATAAATTCCATGTCAAAGCCCTCTTATTTCTTTTGCTTAGGCTTGAACATTTCCAGCATGCGTGCAGTTACTGCAAAGCCACCGAAAATATTAATGCTTGCCAAAAATACTGCAATCGCACCGAGTACGCTCACCACATTCACACTTTGAAATGCAACGTTAGCATCTACACCTAAAACTGGCAGACCTACAGTTTGCAACATCGCACCTACCACAATAATAGATGACAAAGCATTGGTTACCGCCATAAGTGGTGTATGCAAAGCTGGCGTAACACCCCAAACCACGTAATAACCTACGAAGATGGCAAGGACGAAAATTGTAATAGTTTCAACCATGAGAAATCTCCTTAACCACGCTTAAGCAGTACTTGACCGCCATGAGTGACCAATAGGGCTTTTTGGATTTCGTCTTCTTGATTAATCGCAAAGTTTTTCTCTTTGTCGAATAAAGTCTCTACGAAATTAAAAACGTTACGCGCATACAATGCAGAAGCTTCTGTTGCTACAGTTGCCGGAATATTTGGAACACCCAAAATTTTCACGCCATTTTCAGTAAATACAGTCTCACCCACTTTAGAGCCTTCAACGTTACCACCAGTTTCAACAGCCATATCTAAAATGACAGAGCCTGGTTTCATCTTGGCAACAGTTTCAGCTTTAATCAGACGCGGCGCATCACGACCTGGTAACAATGCAGTCGTAATCACGATATCAGCATTAGAAACAGCTTTATCTACAATCGCAGCTTGGTCTTTGATGTACTGCTCACCCGGCATCCACCCATAACCATTTTTAGCGGCGTCTGCTGCACGTTGTTGCTCTTCTTCAGACATTGGTACGTCTAACCACTTACCACCTAAAGACTCAACTTGATCTTTTGCTGTAGGACGTAAGTCAGTCGCTTCAACAATTGCACCTAAACGTTTTGCAGTTGCAATCGCCTGAAGACCCGCAACCCCAACACCCATGATCACAACACGCGCAGGCTTTACAGTACCTGCAGCAGTCATAAGCATTGGGAACATGCGTTGATATTCAGCAGCAGCAAGTAAAACTGACTTATAACCAGCTAAGTTTGCTTGAGAAGACAACACATCCATGTTTTGTGCACGAGAAAGCGTACGAGGAAGCAGTTCTAAAGCAAAAGCAGACACTTGTTGATTTGCAAACTGATCTAGCTCGGTATTACGATAAGGATCAAACATTGCTACAACAGCGGTATTTGCTGCAAGTTTCTGAATTTCCCCGCCCTGTGGTGCGCGAACTTTCAAAATAATTTGACTACCCGTATAGGCATCATCCGTAATGGTTGCACCGACCTGTTCATAAGCACTGTCAATGTACGCAGCCTTTACACCAGCACCACGTTCAATCACAACGCTATGACCAGCGCTAATCAACTTCTTTACTGTCTCTGGCGTAGCAGCTACACGATTTTCACCGACGACAGTTTCGGTTGGGATTCCGATCTGCATGAGCGTTCCTCAAGCTAATTTCTCATTGTCAAAAACATTGCAAGCTGCAATGTTTCCCCCATGTGTATTCTTTGTACAGAATTTGGATTCTAATTGAACTTTTTTAAAATACCACCCAATATTTATTTAATAAATACCCATATTTTGAACTGATGATTCACGGTATTTGATTTGAGGTGTAATATAGGAAGATTTTTCTTTTTTTGCAGACAATAGTCTCTCTTATACAGTCCTGTATATGAAAATTTCTTTATCATCGTTTCAAATCGGGTCTTTTTTTGCGCTTTGCTCTGCGTTTCTATTCAGTACCAAAGCAATCTTTATTAAACAGACTTATGCCCTTTCTCCATTAGTCGACGGTACAGTCCTGATGGCTTTACGCATGTTAAGCGCTTTACCGTTCTTTCTATTAATTTGCTGGTTTAACAGGCATCATAATCAGGGCATAAAAAAGAAGGATTGGCTAATTTTAATTTTTGCCGGTCTATTGGGCTACTACTTTGCAAGTTGGCTTGATTTCATGGGCCTTATGTTTATTAGTGCCTCTCTAGAACGAATTATTCTATTTTTATATCCCACTCTCACCGTCATTGTTTCAAGCCTACTCTACAAACAAAAATTAGATGTAAAAAGTTTATTTGCCATTTTTCTTAGTTATGGCGGAACGGTGCTGGTTATGCTTCAGGAGCACAACAACGCACCAATTCAGGGCAACTTCTGGTTAGGGACAAGTTTCGTATTTGCAAGTGCCGTGGCTTTCGCTGGCTATTTATTGCTGACTCCACCACTCATTAAGAAATTTGGCTCTTGGAATTTCACAGGGTTAGCCTTAACTGTGGCTTGTATCGGCACATTAACTCATTACGTATTAAGCACACCTCAACCTATTCAACTTCTATTACAACTCCCCTCTAGCGTAATTTGGTATGGCATTGGCTTAGGCTTTTTAGTTACCGTTTTACCCACCGTTATGCTCATGCAAAGCATTGAACGATTAGGTGCCTCTCAATCAGCAATGATCGCTTCGATTGGACCAGTTTTAACAATTTTACTTGCTGTGGCTTTTTTAAATGAACACTTAAATATATGGCAATGGGTCGGCTGCCTTCTTAATATTGTCGGTGTCATGATGATTACACTCAGAAAGAAAAGACTAAAACATTAAATTCTCTTGACCTCAACTTAAGTTGAGGTTGGATACTCATCTAAATTTTAATAACCGGTTGAGTTCCAATGAGTCAAGAAACTTTTAAAATCATAAATCCATCAACTTTATATAACCCAACGTCAAACGCTTATAGCCATGTTGCTGTGGTAAAAAACTTTAAGAATATTATTCATGTTGCAGGCCAAGGAGGCGAAAATTCCCAAGGTAAATTAAGCCAAAGTTTTAAAGAACAAGCGAACCAAGCTTTTGATAATATTCAATATGCTTTAAAAGCCGCCAATGCAGAGCTTAGTAACATTGCCATGTTAAGAGTTTTAGTTGTTGACCATTCGGTCGAAAAACATCAAATTTTGGTTAAAATTATGCAAACTTTATGGAAAAATCATCCTTTTCCTGCCTGTACACTCATTCCTGTGCCACGCCTTGCACTAGAACACATGCTCATTGAAGTTGAAGCAACGGCATACACTTAATAAAATCGAGAGAACATCATGTCTACCCCTGAAGATATCAGTCAAAATAAACCTTTGCTTTGGTTGATGGCAACAGCATGTGGCTTATGTGCAGGTGTGAATTATTATTGTCAGCCGCTGATTCACTCTATTCAGCAAGATTTTGCTGTAACTCAAGCACAAGCCGCTTTAACAGTGACATTTGCTCAGGTGTCTTATGCCCTCGGCTTACTCTTTATTGTTCCGATGGGCGATATCGTTAATAAAGCTAAAGCTATTCCATTTTTGATGGTGCTTTGCGCAATTGGTCTATTTACATCAGCTTTCGCTGTTAACTTGCCCATGCTATGGATTGGTACAATTTTAGCGGGCTTGTTTTCTGTTGCAGCTCAAGTACTTATTCCACTTGCCACAATGACCGTAAAACCTGAAAAAACAGGCGAAATTATTGGCTTTTTAATGAGTGGCTTATTGGTCGGGATTTTACTTTCTACCAGTCTGGCTGGCTTATTTTCTAACCTTTTTCATTGGAAAGTGGTTTATGTCGTCAGTGGTGTGTTAATGCTTCTGTTGGCCTATACCTTAAAAAGTCGCTTGCCTTATGTTATGCGCATGAAAATGAACTATGGGCAAATCTTTGTTTCCATGGCTCAACTATTAAAAGAGGAAAAGCGACTATTATTAAGAGCGCTTACAGGTGCTTTCGCCTTTGCAGCAGTAAGTATTCTATATTCCACCATCGCATTACTTCTTACCTCAGCACATCATTTACCTGATCTCTTTATCGGACTAGTCCCGTTAGTCGGTATCTTTGGTGCTTTATCTACACGTTATATTGGTAAATATGCCGACCAAGGATATACACGCCTCCTCACTTGGATGGGCTGTGGGCTGTTTTTGGTAAGTTGGATTTGCTTCTATTTCGGACAAACTCTACTTTCAGCTTATGTTATTGGTTTTGCTCTAATTCAATTGGCACTTGCCCTTGTTCACACCAGTAACCAGAGTATTATCTTCCGTTTACGTCCAGATGCTAAATCTCGTATTAATGCTATTTATATGACTACTTACTTTATTGGTGGTGCTGGTGGTTCGGCATTAGGGATTTTTGCATGGAATCGTGGTGGATGGACTATGACTTGCCTTGCAGGTGTGGGGCTCGTTGTGTTTTGTATTTTATTTAGCGTGATTGATGCTTTCTTACAAAAAAAGCAAATGGCTTAGCTATAAAGTAATTTGTTAAAAATCATCTTTCTATATTTAACACAAGGGTGGTTATAAATTACTCGGTTAAAAGCCACTGTCGATTCAGGGCCAAACCCCGTATAATGCTGCCCTTTCATTAATTTAGCGACTTTTGGGTCTATTGGTTATGCAATCACTTCAATCGTTACAACCTCGTATTTCTGTCGCGCCTATGATGGATAGGATCAACTAAAATAAAATATCATTTATTATTAAAAACTTAGAAACAAAAATAAAATTTATGGTGTAAATTTAGTGTAAAAATTTAATTACTGAAAAATAATTTAAAAATCCAGCCCATTTATGAATGGCTGGATTTTTATTTGATCTATTTTTGATAAGCTAGCTCAAAAGATCCTATTTCCTCTAAGACATACCGAATGTGGTGGCTCGTATCAATTGCAACCCATTGCGTAGGATTTCCTATAAAATTATTAATACCGTGCGCACATTCAAAGATTTTATTGTCTCCCCAACTAAAGCTTACATCTTCATAATAGATAGAATTAATTAATCTCATTGCTAGCTGCTTTCTATGCCCATGACTTCCACCATCTCTAGAAAATGGATGGCCTCTTACGACATAGTAATTTTTATCTATAGTGTAGATAATTTTTCCATTCGTATGTTGATTAATAATCTGCTTTTCTGGAGCTGGATGTCTTGCTCCATGATCTGCAAACTTCAATTTAACATTAGGGAACATGTTTCTTAAAGTCTGCCATACAACCATTTCTTTTCGAAGTACTGGACCATCCGTATCATGATCTTCAATGGCTTCTGCAACGCTTGAAGGATATGAAGCTCCACTGATAGAAATGTATTTAAAATCATATTCAGTTAATACTTCTAAAAAGTCTCTAGACTTGCTTAGCATCTGTTCAATTGTTATACGATTGACACTTACATCCCCAAAATCTAATAATATAGAACAATTATTTTCTGCTAATTTTAAATCAGAAATAATTGATTCTAGTTGTTCTTTGAAAAAATCAGGTTCATCAATATCATACATTGCCTCACCATCTAATCTAATACAAAAATAAGGAGCCTCTGGATAATTTAAATTTTTCATTGTTTGATGATAAAGACTGCTCATTTGATCAAACCAACGGTCATAACCAATTACAGGAACTACCTTTACTCCTAATGCAAACAATTTGTTATACGTATAGGTTAGGAAATGCTCACCATTCTCCAATAAAGCTTCAGATGGTTTCCAAAAATAACCATCCACTAAAGCAATATTTCCACTCCATAATTTCCCTATTTTCTCGCAACGGCTATTAATATCAACAAGTCTTGAAACCCCTTCTTTATAAATATTAGGCATTTCAAATAAAGGGTGGAAAGTTGGCTGTATTTGATATTCTAACTGCTCAGACCTAATAGGTTTTATCGCATCAAATTCACCTTGCTTCGCTTTCATGATTGGGACATATTCTGGAATTTTCATCATCTCTACTCCTCAACACTTAATAAATGAGAATTGGTTAATAATGCCTTGACCTGATATTGACCAACCAAGTCTGAAAATAAGGTGTAATTTCCCAACTCTTTTCGAATACGCCCTGCAATGATTGCTGGATGAACTCTCAACTCTTTAGCCAACTTTTCAATAGATTCTTTACTTGGTGAGATAAATGCCTCTGTACGTCTCAAAACTCCTCTTGGTATAAATGCCTCTCTTGCCAATCGATTTGCTTCAGCCTCCCTCCGATCCTCCATACTTGATGAATCTAAATCATCGAGAAATGCTTCTGTTTCATCAACATGCTTCCAAATATGTGCGCATTCATGTAGTAACGTAAACCAAAAATTATCCAATCGGTCATATCGTAAACTTAGCCCAATAATAGGAGTGCCGTCACTGTCCTTCAATGCCGCTCCATCAAGATGCGTACCTTTAAGATGAGGCTCAATGACTACAGCAATTCCATGTTTTTCTAAGTATTCAATTGCTAATATTGGCCCATGCTCAAACCAGCTTAATTGAGCTAACTCTCTTAAAAAATTACTATTTATTAAATTAGGGTCATATTTTCCTAGACTATCTTTCTTATCTCTAGCTTGGAGAATGACTCTAGCTAGCCACGCATACAGTGCATACATCGTATTAGGTGTTTGGGCATCACCAGACAACTTTCGTTTAAAAGAAGCTGAGCCGATTTGTAACCCTGATTGAGCAATATATTTTTGGATAATACTCTCAGTTGATGCTGCCGTATCAGCAAGAAATGTTTTTAACCACCCCCTATTTTTCATCTCTTTAACAGGAAATTTAGACCAATCAATATTATTTTTATCTAATGTATTCTTTGAATTTGATAAACCAATTAATGTCTCTACCGACAGTCCCAACCCTACAGATAATGCTCGGATCATATCTACGGTTAAAGCTCTTTTTCGATTAAGAACTTCAGAAACTCTACTAGTAGTACCAAAATATGGGGCCAAATCAGCTTGTTTTAACCCTTTCTCATGCATCCTAAATAGAATTGCATCAATAGGATCAGGCGCCTCTATCGGATATTGTTTAGTTTCATAATCTTCTATTAAAACCGATAATAATTCCAACCGATCACTCTCAGGACTTCCTATAGCCGGATTTAGCATAATTAAAGAATGCACTTCGTCAAGATAAGCTTGATACTGCTCTCTTGTACGAATAACTTTAAATTCCATTGTTAGCACCTTTAATGTTTACAGCTTTAATAATCGCTATTCTTTGAGAAAACGCGATTTGTAGACAAATAACCCATTTAGAGTTATGTATCGAAAATTCGAAACATTGATTTTCCAAAATAGATACTTTTGGAAATTGTTTCAGAATATCTTCCGCGCCCCGCCAATGAGCATCACGTATTTCAGAGATCCAACTTATGAGCCATTTTTTAGCAAACTCACACTCAATCACTGTTATTTTTTCAAGACCTAAAAGCTTCATTTAAAAATATTCCCAATTTGGGAATAAATTACACCATTTCAAAATACAACTCAATTCCCATTTTGGTAATTATCATAAACTAATTATTGAGAACTACTTTAATTGCTTAAATATTTATCAGTGATATGGTCTTTGTTAGATTTTTTTGAAATAAAAGAATAAATTTAATTAAATAAATCAATATTTAAAGTTTGATATGTTAGATATTGAATTGACATAAGCTGCCCATAATTCCTTCATTCAAAACCTAATTTAGTCACGGTCTTTCTAACAGAATTACAGTCTGACTAACCTCTAATGATCTTAAATAATAAATAACAGTAAAAATACTTTCTGTTATAGGGATAGGTAGTCTATAGATTGTTTTATGTATGTGGACAAATCCAGACTTGTCCACATATTTAAAATTAGGAGTCACTACCTATGCGTTTGCGTTCACGACTTCTAAAATTTTTCACATATAGGCCATCAATCATTTCTTTTGGCTCTAAAGCTAAGGCGCAATTCGCTAAGGTAGCAATTGTATTATCTGTTAACTTAAAGTCATTAGGTAAGAAACCATATTCTTTCTGACGATTACATTCAATAGCTTCAAATAAAGCTCTAAAATAATCAACTAAGGAAGCTCTCTCACCTATTGTTGCCACTTCAGTAATAGAATCAATAGCAATAGGTACGGCCATTCTTGCATCTTCAGCGATAACTTTCATTACATCATCTAACCGAGGCCAATATTTAAGATCAAACTGACCTTGGAGTTGCTTTAATTTATCTAGCAAAGATGTTCTAAAATACGGATTATTCTGAGATGCTTCACGAATTACATTACCAATGTGATAATGGGTATCTGTCATAAAGCCAGAAGTATTTATTAACTCGGATCTAGTTTCTAGGAGAGCTGCTAATTCATGAGCTTTAATAGAAATTTGCTGATTAATCTCATTCAATTTTTTCTGAGCAGCCCTAGACTTTATTACTTCCTCTGGACTATGCATTGAAGTAATTCCTACTAACAAATCTAAAAAATTTGTGAGGGCTTGATGATATTTCCCTAGTTTTGAATACAACTCACTATAAGCATGTTGTAACTCAACTTTACGCTCAAGTAACCTATCAATGATTATATTTTCACTAGGAAGTATCTTGGCTTGCGTATTAGTAGCTTTTTTATCTAATAGAATAGCTACACATACCTCTTGAGCTTTTATTTCATCTATAGACTTCATGATTTCATCTCTGTAATTGGTTCTGCTTACAGTGTAATTAGCTCAATTAAATCTGTCGGTATCTGAGTAATAATAACTTTTATAGTACTCAGATACCTCCTTTCTCATGAAAGAGTATATAAACAGTAGACTAGTTTTATTGGGAATTATATTAAGCAACTAGAGTCTAGTTAAAATTTTCCAGTTATTGATCACTTACTAAATTAGAACCAATACCACCAAAAAAACATAAGTGTTTGATATAAAAATATATAAACCTTCTATAGCCTCAGCCATCCTTTATTTAAGAATTTTTAATCTATAGCTAAGTAAACAGCTATTTCATCGACTACTGCTTTGGCTGTTCTAGAAACCCCGATTAATGTTGCCGATGCCATGCCTGTCCATTCACCATAACCAACTAGCCAAAGATTGTTTATTTTTATTGAACGTCCATCATTGACAGCAACAGTCTGATTAGGTTCTATCACTCCAAGACTCCTTAAGTGATTTAGGGAAGCTTTGAAACCTGTACACCAAATCACAGCATCGACCAATTGTGTTGAACCATCCTCCCAAACAACCGAATGTTCTTTAAATGCTTTAAAGGGTTCTCTGCTATGTAATACCCCACGTTCACGTGCATCTTTGACACTGTCAATCATGACAATATCCCCTAGACCACCAATGGGTTGATCAACTATTCGTCCCTCCTGTTGTGCCTTCAAACGTTCTGTTGCTCGAAGGAATAAAACACGCCCATCAACATCATCCGATAAAAATTGAGGAGGAGTTACTGTGATCCAAATAGTGTCTGCAACTTCTGAGACTTCAGCAAGAATTTGAGCACCAGAGTTACCTCCTCCTATCACTAGAACCTTTTTATTAATAAAAGGTTCTGGATTAACATAATGTGCTGAATGGGTTTGTATTCCTTTAAATCTTTCTAATCCTTCGTAATGTGGAATATAAGGCTGACTCCATGTACCTGTAGCACTGACAACCGCCTTTGCTCGCCAATATTTATCACCCGCATATACATCTAAGCAGTCATTTTTTTTCTCAATATGATCAACATGTATAGGTCGAATGACAGGAAATTGATAGCGTTGTTCGTATGCAGATAAGTATTGAATCACCTCATTCCGCGTTGGATAAGTTTGTTCAGTTTTTGGCATCATCCAGCCCGACAACGAACTCCAAGTATTTGGAGAAAAAAGACGTAAAGACTCCCAAGCATGTAACCATGCACCACCTGCCTGATTTTGGTCATCTAAAATCACAAATGGAATTTTCTTACGTTTTAAAAAATAAGCTGTAGCAAGAGCTGCTTGTCCACCACCAATAATGACTACATCTACTTCAGCTTGTAATTGAGACAAAGTATCGCTCCCCCCTTCTTTATTGTCATAAACAAAATCAAAAGCCCAATCTGTTAAACAGACTGGGCTTATTTCTTAAAATTTTCAAGTGATTGAATTAGCTTTTTAATCGTTCAATTGATCTAGATATTTTTCTGCATCTAGAGCAGCCATACAGCCTGATCCAGCAGAAGTAATCGCTTGGCGATAAATGCTGTCAGCGACGTCACCAGCAGCAAAAACACCAGCTACAGAGGTTGCTGTTGCATTACCAGAAGTACCGCTTTGTACTTGGATATAGCCATCACGTAAGTTTAATTGACCATCAAACATACCAGTATTTGGTTTGTGGCCAATTGCAACGAATAGACCATGAACCTCTACGTCTTGCTTAGATTCATCTTGAGTTGATTTAAGGCGAACACTTGTTACACCAGTATTGTCACCCAATACTTCTTCAACTTCGTGATTCCAGATAATGCTGATTTTGCCTTCTTTTTCTTTGACAAATAAATGATCTTGCAAAATCTTTTCAGAACGTAAGCTATCACGGCGGTGTACTAGCGTTACATGTGAAGCAATATTTGATAAATAAAGTGCTTCTTCAACAGCAGTGTTACCACCACCTACAACCATTACTTTTTGGTTTTTGTAGAAGAAACCATCACATGTTGCACATGCGCTTACGCCTTGTCCCATAAAGTTTTGTTCAGACTCTAGGCCAAGATATTGAGCTGTAGCACCAGTTGCAATAATCAAAGCATCACATGTGTATTCTTCCATATCACCTTTAAGAACGAAAGGACGTACATTTAAGTCCACTTCGTTAATATGGTCATAGACGAGTTCTGTACCAAAGCGTTCAGCATGTGCTTGCATACGATCCATTAATGCAGGACCTGTTAAACCTTCAGGATCGCCCGGCCAGTTGTCAACTTCGGTTGTTGTTGTAAGTTGGCCGCCAAGCTGTAAACCTGCAATTAAAGTAGGTTTAAGGTTTGCACGCGCTGCATATACTGCTGCACTATAGCCCGCAGGGCCAGAACCGAGAATTATCAGACGT
This sequence comes from Acinetobacter sp. WU_MDCI_Abxd143, assembly GCF_025514195.1. Classification (NCBI taxonomy): domain Bacteria; kingdom Pseudomonadati; phylum Pseudomonadota; class Gammaproteobacteria; order Moraxellales; family Moraxellaceae; genus Acinetobacter; species Acinetobacter sp. WU_MDCI_Abxd143. The sequence goes on from NZ_JAHPTH010000013.1 coordinate 68,100, forward strand.
GAATGTCTACTTTGCATTTAGTTCTCTCCAATGTATTACAGACTACGCTGGTTAACACGTTTAGATAATTCTTCAGCAGATTCTTTACGCTCAGAATATCGATCAGTTAGATACAGGCTTTGTCCACGCGTAAGTAATGTAAACTTATAGAGTTCTTCCATCACATCTACTATACGATCGTAATAAGAAGATGCTTTCATACGTCCATCTTCTTCAAACTCTAAAAAGGCTTTAGGAATTGAAGATTGATTCGGGATTGTAATCATCCGCATCCAGCGCCCCAAAATACGCATCTGGTTAACGCTATTAAAAGATTGTGAACCACCACTAACTTGCATAAGTGCTAAAGTTTTACCTTGCGTCGCACGTATTGCACCACCAGCCAAAGGAATCCAGTCGATTTGGGATTTAAAAATAGAACTCATAGAACCATGACGCTCAGGTGAACACCAAACCATACCCTCTGACCAAGCCAAAAGTTCATGCAATTCTTTTACTTTTGGATGTTCAGTATCGGCATCTTCTGGCAAAGGCAATCCTTTCGGATGAAAAATTTTCACCTCAGCACCAAACTCCTCCAAGATTCGTCCTGCTTCCATCACCGCTAAACGACTATAAGAACGTTCACGATTCGAGCCATACAACAATAAGATGCGTGGTGCATGATCCAGTGCTTTAGCTTGAACTTTCTCTAAAGTAGGTCGATCAAGAAGATTCATATCAACATTTGGGAGATTCATAGATTTACACCGATTCAAAATACTTTTTTCTTAGCCATAAAGAGACACTGACCAAAGCAATCAAAACTGGTACTTCAACTAATGGCCCAATGACTGTAGTAAATGCCACAGGCGATGCTAAACCAAAGGTTGCAATGGCTACAGCCAGTGCTAACTCAAAATTATTACCCGCAGCAGTAAATGAAATTGCTGTAGTTTTTGGGTAGTCATTACCCATCCACTTACTCATAAAGAAACTAATGAAGAACATTACGATAAAGTAAATTGTTAATGGAATCGCAATTCGAATTACATCCAAAGGCAGACTCACTACATCTCCACCTTTGAGACTAAACATAGCAACAATAGTAAACAGTAATGCCAATAGACTTAATGGACTGATCTTCGGTAAAAAGACATTTTGGTACCACTCTAAGCCTTTGGCGTTGACTAAGATCAAACGGGTCAAGAAACCAAGAAAAAAAGGAATACCCAAGTAAATCAATACCGCGTGGGTAATCGTCCAAAAATCCACATTGATTACTTGCCCAGCAATACCAAAATAAGGTGGTAAGAAGGTAAGAAATAACCAAGCATAAGTACTAAAGAACAAAATCTGAAAGATACTATTGAATGCAACCAATGCTGCTACATATTGGTTATCGCCGCAGGCTAAACCATTCCAAACTAAAACCATTGCAATACAACGAGCTAATCCGATCAGGATTAGTCCAGTCATATACTCTGGATAGCTATGCAAAAAAATAATTGCTAATGCAAACATTAATACAGGAGCAATAATCCAGTTCTGTACTAAAGACAAAGTTAATGTTCTTTTGTCTTTAAATACTTGTGGTAGAGCTGCATAGTCCACTTTGGCTAACGGTGGATACATCATCAGAATCAAACCAATCGCAATTGGAATATTGACAGAATCCACACTCATTTTGTCTAAAGTAACAGAAGCTTGAGGTAAGAAGACACCTATCGCAATCCCCACCCCCATCGCAATGAAAATCCATAGCGTAAGGTTACGATCTAAAAATGACAGTCTTTGTTGAGCCATGATTTTCTCATTCAATATCTGATATGTGATTGATTGCAGCAATTAATTCAGGACGAGACATATTTGCTGTATCAAGTGCAAATAAAGCATCTAAACGACGGTTGATATGGTCTACTGTCACTAGGAAAGCTTTTAATTTTTCCTCTTTAGGCAAGTCTAAATGTGATGGATCAGCCAAGCCCCAATGTGCCTTGATCGCTCCCCCTAAATAAAGAGGACAAGCTTCTTGAGCTGCTGAATCACACACAGTAATCACTACTTCAGGTTTATATTGCTCACAGTCATCAATTGTTTTACTCCATAAACCTTCTGTTGAAAGACCAAGGTTTTCCAAAGTTTCAATAGTCAATGGATGCACCTGTCCTGATGGCTTACTTCCTGCACTGTATGCTTTCCAGTCATGAGGAGCACGACTGTTAAAAAGCACTTCAGACAAAATGCTACGACAACTATTTCCAGTACACAAAAAAAGGAATTTCATAATCTATTACTCACAATAACTATTTATAGAAAGCGTGTTGGTATTGCTTACAACTTGACTAGATGATGTTTTTTTTAAAGTATCTAGAATTTCAAAACACCATGCTGGAAGTTGTTGATTAATGCTGTAGTACACCCATTGGCTTTGTCGTCTGTCTTGTAAGAGACCAGAAGAGCGTAATAAAGCTAAATGCCTAGAAATCTTTGGTTGACTCAGTTGTAGCTTTTCTGTCAGATCACAAACACAGAGTTCTTTATTCTCAGCAATTAAAGTGACAATATTGAGACGGGTTTCATCTGATAAGCATTTAAAAAAATTAACTTGATCCATCTTTGCTACCTATAAATTTGGATATGCAGATAATCACATACAAGAACTAAATTTTTTAATTTACTCTCTGACCATTTTCGTCGATCACTTGTTCACCATCTTCTTTAGTGAAAGCACCTTTTTGTGGTAATGGCAGAATATCTAAGACAGCTTCTGAAGGACGACTTAAGCGAGTACCTAATTCAGTAACAACAAATGGTCGATTAATCAAAATAGGATGTTCAAGCATAAAACTGAGTAGTTGTTCATCACTCAAATCACTACGATCAAGCTGTAAATCCCGATAAGGATCTACATTCTGACGAATAGCCTCTCTTACTGTTAAGTTTGCATCCTGAATCAATTTAACTAATTCGTCATGACTAGGTGGTGTAATGAGATATTCAATAACGGTTGGTTCAATTCCTGTATTGCGAATCAAAGCCAAAGTATTCCGAGAGGTGCCACAAGCAGGATTGTGATAAATCTTTACATCTAATGAAGTTGTCATGAAACTGGGACCTTTAATATATTAATATCTTTATATACGAATTATCATATATATGCAACTTCATATATGATGGTCTGCAAAATACAATCCATTAAATAAGCTAGTTAAATTTGAAAAACTGCTGTAAACAATTCATTTTAGATTAATAATTTAGCAATAATATTAAATAAGCTAATATACGTATCAGTAAGTTTGAGAAACAAATGTGATCACTAACTTTTTATTCAGGCTAACTTCTTCAATACACCACATTTGTCCACTGTACATAACCCATCACAAGTCTTTCTTATTTCTAATAGCTGCTGTATGAGTTTCTGCTGATTCCGAATATTTTCCTCAACATCGTTAATATGTGAATCGATAAGCTCATTCACATCAGAACAATTTAGATTAGGCAGATCCTTATAATTTAGTAATTTTTTGATTTCAGTTAAGTTCATATTCAAAGAACGACAATTCACAATGAATTTCAACCGATCAATGTAATCTTCAGTATATAGTCTATAGTTACCTTGAGTTCGATCAGGTTGCGGGATTAAACCTTCTTTTTCATAAAACCGTATTGTCAGTACTGAGCACGACGTTTTTTCAGAGAGCTCTCCTATCTTCATAAACATTAGAAATACTCAAAATCCAACTTGACTCTATAGTAGCTATAGAGATTTTAATATGCAATAAGTAAAGATATGACTATGGGCACATCAATGAGTGGTTGCGGTTGTAATAAAGAAAGTTCTTGTGAAGACACTAAGCAAAATCAAAATGAATCAGAAACAAATTCTGGTAACAGTAAAGATTTAACTGCTGAAGAAAGTAAAAGTTCTTGTTGTGGTAATGAAGTACCACAACAATCTAAGCCAGATGAAAAAGATCCTTGTTCTAGTACTCAGCCATGCTCTACGCAGTCAAACTCATGTTGCACCCCAGATTCGATAAGTTCACCTGAGACAGTTAGTGATAATGAGGATGTAGCGACTTTCATCAGTGACTATAAAATCCCTAAAATGGATTGTTCCGCAGAGGAACAAATGGTTCGGATGACTTTATCTTCTTTGGTAAATGTTAAGAGGCTAGTTTTTGATTTGCCGAATCGAAACCTAAAAGTTATGCATAATGGTGAAAGTAATGAAATCACTGCAAAACTTGAAGCTCTTGGGTTTGGAGCAAAATTAAATAAAACTGAAGCCTATGTAAATAAAGAGCATGCAAATGAAATCAGTACGTTTCTGATTCCGAAAATGGATTGCTCTGCTGAGGAGCAAATGGTTCGTATGGCATTGTCTCCAGTGAATGAGGTCAAAGGACTAACATTTGATTTACCTAATCGGAAATTGAAAGTTTTTCATAATGATGGTCTTAATGAAATTACTAGCAAACTTGAAGCACTTGGTTTTGGAGCCAAACTTGAAAGTACCGCCACCTCTGTGGGTGAAATGCCTGAAAAAGCAGATACGTCTGAACAAGCAAAAGTTTTAAAAATTCTTTTAGCGATTAATGCTGCACTTTTCGTTATTGAATTTATTAGTGGCCTAATTGCTGCATCTACAGGGTTAATCGCAGACTCTCTTGATATGTTTGCAGATGCTGCTGTTTATGGGATTGCACTTTATGCTGTAGGTAAAGCTGCAAAGTATCAAGTTAAAGCCGCGCATTTTGCGGGTTGGATTCAATTATTTCTCGCAATAACTGTAATTGTCGATGTAATTAGACGTTTTATATTAGGTAGTGAGCCTGAATCTTTATTAATGATTGTAATCGGCTTTTTTGCACTAATTGCGAATGTTGCCTGTCTTTATCTAATTTCTGGACATAAAGATGGTGGAGCACATATGAAAGCAAGTTGGATTTTCTCCGCTAATGATGTGATTGTGAATCTAGGTGTAATTATTGCTGGCTTCCTTGTGGCTTTGACAGGTTCCGCATATCCAGATCTTGTTATAGGAATAATTGTTTCACTTTTCGTACTTAACGGTGCTCGAAAAATTTTGGCATTGAAATAAGAGTATTAAAAATGAATTTATTCCAAGTTAAACCAAACGAATTTGTCAAAATTGTTGACCTAAAAAAAGGTAACCAATATTTAGATAAAAATGATCCAGTTCTAGAACGACTTGAATTGTTAGGTTTCAGAATTGGTGAAACTTTACAAGTTCTAGCTAAGGGACTTTTCGGTGGTGATCCAGTATTGGTTCAAATTGAAACTTCTCGATTTGCGTTAAGAAAGAATGAAGCTGAACGAATTTTTGTAGAGATTGTTTCAAATGAACAGTAAAAATATTGCACTTATTGGTAACCCAAATTGTGGGAAAACATCTCTCTTTAATACTTTAACAGGCACTCGTCAAAAAGTAGCTAATTATGCTGGTGTTACTGTTGAGCGGAAAGAAGGTTTCTTTAAACTACCTTCTGGTGAATCAGTTCGAGTTTTAGATTTGCCCGGCACATACAGCTTAAAGCCTACGAGTCTAGATGAAGAGGTAACAAGGGCTGTATGCTTAGGTGAGCTTGAGGGTGAGGTTCTACCTGATATATATGTATGTGTGGTTGATGCCACTAATTTACATTTACATTTAAGTCTTGTGCTTGAAATTAGGGCATTGAATCGACCAATGCTTCTTGTTTTAAATATGATGGATGAGGTCAAAAAGCGTGGTATTTCGATAGATATTAATAAGCTATCAGAATTGTTGGGTATCCCTGTTATTGAGGCTGTTGCCGTTAAAACTAAAGGCGTGCAAGAACTACTAAATCAATTAGATCAAAAAAATCTATTTGTCACTCCTTATCATTCTGATCTGAATCATTTTGATCAGATTAAAAATATTACTAAACAGGTAATTTTAAAAAATGATAACGGTGATGCAAGAACAGCTTTCTTGGATAAAATTTTCTTACATCCTGTACTTGGTTTAGCCATCCTAACGCTTACCATGTTTGTCATGTTCCAAGCCGTTTTTATCTGGGCACAACCTTTTATCTCATTAATTGAAAATGCAATTGCTTGGTTAGGAGATACAATTGGCCCGCTTATTACTCATCCATTACTTAGAAGTCTTATTGTTGATGGGGTAATCGCTGGATCGGGTAGTGTTTTGGCTTATATGCCGCAGATCCTTATCTTATTCTTCTTTATTTTAATTTTAGAAGAATCAGGTTATTTGCCACGAGCAGCATTCCTTTTGGATAAATTAATGTCCAAAGCTGGTTTAAGTGGACGTTCCTTTATTCCACTATTATCTAGTTTTGCCTGTGCTATTCCTGGTGTCATGGCAACACGAAGCATTAGTTCGGAAAGAGATCGTTTAGCAACCATTATGATTGCGCCATTAATGACTTGTTCTGCAAGATTACCTGTTTATGCTTTGCTAATTGCGGCATTCATTCCAAACAAATTAGTTTATGGTTGGTTGAGCCTACAAGGTTTAGTTCTTTTTGGACTATATATGGCTGGAATTGTTTCAGCATTAGGTGTTTCTTTATTTTTGAAACTAGTTAGAAAAGATAAAACAGAAAGTATTTTTATCTTTGAGTTGCCTACTTATCGATTGCCAGATATTCGAAACGTTGCATTAGGACTTTATGATCGAGCTACGATCTTTCTAAAAAGAGTTGGTGGTATTATCGTAGCATTATCTATATTGCTTTGGGTGTTGGTTACGTTCCCTCAACCACCTGAGCATGCCACGATGCCTGCTATCAACTATAGTTTAGCTGGACAACTTGGACACATTATTCAGCCTATATTTGCACCTATTGGCTTTACTTGGGAAATCTGTATCGCATTAATTCCTGCTATGGCTGCAAGGGAAGTTGTCATTGCTGCTTTAGGTGTAATTTATGCTATGTCTGGAGATGAAGATACTGTAACTCAAACATTGTTGAGTCAAATCTCTGGTCCTGATGGTTGGGGGCTAGCTACAGGGATGTCATTATTAGTTTGGTACATTTTCGCACCACATTGTCTTGCAACATTAGCGACCATTCGTCGTGAAACTGGTAGCTGGAAACAGCCTGTTATTATGGCGACTTACTTATTTGGGCTTGCGTATTTCTTTGCCTTCATTACATATCAGCTTATTAGTAGACTTTAATCAAAATAAGAATATTTCATAAAGAAAAATGGATGCCTTCGCATCCATTTTTCTTTTAAGTATCAAACTGATTATGAGCTTTTTTTCACAGCAACAATAATCTGACTCTCACCCTCTATTTTTAATTCGAAGTCAACCTTTTCCCCTACAGTTAAACCATTCAATAATGCTGGATCTGCAACTTTAAAGCCCATGGTCATTGCAGGCCATTTAATTGCAGGAATTGCTTCATGGTCGAGTGTTAGAATATTTTCTTTCGTATCAATAGCAGTAATCACACCAACAGCTTGAGCTGTTGCAACTGTAGATGACTCTTTACTCATCTGCTCCATCGGTGCTTCCGATTTCTTTTGCTCTGATGCCTCATTTTTGCTACATGCACTTAACGCAGCAACAGTTGCAACAAGAGCCACAATTTTCATAAATTTCAACATAATAAAACCTCTTTTGACGAAATAATAAAACTATCAATTCTTTGATAGTTTTCTTTTGATTAAAAGCTGATATGCCGCAGGGATAACAAACATAGATAAGAGAGGGGCTGAAATCATGCCCCCAACCATAGGTAAAGCAATACGACTCATTAATTCAGAACCTGTTCCAGTCCCCAACAGAATAGGGATTAACCCCGCCAAAATGACAGCGACTGTCATTGCTTTAGGGCGAACACGTAGCACGGCCCCTGTATGAATTGCCTCATTGAGTTGTTGCTCTGTTAAGGATGCCGTTGAAGAAGATAGGCTTTGCTGTGCATGCTCAATTGCTTGCTTTAAATAGAACAACATGACTACACCAAACTCTGCGGCAACACCAGCAAGTGCAATAAAACCAACAGCAATCGCAACCGAAAAGTGATAATCACTCAAGTACATAGCCCAAATACCACCAATCAAGGCAAAAGGTAGTGTTGCCATAATCAGAACAGCATCTTGTACTTGCCTAAAAATCAAATAGAGCAATAGAAAAATGATCATCAAAGTAATTGGAATAACAACTTTTAAGCGAGCATTCGCACGCTCCATGAACTCAAACTGTCCTGAATAGCTAATGCTCATGGCAGAAGAACGTTTTACTTTTTGGTCTATGGCCTGCTTCAAATCTTGTACAACCGAAGCTAAGTCACGTCCTTGTACATCGACATAGACCCAACCACTTGGACGGGCATTCTCACTTTTAAGCATTGGCGGCCCATCTGTAATTTGAATATTCGCAACACTACTCAAGACTATTTGTTGACCAGATTCAGTTAGAATCGGTAAATTTCTTAAGGCTTCCAATGAATCTCGAATCTCTCGTGGGTAACGTACATTAATGGGATACCGTGCCAAGCCTTCAACAGTTTCACCAATATTTTCCCCGCCAATCGCTGATGAGACGATTTGCTGTACATCTTTAATATTGAGACCATATCGCGCAGCCTGCATACGGTTAATATCAACATCAACATATCGACCACCTGTGAGCCGTTCAGCTAAAGCTGAACTAACACCGGGCATCTGTTTAGCCACTTGTTCAATTTGCTGTGCTACCCGATCAATATCTTGCAGATCATTTGCTGAAACCTTAATCCCGATTGGACTTTTCACCCCAGTTGCCAACATATCAATCCGGTTACGGATAGGTGGCACCCAAATGTTTGTTAAACCCGGTACTTGGACTGCCTTATCTAGTTCTTTTATCAATTTGTCAGGTGTCATACCTGAACGCCATTCAGACCGTGGTTTGAACTGAATCGTGGTTTCAAACATTTCTAATGGTGCAGAATCTGTGGCTGACTCAGCGCGACCAGCTTTACCGAATACTGTTGCAACTTCAGGAACGGTTTTAATCATTCGATCAGTCTGTTGGAGTAGCTCAGAAGCTTTTGCTGCGGACAATCCCGGTAAAGCTGAAGGCATATACAGTAAATCACCTTCATCCATATTGGGTAGAAACTCCCCACCTAACCGTGTTAAAGGGAAAAGACTAATAAGGAAAATTAGCAATGCACCAAGTAAAATTGTCTTTGGATGAGCTAAAACCTTATCCAACATAGGGCTGTATATTTTGATCAGAAAACGGTTCAGTGGATTACGCTGTTCAGAAGGTAATTTCCCTCGAATCCAATAACCCATTAAAACGGGAATCAAGGTAATGGATAAACCTGCTGCTGCTGCCATTGCATAGGTTTTAGTAAATGCCAGTGGTGAGAACAAGCGACCTTCTTGTGCCTGTAAAGTAAAAATAGGAATGAAGGATAAGGTAATGATGAGTAGACAGAAAAATAAAGTTGGCCCGACCTCACTGGCAGAACGTGTAATGATGTTCCAACGGACTTGTGCTTCCAAGACTTGCTCAGGATGTTCGTGTTGCCAAGTTTCGATATGCTTATGTGCATTTTCAACCATTACAATTGCGGCATCGACCATAGCGCCAATCGCGATAGCAATACCACCCAACGACATGATATTGGCATTTAGCCCTTGATAATGCATCACCAAGAAAGCAGATAAAATCCCAAGCGGCAAAGAAACAATAGCCACCATTGCTGAACGTAAATGCCAGAGGAAGAGTCCACAGACTAAAGCCACCACAATGAACTCTTCAATTAATTTATGGCTGAGATTTTCTACTGCTCTATCAATCAATTGACTGCGATCATATACAGGAACAACTTGTACACCTTTCGGTAGACTTTGTTGTAATTCAGCTAGCTTCGCTTTCACAGCAGTAATCGTTTCACGTGCATTTTTACCTGCTCGTAAAATCACGACACCCCCAACCGTTTCACCTTGCCCATTCAATTCACTGATGCCACGACGCATTTCTGGACCAAGTTGAATAGTTGCAACATCACCTAAAGAAACAGGAACACCGAAACTATTTGTTCGTAAAGGAATTTGGCGAAAATCATCTAAAGTTTTTAAATAACCAGAAGCCCGCACCATATATTCCGTTTCAGCCATTTCCAGAACTGAACCACCAGTTTCCTGATTAGCTTTTTGAATCGCCTCAATGACATTGTTTTGTGTGACACCTAAAGTAGCCATCTTGCTTGGGTCTAAGACAACCTGATATTGCTTAACCATTCCCCCAATTGTGGCAACTTCAGCCACGTTAGGTAATGTCTTCAGTTCATACTTTAAAAACCAGTCTTGTATGCTTCTCAGCTCCGAAAGATCATGCTGTCCTGTTGGGTCTACTAATGCATATTCATAAACCCAACCAACGCCAGTGGCATCTGGTCCCAATGAAGATTTCGCATTTGCAGGCATTTTCCCTTGAATTTGATTTAGATACTCCAATACACGAGAACGGGCCCAGTAAAGGTCAGTATGTTCATCAAAGATGACATAAACAAATGAGTCACCAAAAAAAGAATAACCGCGAACAGTTTTAACACCCGGTACCGATAACATGGTTGTTGTTAAAGGGTAGGTCACCTGATTTTCAACAATTTGTGGTGCCTGACCAGAAAAATTAGTTCGAATAATTACTTGTACATCAGACAAATCTGGTAATGCATCGACCGGAGTATTCTTTACGGCCCAAGTTCCCCAAGCAGCCAGAATTAAAGCGGCTAACAGGACAAATACACGATTCGCAATTGAAAAACGAATAACACGGGCAATCATAATCGTCCTCCCGTTTAGTTCTTCATAGATGTCATAGACATCTTGGAAATGTCAGAAATAACGTAAGTATCTCTAGCATGTGTAAATCTAAAACGGACCTGATCGCCTTGCTGAATTTGGGTAAATGGTTGCACTGGTTGTTTAAAGCTCATAGTCATAGCCCCCCAACCCAACTCAGGAATCGCCTGATGTGAAATGGTAATGTCTTGAGCTGTGACTTTTTCAACTTTACCAATGCCTTGATATATTGATGTCTTAACCACTTGGGATGAAGTCATCGATTGTCCAGTGTTCAGCTTATCCAATACACCTTGTAAATTTGCTTCAGAATCAATCAGGAATTGCCCTGAAATTACTACCTTCTGACCAGCTTTCAACCCTTGTAGAATTGCAATTTTATTGCCATCACTTTGACCTAACTGTACTACAACAGGTTCAAAACGCCCTTGCTCATGTCCCACAATGACAACGTTCCGAGTACCTGTACGTATAACAGCTTGCTCTGGTATAACTAAATTGCTTTGTGGGTTGTTGGAGAATTTAACAGAAGCAAACATTCCCGGCTTGAGCATTCCCTCTCTATTGGGCAACTCAATACGAACTTTTATGGTTCTACTCGTGCTATCCAAAGTTGGTAAAATATCAATAACTTTACCGGACACTATTTGAGGGTATGCAACAAAAGTAGCTTCAACTTTCATTCCCCGTTTTATCCCGGCAATTTGTGCTTCTGGAACAGATGCTTCTAACCAGATTGGGCTTATCCCCTTGATGGTGACAAGCGTTTGCCCCATAGCTAAAGCCATTCCATTGCGGACTTCTAACGAATCAATAAATCCACTCACAGGTGCACTTAAAGTCATATTGGATTGCACTCGATGTGTCCGCTCGACTTGATTAATCACATTTTGTGGGATTCCTAAAAGCTGTAAACGTTGTCGGCTTGCCTGAATAAGAGAACGATCTCCAGTTCGAAGTACAGCTAGAAATTCAGTTTGTTCTCCTGTCCATTCGGGTATTGAAATATCAGCTATGGGACTGCCTTGCGTCACCATATCCCCAACGGCATGTCCGTACACTCGTTGGACGAAACCACTTGCCCTTGTTTGTAAAATAGCTACCTGTCGTTCATTGGTCTGCAATATACCATTGGTTAACAAAGCATTTCCCATCACAGCTTGTTCGACTGAAGCATAACGGATTGCTAAATTTTGTTGGAGGGATGGATCAATCTTAACCGCAGGATAACTGTCTTCAGTCATCATAGTATTTTCATCTGCATATTTAGGAACCAGTTGCATGTCCATAAATGGCGATTTCCCCGGTTTATCAAAATGCTGTTCAGGTTTCATTGGGTCGTACCAATACAACACTTTGGCAGCCTGTTGCGGACCTGATTGAGGATTGTATTTCTGATGTGCAATCCAGTATCCAGCGCCACCACCCGCAGCCAGACTAATTACCGCAACGCCCATGACAGTAAGTGCTAATTTATTTCTTAACATTATGGCTGCCCCTCAACATGGTTTAAGGTCGGTTCTTCAAAGGCATAATAAAGTTGGGCTTTAGTCACAGCCTGTTGCTGTTGGAGATCAATGAGACGCAAACGCTGTTCTAAAAGAGCTTGTCGAGCAGCAATAACATTAGATAAATTACTTTTACCTGCTTGATAGCTTGCCAACTGTAAACCCACTTTTTGTTTAGCGAGTGGAATACTTGTTTGCATCGCACGTCTAATTTGCTGATCAAGTGCATCAAGATCGGATAACCCATCATCTAGCATAGTGAGATGGTCACGGTATTGGACTTCTTGATCGGCAGTAATCCTGTTTTGTTCGGCTAAAGCTGCCCGAATGAGTGGACTACTACGTCTTTTTGAAAACACAGGAAGCTCTGTTGTTAGTTGCACCCCGATCATATCGCCAAATTCGGGTGCTCGATGCTGATAAGCAAGTTCAATACCCCAATCTGGTTTCTGTAAAGCCTGAGCTTGCTTCAGTTTTGCTTCAGCAGTTTGCTTTTCTGCCTGAAATGCTTTTAATTCAGGATGTTGATGCAAATGATGATATAGCTTTGATCTATCAAGGTAGATAGATGGTGCTTGGTCAGGTAAGGTTTCAATTTGAGAGAGATTTTCAGTAGGTTCTGCACTGACTAACCGATGCAACTCCAACTTGGCTTTATTTAAATCACGAAGTAAATCATCCTTCTGGTCAAGCAATACCGTGGCTTCTTGTCTTGGATCAAGTGCATCGGCAATGATTGTACGACCAGAGATGACCTGTGTTTGAGTAATTTGAGAAAGTAATCGATTCTCTGAAAACAGTTCATCGTATAGTGCTAATTTACGTTCAAGATAAAAGCGCTTAAGCCAAGCAGATGCGACTTTCTGACGTAACTCAATACGCAGAATCTCAGTTTGAGCATTGGCCGAACCTAGTTCAGCTTTTGCTAAATCGACCTCAGCTTGTCTTTTGGCACGATTTGGAAAATCTTGCATCACGCCAATTTTTTGCATAGTCATACCTTCGCGTGTGACTGACCATGCGGCATCGCCGGATACAGGGTAATTATCTAAACCTACAAATAATTTAGGGTTGGGTAAAATACCTGAAGCTGAAACTACATTCTCGGCCCCTTCAATCTGGGCGCTATTTGCTCTTAGGGTAGGTGCATATTGCTCAGCGAGATTCAAAGCTGTATCCAAGGTCAGTGGCTGGGCATAAGCATGACCATAGGTCAAAGAGAAGCAAGCCACAGCAATTGACAATCCCCCCCATTTTCGAGACAGTTTTTCTTTATAAAAGTCCATATTTCTAGCTCTAAAAAGATGTACACGCGCGCGTGCAGAACATCCATAGAAAACTCTATGAATGATAAAAAAATCATCAGATTAGTTAGAGCGTGGGGGTTTCCATAAACCAGAAGGGTATGGAGAAGGAAGGTCTTGATCTGGAGAATAAAAAATAGATCGTTCTATTGGAGAGAACACAATTGAGTGCGAAATATCTTGAGCAATGTTGGCATAAGCAATCTTGGCAAAAGACATAATACAATCTTGCTCAGACATACATGATGGATCATGTACATCTTTTTTTATCTTCACCTCGGTTTTCATACAGTCAGTATGCATCATGCCCTGATTTGAAGACATTTCCATTTGCATGGATATCTGTTCAGATGGCATTAAACATCGCTTATGTACAGACGAAGCAGCAGCAGCCGATCCTACTAATAGGATAGCAAACGATAAAAACAGCGATAAGCATGTCTTTAACCACTGCATAAAGATAAGACCAAAATTTAAGCTTTTTTAGTTTTACAGATTCGAAAATAAATAGCAACAAGTTCATGAATGATAGCTTCGGCTATCATTCATGATACTAAGTCATATTACCTTAAAAAACTAATTCGATACCTGCACCATATTTCCAACCTTTTTCAGACTCAGTAGCTTCTTGCATAGTGGTAGCTTTTTGTCCTTTTTCATATTGATAAGCAATATCTACAAAAGGTCGGATTCTCTTAGTAACTTCATATCTGGTTTTAATACCTGTCTTTAATTCAGATAAACCTGATTTTGCAGCATAGTTAGAATTATCGCTAAACACAGTATCTACTTCGAGATAAGGTTGTGTGATCAATTTCTGTGTTAACAAGAAATCACGCTCGACTTCCAAGCTTGCTCCCCAGAAATTATTCTCACCACCGTACAAATAAGCTTGGGTTTCAAAGAAATAGGGAGCCAATCCCAATACGCCAATAACACCATCAACCCGATCACTATTGCTGTTATTTTTATCTTCACTATATCTCACCCCCGCCTGTACATCCCAGAAGGGTGCTACATTACGGCTATAAAGTGCAGACACATCATATTTTGGATCATGACTTTCTACTTTATCCAAATTTGCTTCAATAAATAGGCGATTTTCATCTGTGCCTATCAATGTTTCAATTTTCGATCCTAAAGTACCTTTGCCATCTTCATCCACAGTCCACTCATTCTCAAATTTAGTCGTTTGAAAAACTTGTCCACCATGTTCTTTCAGATGCTTATCATGATTTCGGCTATTAGATGTTTCAACTTCAAGACCTGCATTGTTATCTCCATCATTACCAGAAGTTGAATTTTGATAAGTATTACGGTCAACATAACCTAGCCCACCAGGCTCTTTTAACAGCATTTTCATACTCTCGGACTGAGAGGATTTAATACTATTATCCGTACGTTGAACATCAGTATTATTTGCAAAAGCTAGACCTGATAATCCAATTAAAGCTATAGATAAAAGTGTCTTAGAATATATTTTTTTAGTGGTGCGCATGTTGATTTACCCCCTTATCATTAGTATTAGGTTGAGTAACAACATCTTTCGAAGATGTACTATTACTATCGACATTTGCCACAATAAGTTTATTCATCATTCCAGCAGACATGTGATAGAGCAAATGACAATGGATGGCCCATTCACCTAACTCATCAGCAGTTAATAAAGTTGTAACTGTTTTACCTGGTGGAACAATTACTGTATGTTTATTCGGCATATTACTTGGATCTTGGCCATTTTCCAGTTGCATAAACATGCCGTGTAAATGCATTGGATGAGCCATCATACTGTCGTTAACAAATTTCAAGCGTATACGCTCACCATATTTCACTTTAAATGGTTCAGTTTCATTAAACTTCTTACCATTAATTGTCCAAATATAGCGCTCCATATTTCCCCCTAAACGGATTTCAATTTCACGTTCTGGAGCACGAGTATCTTTTTGAGGGGTTAAAGATTGTAGATCACTATATTGAAGTGCTTTTAGTCCAGCTGGGGTTGAGGCATTCGCCCATCCGTAAACCACCTCATCTGATCCAGAAGAGCTCATTGTTTTTGAAGACATGTCGTGATCCATGCCTTTCATCGAAGTCATGTCATGATTCATACCTTTCATTGAAGACATGTCGTGATCCATACCTTTCATCGAAGACATGTCATGATCCATACCTTCCAT
>NZ_JAHPTH010000014.1:0-56734 GCF_025514195.1 Acinetobacter sp. WU_MDCI_Abxd143
AGCGGGAGCTGGATTTGAACCAACGACCTTCGGGTTATGAGCCCGACGAGCTACCAGACTGCTCCATCCCGCATCAATAAACTGCTTGCACTCAACTTTCTGGTTCAAAGTTGGTGCGGAAGGGGGGACTTGAACCCCCACGCCCGAAGGCACTACCACCTCAAGGTAGCGTGTCTACCAATTCCACCACCACCGCAGCTTGTGGGACGCATTCTAGTCCTTCCAACTGCAAAAGGAAAGCCTTATTTCGAATTATTGACTCGATTTTGGTGCATTTGGTGAAGTTTCAGGCGATGTCGTTTGAACAGGTGCTGTAGTTTGTACAGTTTTCAAGCTATATGCATCCGTAGTCTGTTTTTTTGCAAAAACAGCAAGAGTTAAACTCGTTACGAAAAACAAGGCTGTTAAAACTGCAGTAAGGCGAGTAAGGAAGTTACCTGAACCCGATGCACCGAATACAGTTGCTGCTCCGCCACCGCCGAAAGAAGCACCAGCATCAGCACCTTTACCGTGTTGCACTAGAATCAAGGCAATCATCAGTACCGCTAAAATAATATGTACGATCAGTACAAAAGAGTGCATACCCTATCCTCGTTATTTACTTTGTGCAAAGGCTTGTACAATTTGATAAAAAGATGCTGCATTTAGTGAAGCACCACCTACCAACGCACCATTAATATCTGGACATGCTGCCAATTCGACTGCATTTTCAGCTTTTACACTACCGCCATATAAAATCGCAATGTCTGAACCCGCTGAGGTAATCTGACTTAAACCTTCACGAATCTTAGCATGCATTGCCTGTGCATCTTGTGGAGAAGCAGTTTTACCTGTTCCAATTGCCCAGATTGGCTCATAGGCAATTACAATTTGCTTTTGCCACTGCTCAGCAGTAACTATAGGAGCAATATCACAAATTTGTTGCAATACAACTTGCTCTGCCAAACCTTGTTCACGTTGTTCGAGGCTTTCACCAACACAATAAATGGCAGTCAAGCCTGCATTTAAAGCATTTTGGAGTTTAGCTTTCAAAATTTCAACGTTGTCACCAAAAATATCACGGCGTTCAGAATGACCCACCAATACAAAGTTAATTTGGCTATCTTTTAATAATTCTGCACTGACTTCGCCAGTATACGCGCCAGTACCTGCTACACGTGATACGTCTTGTGCAACTGTATATACTGTTCTTGCAGCATCCTGCAATTGTGTTTGTACCATTGCAAGTGCAATAGAAACCGGAGCAACCCCTACATGACAGCTTTCATCTGCAATTTGGTCTTGTTGCAATAGTTGTTTAAATTCTTCTATAAGTTGTTTGGCATTGGCACGCATTGGGTTCATTTTCCAGTTGCCAACTACCCAAGGCGTAATCGTCGAACCCGACATACGGCTCACCTTTCATCAAAAATGCAGCACATTCTACACGCATTTATACAAATTTCAGATACTTTTCTTTAACGGCTTTACCCATATCTTTTCTACTCATTGAAAACAGTTATAAAAGTTTATTGAATCTAAAGAATCATCTTTCAAAAATTAATGAATAAAAACTTCGACTAGTTCAAGCTTTGGCGAATGGATCAAGACCAGAGCATCATTTTCTCAGGTAGTAATTTTAGATAACAAAAGTATAATTTTTTATATACCAATTATAAGCATATGAGCACAGGTAGGCAGATGTCAGTCATACATACATCTCCAAAATTTTCGGGGTTTTTTCGACGATTAGTCGAAGAAAAACATGTGTCGGCAGCGACCATGCAAACAGCATTAGATGCAGCAAAAAGAGCTAAACGGGATACGGTTGCGTACCTGATTGAAGAGGTTCATCTCTCCCCTTCTTTATTAGCTGAAACAATTTCTATTGAATTTGCTGAACCATATTTTGATCTGGATGTTTACGATACCAGCCAAATTCCCAAAGATTTGGTCGATCAGAAACTGATTTTAAAACATCGGGTCTTACCTCTTATACAAAGAGGGCAGATTTTATATGTCGCGACCAGCAATCCAAGTAATATTGAAGCGATCGATGCTATTCGCTTTAATAGCAAGCTCATGGTTGAGCCAGTTATTGTCGAGCACCATAAGCTTGAGAAAATTCTGACGCAGCAATTTACCGAAGAAAGCAGTTTCGAGTTTAGTGATGAAGAGTTTGATCTTGATGTAGACCTTGAAGCTCCACCCTCACAAGAGGATGAGGAAGAAACACCTCAAAGCGATGAAGCACCTATTGTTAAATATATTAATAAATTACTCATCGATGCGATTCGTATGGGAGCTTCAGACTTGCATTTTGAACCCTATGAAAAATCATATCGGGTCCGTTATCGAGTCGATGGTGTATTGCGTCAGATTGCAAATCCTCCTTTGCAATTGGCTAACCGTTTAGCTTCACGCTTAAAGGTCATGTCCCAAATGGATATTTCCGAAAAGCGAGTCCCTCAAGATGGTCGTATTAAGCTCAAGCTATCAAAAACTAAAGCAATCGATTTTCGTGTGAACTCACTTCCAACCTTGTTTGGTGAAAAACTAGTTCTGCGTATTCTCGATCCATCTAGCGCGATGCTTGGAATTGATGCTTTAGGATATGAAGAAGATCAGAAAGCTCTTTTTTTAGAAGCACTGGATAAGCCACAAGGTATGCTTCTAATTACAGGTCCTACAGGTTCCGGTAAAACGGTATCTTTATATACAGGCTTAAATATTTTAAATACTGAAAGCTCTAATATTTCCACCGCCGAAGATCCAGTTGAAATTAACCTTGAAGGCATTAATCAGGTTAACGTCAACCCGAAAGTAGGTCTGACTTTTTCTGCTGCACTTAAATCATTTTTACGTCAAGATCCGGACATTATTATGGTCGGTGAGATTCGTGATTTAGAAACGGCTGAAATTGCGATTAAAGCTGCGCAAACTGGTCACATGGTCATGTCCACACTACATACCAATAGTGCTCCAGAAACACTGACTCGCCTACGCAATATGGGCGTTCCATCCTTTAATATCGCAACATCAGTCAACTTGGTTATTGCACAGCGTTTAGCACGTCGGCTATGCCCGCAGTGTAAAATACCTGCCGACATTCCTAAACAGAGCCTATTAGAAATGGGCTTTACCGAACAAGATCTGACTCATCCCGATTTTCAAGTTTTCCAGCCTATCGGTTGTACTGAGTGTCGTGAAGGCTATAAAGGTCGAGTAGGTATTTACGAGGTAATGAAAGTTACACCTGAAATTTCCAAGATTATTATGGAAGATGGCAATGCTTTAGAAATCGCTGCTGCTTCTGAAAAACTGGGGTTTAATAATCTGCGTCGTTCAGGATTAAAGAAAGTCATGCAAGGTGTTACTTCGTTACAAGAAGTCAACCGCGTGACCAGTGAATAAAAGACAATTTAAAATAAGGATAATTCATGACTGTCAAAAAGGCACAAATGATGCCGACTTTTGCTTATGAAGGGGTTGACCGTAAGGGCGTAAAAATTAAGGGTGAACTTCCAGCTAAGAATATGGCCTTAGCCAAAGTCACCCTACGCAAACAAGGTGTAACTGTCCGTAATATTCGGGAAAAGCGTAAAAATATTCTTGAGGGTTTATTCAAGAAGAAAGTATCAACGCTCGATATCACAATTTTTACTAGGCAACTTGCAACGATGATGAAAGCTGGTGTCCCACTGGTACAAGGCTTTGAAATTGTAGCGGAGGGTCTAGAAAACCCAGCCATGCGCGAGGTGGTACTCGGGATCAAAGGTGAAGTTGAAGGTGGTAGTACCTTTGCTTCAGCTTTAAGAAAGTATCCTCAACACTTCGATAATTTGTTTTGTTCTCTTGTGGAGTCTGGTGAACAATCTGGTGCGCTTGAAACCATGTTGGACCGCGTGGCAATTTACAAAGAAAAAAGTGAATTACTTAAGCAGAAAATCAAAAAAGCTATGAAATATCCCGCAACGGTAATTGTAGTTGCTGTGATTGTTACCATTATTTTGATGGTTAAAGTTGTTCCGGTTTTCCAAGACCTGTTTTCTTCTTTTGGCGCAGATTTACCTGCATTTACCCAAATGGTCGTGAATATGTCGAAATGGATGCAGGAATACTGGTTTATTATGATCATTGTGATTGGGGCAATTATTGCCGCATTTCTCGAAGCTAAAAAGCGCAGTAAAAAATTCCGTGATGGCTTAGATAAACTCACACTGAAACTACCTATCTTTGGTGATCTGGTTTATAAGGCGATTATTGCCCGTTATAGCCGTACTTTAACCACTACGTTTGCCGCTGGTGTTCCGCTCATTGATGCGCTTGAATCAACTGCCGGTGCTACCAACAATGTTATTTATGAACAAGCAGTGATGAAAATTCGTGAAGATGTTGCTACAGGTCAACAACTTCAATTTGCAATGCGTGTTTCAAATCGTTTTCCATCAATGGCTATACAAATGGTCGCAATTGGTGAAGAATCTGGTGCACTAGACAGCATGCTCGATAAAGTTGCCACTTATTATGAAAATGAAGTTGATAATGCCGTTGATGGTTTAACTTCTATGATGGAACCTTTAATCATGGCAATTTTAGGGGTGCTCGTAGGTGGTCTAGTGATTGCTATGTATCTTCCAATTTTCCAAATGGGCTCAGTTGTATAATGCAAGACATCATTGCGTATTTTATTCAAAACTTAACTGCACTTTATATTGCTGTTGCACTCGTGAGCCTATGTATTGGTAGCTTTTTGAATGTGGTGATTTACCGTACACCAAGAATGATGGAACAAGATTGGCAGAAAGAATGTCAAATGTTGCTTAATCCTGAGCAACCCATCATTGAGCATGAAAAGCTGTCATTAAGTAAACCTGCTTCATCATGTCCAGAGTGCCATCAACCTATCCGTTGGTATCAAAATATTCCTGTCATAAGCTGGTTGATGTTAAGAGGAAAATGTGGCCATTGCCAGCATTCTATTAGCATTCGTTATCCAGCGATTGAATTACTCACGATGCTATGTTCATTGGTAGTCGTCATGGTATTTGGCCCAACTCTACAAATGCTTTGGGGGTTAGTCCTCACTTGGCTTCTGATTGCTCTGACATTTATAGACTTTGATACTCAGCTGCTCCCCGACCGTTTTACCTTGCCTTTGGCTGCACTCGGCTTAGGCATTAATACCTTTAATATCTACACCTCGCCTAACTCAGCTATTTGGGGATATTTAATCGGTTTTTTATGCCTTTGGATTGTGTATTACTTATTTAAAGTGATTACAGGCAAAGAAGGTATGGGCTACGGCGACTTTAAATTGCTTGCTGCCTTAGGTGCATGGATGGGGCCATTGATGCTGCCATTAATTGTGCTATTGTCATCTTTACTAGGTGCAATTATTGGCATCATTTTACTAAAATTACGTAATGACAATCAGCCCTTTGCTTTTGGGCCCTATATTGCCATTGCAGGTTGGGTTGCCTTTTTATGGGGTGACCAGATTATGAAAATTTATTTGGGAGGTTAAGATGGCTTTTATTCTGGGAATCACAGGTGGAATTGGCAGTGGAAAATCTGCAGCAACACAATGGTTTGAGTCCCAAGGAATCCAAGTCGTCGATGCCGACATTGTTGCTCGCGAAGTGGTTGAAAAAGGCCAACCTGTCCTCCAAAAAATCCAACAAACTTTTGGCGATTGGGTACTTCAATCCGACGGCAATCTAGATCGTCGCGCCCTACGTGAATATATTTTTCAAAACCCTGAAGCAAGACAAACACTTGAGAAAATCACACATCCAGCCATTCGCCAATCTATTATTCAACAGCTACAAAATCCAAAAAGTCCGTATGTGATTTTAGTTTCACCACTACTTTTTGAAACCAACCAGCATGAGCTGGTTAACCACACCTTATTAGTTGATGCGAGTGAACAAACTCAAATTCAGCGTGCAAGCCAGCGAGATGGGCAAAACCAAGAACAAATTCAGAAAATTATTGCCGCACAAATGCCACGCGAGCGCAAACGTGAACTTACCAATGACATTGTGTTTAATGACGGATTACTCGAACATTTATATCAGCAATTAGAGCCGTTACACCAAAGCTATTTGAAACGTGCAAACTAATCTTGCTTATTTTGCTGTTGAATCTTTTGCGCCAAGCTATCTTGTCGAAACCAGCGCCAAGGTTGTAAGGCACCGATTCCCATTCCGACCAAGCCCACAACAATCGATGGACTTAATGACTCGCCAAGTAAAGGTACAGCTAAAATGGCAGCAATAAACGGCGCTAAAGTAACAATACTTCCCGTTTTGAAAGCACCAAGTCTTTGGATAGCCGCAACATAGGTTAAGGTCGCAATAATCACGACAAACACACCATGGAAAATACCTTGTATCGCGAGATGAACAGGACTGACTTCCATGAAATGTTTAGGTAAGAATAAAGCATAGATGGGTAAGTAAATAATTGCAGACCAAATCGCGACACTTGCCATAGAGTGCCATGCAGAAAGTTTCCACTGTTTAAGTAATACAGTGAAAATGCCCCACCAAATCGCACTAATAAAAAGAAGTAAATCCCCTACGCCAAAAGCAGAAGCATTACCTTGCAACATCAAAACACTCATGAGAGCCAAGGCAGTGATCATAATCGCCAGACTAATCCATGTATGTTTATCAAATGGTTGCCTAAATAAAATGTATGCTGCAATTGCAGTACAAATTGGGATACAACCATTTAAAAAAATGGCAGCATGTGCAGCGGGAGCATAAAGAAAAGCGGTGTAGACCGTAAGACAATAAATGACTCCGCCAATGAGCGCCAAAATAACTGCGTGCTTACTCCATAAAAAAGCGAGATCTTTCTTATAGATCAGAATCGGCATCAAAATCAGGAAGGCGATAGCAAAGCGCAGTGCAGCAATGTCCCAAGCACTGATGTGCCACTGTGCATTTAAACGGGCAAAAAGTGTAAACCCGCCCCAAATGCACATGGTCACCAATACAAAAAAATAACCTTGCTTACGGGGAGACATATCAAGACTGCTTAGAAACTAGAAAGGCAGCTAGATTATACCTCAGAACGCTGACGACAAGCCTCATAAAGTGCCATACCTGTTGCCACGCTCACATTGAGACTCTGTAAATTTCCAGACATCGGAATATAAACTTTATGGTCACACTGTGCCTGTGTAATTGGGCGTAAACCCGTATCTTCGGCTCCCATAACAATCACAACTGGGCCCGTGAAATCACATTTTTGAATTGGCATTGCACTTTCATCCAGCATAGTACCAATCACACGTGTATGAGTCGTTTCTTTCAAATGGGCTAATGTACGAGCCAAGTTTGTGACTTGAATGAATTTAACTTTTTCAGCTCCGCCCGCTGCAACTTTACGCGCTGTAGGAGTTAAGCTTGCCGAACGATCACGAGGCACAATCACCGCTTGCACGCCCATTGCAGCAGCTGTACGAATGCAGGCCCCTAAGTTATGCGGGTCTGTCACCTGATCTAGTGCCAATAACAATGCATCTGGGGTCTCAGCCAAAATCTGATCTAGATCTTTTTCATTTAAAGTCGGATGCGGACGTACTGCGGCAACTACACCTTGATGAAATGGTAGACCTGCAAGCTTTTCGAGACTATCACGGCTTGCTTTTTGTACACTGATTCCAAAAGGCTCTGCCAATTGCAAAATCTTTTGCAAACGCTGGTCATCCCGTCCTTTTAAAGTAAACAGGGTTAGCACACGTTCCGGCTCAAGTTCTAACAATGACTCCACTGAATGAACGCCATAATAATATTCCGGTTTTGCCATGCATGACCTCTAACAACGTTTGAGCAAAAAAATAAAATCCTGTAAAGCCAACTTCACAGGATTTCTTTGGGCATAGTGTACCCGATTTGAATAGGAATTTCTTAGCCTTCTAAATGGCACACGTAATCGAGGACTTCATCAGTTTCGATTTTAAAAAGACTATTACCAGGCACATAAAATGATTGTCCTGCACGGAATAACTCACTTTCAGTGCTGTCCGCAATTGTTACGCGACATTCGCCTGAAATAATTTCCATACGCTCAGGAACATGCGTCTCAAAAGTTAAAGCCTGCTCAGTCGGCAAAATAACACCTAATGTTTTTTTAGTTCCATCTTCAAATTGCACGGTATGGCTAATACAAGCTCCGCCAAAATAAACGTTTGATTTTTTTATGACCGTTACATGATCAAATTGGGTTGAACTCATGCACACTCTCCAGATAATGCCGTATTTATATAAATTATGATGAATGTAGTTTAATTGTGCCTAAATAACTAATCAATCAGTTTTCATACGGATAGACTTGTAATTTCCACTGCTGTGCCTGAATTTTTTTGGCAAAAGCATGAGGTAAGTTAATCTCAATATTTCGATCAGTAGACACAATTGCATCGTATCTGCAAACTTCGACCTGATTTTCATCTAGAAGTACCCAACACACTCTCTGTGCAGTTGGATGGGCAACTGCTGTAGCAACTACCGGTGAACTGTCATTCATTCCTACATGAAAATTTTCGCTGTCGTTTTGCATTAACGCCAGATCATAAGCTGGAAAATCGGTAGCCTCCGGATCAAATTGCTGACTGTCGTGTATCAGCACACTTTGTTTTAAAGTCGGCCAAATACAATAGCGCAAATAATGCTGATCCATCACCCGATTATCCAGATAACGTCCGGTGGCAACATAATCCCTGATATGTGCTTCAATATTATGAAAAATCCCCGTACATCCACCCCACATTCCCGCCAAAACTAACTCAGTATGAGAATAATTATCTCGCATTAAGTGAAACCACTTATCACTTTTGAGCCATGCATCTACAGCCACTTTTTCACGATGCGACACAATAGAGTCGGCATCACGTATCAGAAAACGCTTAATTGTCGGATCATCCATCACCAAAAAGCGCCAAAACAGGCCAGATAGTTGTTTCTGAGAATCTGTAACCTGAATAACTTGCGCGCCCTTCTCTTTTAAGCGCTGTTGTACGAGTACTGGCACACTTTCATCGACATAAAATCGACACGTCCATTCTGGATAAATCTGTTTGGCAAGCTGAGTATTTAAAATAGAGGTTTCACAATAACGAGGGTTGGCTCCAAATAATGAAAAAGCAATAATATTCTCTTTAGGATTTGCACTAAATGCTGATGGTGCATGATCTGGAATCGCCAAAACAGGTTCGCTCTTCGCTAATTCTTTTTTGGTTGCAATTGCCAAGCGTCCAAATTTGATTGTTTCTTCTTTTTTCTTTAAATGATGACAAACTTCTGTGAGTCCATCATATAAGTTTGTATTTACGTTAGCTCCACTTGCTTGAATCGCTTGTAAATAATGTTGATAGGCATCGTTATAACGGCCTAAGCGTAATTCGGTATAAGCTAAGTCTGACAAGGCACCTGGATGCTTAGGAACTAAGCTAACAGCTTGTTTAACATGTTGATAAGCTTTGGCATAATTCCCTTGTGCTGCGGCTTGTTTAAATGCATTAAAAAGCTGATTTAAAATTTTATTCATTTCCGCAGGGTTGTTTTTTTTATGGCGGTTCATCATCCCTATTGGTGGTTTCGGTAAGCTTAATGTTTTTTTCATTGTAAATATCCGCAATCTTGCTGTTCTATAATTTCAGTTAGAATAATAGATCACTTGTAGCAAATTCAAAACTTCTCTATCTTTAACCCATAATTTGGCGCGTTGGATGCGTTTATGCTCACACATTTAACTTTAATTAATTTTGCATTAGCTGATCATTTGGCTATTGATATAGAACAAGGATTTAATGTTCTAACAGGCGAAACAGGTGCCGGAAAATCATTATTACTGGATGCACTCTCTGCCTGCCTAGGGGAACGTACAGATACAAATTATGTCCGTTATGGTTCGGACAAAGCGGATATTACCGCTGTTTTTACCTATCAAAATAATAGTCCTGAAGCAAAATGGCTCCAAGACCACGAGCTAGATGATGATTCTGGGGAAATTCATTTACGTCGTGTTATTTTTGCAACTGGACGTAGTAAAGCTTGGGTCAATGGACGTCCGAGCAGCTTATCTGAACTTAAAGAATTAGGGCGTTTGCTGGTTCAACTCTATAGTCAGCATAGTCAGCAACAACTTCTTGAACCGCCTTATCCAAAGCATTGGTTAGACCGTTATAACAATTTTTATGCTGAAGCGAATGATGTACGTGAAGCTTATAGCACATGGCAACGTACCATTCGTTTGCACCAAGCGGCCCTAGATGCACAAGCAACGCGTCTACAACGCATTGGTACTTTAGAACATCAAATTGAAGAACTCGAAGAGGTTATTCAAACTGACTATAAAGAAATTGAGCAAGAGTTCGACCGCCTCAGTCATCATGAACATATCATGCAAGACTGTAGCTATAGCTTAAATGTCTTAGATGAAGCTGAGCAGAATATTACTCAAGAAATGTCTTCGATTATTCGCCGTCTAGAGTCTCACGCGGGGCGTAGCGAACAACTTTCTGAGATTTATAATTCTTTACTCAATGCTCAAAGTGAAATAGATGATGCAACAGCAAACTTGCGTCAATTTATTGATCGTCAAAGTTTTGATCCAGAACGAATGGAAGAGCTAAATTCCAAATTGGAAGTTTTCCACCGTCTGGCACGTAAATATCGCACTCAACCAGAAACGCTTAAAGAAGAGTATGAAGCTTGGCAAAGCGAGCTTGAGCAATTACATCAACTTGAAGACCCAGAGACTCTGGCAGAACAAGTTGAAAAATCTCATGAGGAGTTCTTAGAGAAAGCTCAGCATTTAGATCATATTCGCCGTGAAGCTGCTGCTCCGCTTGCTAAACAATTAACTGAACAGGTTAAACCTTTAGCACTACCAGAAGCACATTTCGAGTTTAAATTTGAACCACTAGAGCAACCTACCTCTGAAGGCTTAAGTTTTATTCAGCTTCTATTTACGGCTAACAAAGGTATTCCGCCACAACCACTAGCACGCGTCGCTTCAGGTGGTGAACTTTCACGTATTGCGTTAGTTATGCAAGTCATGAATGCTGAAAAAACCGAAGCAGAAGTTTTGGTGTTTGATGAAATTGATGTCGGGATTAGTGGTGGAACCGCAGAAGTTGTGGGACGTTTACTTGCTGATTTAGCTCAACATGTTCAACTCTTATGTATTACGCACCAAGCACAAGTTGCAGCACAGTCTGATCAGCATTTATTAGTGAAGAAACAACAAACTGACCCAGCCAGTAGTACAATTGTGGAACTAGACGAAAATCAAATCATTTTCGAGTTAGCACGCATGTCAGGCGGTGTTGAAATTAATGAAACAACCTTGCAACACGCAAAACAATTACGCCAACTTAAATTTCAGGCTTCTTCAAATTAATAAAAAATGAGAGAAAAAGATTGGCGAAATCCGATTAACTCTTGTATGTTGATAAAAAGAACCTATATAGATAAAAGGGTCGAGAGACCCTCTAGTGACATTTTTTGAGGGAGAACCGCTTAGGTGACCAAACAATATCTGACTCACCGTTGTCTGATTGCCCCGCCAGAAATGGCAGATGACTTTTTCGCAAACACTGTAATTTATCTTGCCCGTCATGATGAAGAAGGTGCTCAAGGCATTATTATTAACCGCCCTTCCGGCATTCAAATTAAAGAATTACTCAATGATCTCGACATTGAAGCAGACAATGTAAATCCACATGTGGTTTTACAAGGTGGCCCATTACGTCCCGAAGCTGGATTCGTTCTTCATACTGGACAACCGACATGGCATTCATCTATCGCTGTAGGTGAAAATGTTTGTATTACCACCAGTAAAGATATTCTTGATGCGATTGCCCATAATGAAGGTGTTGGTCGATATCAAATTGCTTTAGGTTATGCGAGCTGGGGTAAAAACCAGTTAGAAGACGAGATTACGCGTGGTGACTGGCTCATTTGTGATGCCGATATGGATCTGATTTTTAACCTGCCTTATGACGATCGTTGGGATGCAGCTTATAAAAAAATCGGTGTAGATCGTGCATGGTTAGCATCTGAAATCGGACATGCTTAATGACCGAAACACAATCAAAATCGATTATGGCTTTTGACTTTGGTACTCAAAAAATGGGAATGGCGATTGGCCAGTCTTCAATTGAAAGTACCAATCCCCTCCCTCTATTTGTGATGAAAGATGGTATTCCAAACTGGGATCAGCTCTTAAAAATCGTGAAAGAATGGCAACCTGATCTATTTTTGGTTGGTTTGCCTTTGAATATGGATGATAGCGAGTCAGAACTTTCTACACGTGCCCGCAAATTTGCGAGACGTTTACGCCATCAAACCAATATTGAAACATTAATGGTAGATGAGCGTTTAACTACACGTGAAGCACGAGAAGAACTCGGTTTCTACCAAGAGCAAGGTCGAGCAAAAAAACTCTCGGCAGATAGTTTTGCAGCAGCATTACTCATCCAGAGTTGGTATCGAAATCCGGTCGGTTTAACACCGTAAGATTAAAAAAAGGAAGGCTAAAGCCTTCCTTTTTTATTTCTCGTTTTATTTCTCAATAATATGCACAGTTGCCGTACGTCCAGAGACAAAAGCAAGCTGGTTCTTTGGTGTTTCATCCAATACGATTTTTACAGGCACACGCTGCGCTAAACGAACCCAACTAAACGTTGGATTTACATTAGCAAGAAGTTTAGAGCTGCTTGAGCGTTCACGGTCTTCAATACCCGATGCAATACCTTGTACATGGCCTTTAATTTTCTGACTATCACCCATTAACTGTACACTGGCCTGATCACCAACATGAATACGGTTTAACTTCGTCTCTTCAAAATAGCCCACAACATAGAGTTGTTTACGGTCAAGTAATGCTGCAACCGCCTGCCCAACTTGAACATAGTTACCTGGGCGCATATCAAAGTTAGATAACGTACCATCAGCTGGAGCAATCACCGCAGCACGATGCATATTAAGCTCAGCCAAATGCAAATTACTCGTAGCCGCCTCAATGAGAGCCTGTTGTTGTTTAACAGTTGCTTCCGCTTGTTGAATAGCAGCTTGGAGTTGCTCATGTTCAGCGTGAGATTGATCACGTGTTGCGAAAACTTGATCTTGTTCTTGTTTAGAGATGGCGCCATCCATAAGATTTGAGTAGCGGCTTGCGTTTTTCTCGGCTAATTTAATATTTGTTTCAGATTTAATTAGGTTCGCTTTTGCTTGTGCTAAACCAGCTTGTGCTTGGGCAAAGGCTGCATTTGCTTTTGCTAAATCAGATTTTGCCTGTTCTACATCTAAAGCTCGGCGAGAAACATCAATTTTAAAGAGTACCTGACCTTTTTTCACAGTCTGGTTATCTTGAACCAATACTTCTGTAACAAGCCCTGCAACATCCGAAGATACTTGAATAACGTCACCACGAACTCGACCGTCGCGTGTCCACGGCGCTGCATTATAGTAGTTCCACAAATGCACAATGGTATAGACCGCCACCATTAATGCGACAATCAAAATTACTGGACGGATGACTTTTTTCAAATCCACCTGATTCATTTCACTCACCTAACTCAATCTTTAATTTCGCAAACATCTCTACGCACCGACCCCAACAAAAATTTGATGTATTACCAAAAGCAGTAATAGGTAAAAACACAAATTGAAAATACTAGGTAAAGCAATCCAGCCTTTTGCAATCAACTTGTTTGTCAAAGGGCTTAACCCTCGGAAACAGATATATGCCAAGAGTGCTTGAACGAGCAAAGAAGGCACGTAAATACCATAAACATTAAACTCACCCATTTGCTGGGGCTCCTCTCAGGGTGCTGTTTTCATTCATTTGATCTGATGAAACATGACACATGCTATAAGCAATATTGTTCAGTGAAATGAGTAATCTTTGTCGCATAGTCATATCTTCAACATTTGAAGCAAGCTGTTTTAATTCAAATAACGCTTGGTAGATTTTCTCTACTAAAGCCGCTGTATCATTTCTGTCATTTTCTTTCGCTCTAAACAGTTCATCCAGATTTTGTTGCAAATCACCAATATGCTGAGTGAGTTCGGATGTTTGAGGGAACTGATTAGCTAACTCTTGCAATCGGCTTAAATCGACAATACTACTCGACTCAATCAATGCTTGTTGAATTGAGGCTTTAATCTCGTCTGATTGCACCATTTTGCTGTTTAGAATCCCAATCCGATCTAGCATACTGCGTAGATGAACTTTAAAATCAAGGCCATATGGCAGGTAGATCGCTTGTCGCATGGCACGGTAATGTAAGGCTAAAATACGGCTAGCACTCGTGTCTGGTGACATGGCACGAACAACGTCAATGACAATCAAAGAAACTAAAACACCTAAGATCATGGCAAATGAACTATCAAGATAAGACACCGCATCCATGCTATAAGCATTGTGCAAGTTTAGTCCCATCATGGTATTAATACCCAACACCATACCTACTGGCATCAGCATCTGGTTAGCCATCATAGACACTGCGAATAAGAACATCGGTAATAAAACCAGTCCAAGTTCCCAGAAAGTTGTGACATGCGGGAAAATACCAAATGCATAAACGAAGACTAAAACTGCTGAAGCAATACTGCCCCAGATAAAAATACGCAAAACTGGCACGGGGTTATCTAAGGCCGTTAAAATACAGGCTGTTACTGCTCCCATTTGCGCCATCATAAATCCAGCTTTCCATCCCGACACAATCCAGACCCCAGTCACAATAAAAGTAATAAGGACTGCACTAATACCGCCTCGTATCGCCACCCCATGATCACGGTGTAAACTTGGATATTTGGTCGTCATTGGCGTAATGTTGTCAGGAATCTCTTTATTACCTTGCTGAATTCGCTGCCACAAAACTTTAACGGCTAACACATTACTAATGAAATGGCGCACATCCATTTTCATAGCTGCAACCAAAACTTGTTGATGTGTAGAAGCCGACTCCATCAAACTTGCAAAATCGCTTTCAAACTCATCAGGCAACTGCAAAATATTTTCATCAATAATCAGATCTTTTTGCTCTAAAAACTGTACAACATGAGCTGAAAGCTGTTGCAGTTTTTCTGCATGAGTCTCGATAAACCGAAGTTCTTGAAGCTGCTTAATACGCTCAGATAAAGCGACTAGATTAGCGACCACCATTGAGATTTGATGAAGCATTTCCTGCAAGGGTTTGGTCATACCATGCAACTCGCCCTTCTCATAACTCAAATGTACTGCCAAGGCATGAATGTCTGTGGTGTCACGAGTGATGGCAGCCAGAAGCTGAGTATTGTTCTGCTGCGAATCTGTAGTTAATAAATTAGCAAACAGATTTTCTGTATCTTTTAGGGTTTTGATCACCCGCTGTTTAATTGCCGAGCCAATATGCATTGGAAGAATCGTGGCAGAAACCACGGCACTTGAAATCACACCAATCGAGATTTCTATGACCCGAGCTAAAGCAATATCAAATATATTGTATTGATCAATATAGGTAATCGCATTGAAGACGATCATGGCTGTCGAGTAACCCGCCAGCATAAAAGCATAACTACGTGGAGTACGATCGAGTAACGAAACATAAAGCGCAAAACCCACCCACAACGATAACACCACGGTAAATATCCAAGGTGTATTAATTAGATGTGGCGTTAGAGTTAGGGCAATCACAGCTCCGCCAATTGTCCCTACCACACGATAGACACATTTAGAGGACACCATTCCTGAATATGGATTGGCAATAATCAGGACCGTACCAATCGACCACATCGGGTTAATCAGATCTAATTCAAACGAAACAAATAGTGCCAACATTCCGGCAATAAATGTTTTTAAGGCAAAGATCAGATCAAGCCTACTCGGGCGGAACGCCAGTATTTGCTTTAATAACATGAACTCATCTCAAATACAGATTTGAACTGATGAGCATGCCCTTCAATATTTGATTGTCTTTCTAAAGACAACACAACTTTGCCATTTGCCTCAAAGCAAATGATATGAGGGGCATCCTTCAATACAATGATTTTTCCACATCTCGCCTGATTGGCCGAAATGATTTCAGTTTGGGCGCCATTTAAACGGCCAAGCTTTGGAAAGAAGAGGTATCAAGAAATCAATCTGGAACCGACCAATTTCTCGATTAGATATTTTGTTTGGCAATTTTTTCAAAATAAAGCGATTTAGTCAACTAAAATATCTCTATTTGATAATTTGATATATTTTTTAATTATCGTATATGATGTATAAGCCAAGAGAAGTTTTCTCTTTGTCAGAGTAAAATACTCAAATCAGGCATTTATTTTAGAATTGAGACAAATCTTCTTTTTTTCTGTTATAAAAACTCAAAGATGACTCGTTGTTAAAGGATACGAACAAGACACTATGGCAATTTCAAGTTTTGGCAAAATTTTAACTGTACTGGACCTATTTTCGGTTTCGCGTCCAATCATTAATGTCGATATTATTTGCGAAGAACTTGGCTTGTCCAAACCAACGAGTTACCGTTACCTCAAAGAGCTAGTCTCAGCTGATCTATTAAAACGCATTAATGGAACCTCTGGCGATTATACCTTAGGCTCAAAAATTGCAGTTCTTGACTATATATCTAGAACAACCGACCCATTGGTTCAAATCAGCACACCGTTCATGCGGAATATTGTAGAACGTACCGAACTGTGCTGTTTGCTTACCTATTTAAATGATGACTATTGCATTGACATACATCATGAAATATTTAAAGACACTGAGCTACTTTCATATGGCCGAGGCTGTCCAAGACCAATTTATGTTGGGTCATCTCCAAAAACAATGGTTTCGCATTTAAGTAAACAGCGCATGCAGGACTACTACCACCGTTACCAGCAAGAATTAAAACAATCAGGTTTTGCTGAAGATGAACCGAGCTTTATTCAACGTATGCGTAAAATTAAAAAACAAGGGTTCTATTTCTCACAAGGTGAGATTGACCCAAATGTTTCAGGTCTAGCTGTTCCTGTTCGATTTTCAACCAAGGAAGTACCTTTAGCTTTAACTCTAGTTGCTTCTAAAAATCGTTTTGATTTTTTAAACGTTGAAAAGCTTATCGAAATTTTGCAAGAAAATGCAGCACTTATTGAACAACGTTTTATGGAATTATCTGAAAAAGGTGAAATCTAAAACTCCACCTTATGATAATTTAAAGTTTTCTTACACTTTAAAACATTGAATATATCGCAATATTCTCATATTATGATTTTAGCTCCTATTGATGATTCTTTTCATCAGCAGCTCATCAATAGAAGCATCCCCCTCAGAGGAATAAGCTCATGCTGCCATCATGGGCTTTTTTCTTGCCCGCTTTTTAATGAAGGTTATAAAAACTTAAATTGCCGAAAAGTAAGATTAATACGTGGTTGTAAAATCTTTGTTGAACGATTTAAACGGTGTTGCCAATATTGTTGAGTCTCACCACGCATCACAATAAGTTGGCCTGGCTGTAGCCATAATTCAACTTTCTCTTTACTTTGAATATGCCTAAAAGAAAATTTACGGGTAGCACCAAAGCTTAAAGAAGCGATAGTTGTCGTTCTTGCCAAAGAAACATCTGAGTCACTATGCCAAGCCATCCCTTGGGTTCCATCTTCATAAAGGTTTGCCAAACAAGAATTAAATTTTTCTGAAAGTATCTGCTCTACCTGTTGTTTTAGTTTGGCCAGTGCTTTGTCCCAAGGCAAAGAATCACGTGCGACACCCGAATATTTATATTGATAGTAGTCATCTCCATACCATGCAACTTTTCGAGCTGTAATAAAATGCTTGCCATACAACTTAGCCTCGTCATGTTTCCATGCGAGGTGTTGATAAAGATAGTGAAAATACTGTTCAGCTTCCTCAGGGCTTAAAATACAACCATAGTCCTGAACTTCACCATCGTAGGGTAATAAATTCTCACAAGGTTCTGGAGAAAATAAATCCAAGGTCATACGGTCTCTCCATGTTGCTTTGACATCTCCCAAGCTAACAATGCCAATTTACGCCCCTTTTGCCAATGATATTCTCCGACCATCCCTGTGGCACGGATCACTCGATGACAGGGAATCAGATATGCAATCGGATTTTTCCCAATTGCTGTAGCAACGGCTCTGACTGCTTTAGGCTTTCCAATTTGCTCTGCAATATCTTGATAAGTACGCAATTGGCCTTCTGGAATGGTGAGCAAGGCTTCCCATACTTGTAGCTGAAATGGGGTTCCAGCCAAATTAAGAGGAAGTTTCTGCTGTAAGTGTTCTGAAAAGTCCTGTTCAAACCACGTTGCAATTTGTTGATGCCAAATCGGTGACTGATTTTTCAATTGAGCTTTCGGAAAGTACTGCTTAATGAGTTGTTCAATATTGTCGTGAGTTTCGATAAATCGAATAGAACATATCCCTTTTTCACTACTGACAACCAACAACTCACCAAAGGGGCTTGTCTCAACTGAATAATTAAGAATAACGCCTTCGCCTTGTTGTTTATATTCACCAGGCGTCATCCCTTCAAGCTGAATAAACAGATCGTGTAAACGTCCTGTGCCAGATAAACCCGTATTTAAAGCAGTTTCTAATAAACTCTGCTGTTGCAACAGATAATATTTAGCCTGTTGCAAACTCATATATTGCACAAATTTTTTCGGGCTAATCCCTACCCATTCCTGAAACTGGCGTTGAATATAACCTGAACTTAAATTCATATGGCTCGCAACATCATCTAGACTGGGTTGCTGGTCTAGATGTTCATATAAATATTCAATCACAGTGGCAATTACAGCAAATTGCCGAGAAGAAAGCATTTGCATGTGTCACCTCCTTAGCACTTATATCTTACATTAAAGTAGCCAAAGCCCTATGACGACCCGATTCTTGCACTCTTCAAAAATAAAAAAGCCTTTCATTGTAGAAAGGCTTCATCATTCAATATGCACTTAAGGCTGCTTTAAATAAGGCCAAGCTGCTTTAAGATAAATAAACATTGACCATAGAGTTAAAATGACTGCCGTATATAATAAAGCATAGGCAAGCATTTCTAATGGCTGCCAATTGAGTAAGAACACACTAATCGCAATCATCTGAAAGGCTGTTTTATATTTACCTACCGTCGATACTGCCACACTGGTTCGTGCGCCAAGTTCTGCCATCCATTCACGTAAAGCAGAAACTGTAATTTCCCGTGAAATAATCACAATTGCGGCAAAAGCCATTGAAATGGTTGGATTCCACTGCACTAAAACAATCAGTGCAGCCGCCACCATGAGCTTATCTGCAACTGGATCTAAAAAACGGCCAAATGCTGAAGTCTGGTTTAAAGTTCGTGCTAAATAGCCATCAAACCAATCGGTAATAGCAGCAAACACAAAAATAGCCGTCAAGATAATATGACGACTCATACTTCCTTCATGCTCACCAATACCCATTGCAGGGGGCCAATACGCGATCACCAAAAATACAGGAATAAGCGCGATACGCGCTAATGTTAGGATATTTGGGATATTCAGGATTCGCCCTGTGGTCATAAACACCGCCAATTAAGTCTTCATGCATCTTGTAACAGACAAAAATACTTTCTTCAATATTGTATCTATCTGTAACAGCCACTTTATACGAAATATATGAATCGAGGAAGTGGACTGCTTAGGTAAATACCGTAACAGTTTGCCGTAAAATTGCAATTAAATGATCATTTTGGTCCCACAGATGGGCATATTCTGTGGAATAACCTTCACCTGCATATTCAGTTACCACTTTATATTTAAACCAGTCACACAATTGATGTTGGAACGGATGGACATAGGTAATGTGCCAAGTTAAAGAACTTGCAGGAGCAACTTGCTTAAACATCGGCAATACACCAGGTGGCCAAATATCCATCAAGACAATTAAATCTGGCAAAGTCATTTGACGATTTTCATGCTTATCGGGATTAAACCTCGACCACCCTCCAAAGTCAGCATACTGACTTCCTGTAACAGGATAATGACCTTCTGCCCAGCATACATCAAAATGTTGATAGCATTCTGGCATTTGTCTAGCAAAAGGAATAGGTTGTAACTCTTCAGGTTGCCTATAAACTGGAACGTTAGGCTCATGTCGCACTTCAATATTCGACGCACGCGGCACACCAAAGCTTGCGACCAAAATCGTTTGTACCGCACCATCTTGCCATAAACGGGTTTCAAGCGTAGTGACCGATTTCCCTTCTCTTAAAATTTCAATAGTCAATTGGGCAGGTCCCTGCTGTACGGGCCCCACAAAAGTAATACTACAGCTTAATAATCTTTTATTTGGATCTTGAATATTGCAGCAGGCTTTTTGCATGAGTAGTCCAGCAACAAGACCACCAAAAACAGTTCGCCCTTGTAGCCATCCTTCGGGTATTTCAATCCATTCCTTTTGTTTTATTTCTTCAAATAATTGCAGTAATGACATTCACTTCCCTAAAGCACTCTGACTCTTGATGAAACATCTTTCATCATTTTAAAGGGAATGTGAATGATCATTCTTGTACTTATATGCCAACTATTTGGTCACTCGGTATAGAAACCTATCTTTATTCATGCAGAATTTTATAAATCGTTCTTGCCATCATTTCACCAAAACCGGGCACAAGAGTAAGTTCTTTTTCGGATGCTTTTAAAACACCTTGGATCCCACCAAAATGAGTTAATAAATCTCGACGGCGCTTTGGACCCAACCCTGGAATTGCTTCCAAAACTGAGGTACTACGGCGTTTATCACGTTTAGCACGATGTTTAGTAATCGCAAAACGATGGGCCTCATCACGCACCTGCTGAATCAAATGTAATGCCTTATGGTCTTCTGGCAACTGGATTTTTGTGCCATCAGTAAAATGTAGAGTTTCAAGTCCGGGTTTACGCCCTTCACCTTTAGATACACCCACCATAAAAGCATCTAGCCCAAGCTCTTGCATAACCTCCATCGCCATATGGAGTTGGCCTTTACCACCATCAATCAACAGCAAATCAGGCAATATGGCCTTTTTATAACGTCGTGTTAAAGTTTGACGCATAGCAGCATAGTCATCGCCTGCTGTAATGTCTTGAATGGCAAATTGGCGATAGTCACGCTTACGAGCGCCCCCTTGATCAAACACGACACATGAGGCAATTGGAGCTTCACCCATGGTATGACTAATATCAAAACACTCAATACGATCGACAGGTCTTCCCACTACTTGCTCTAACTGATGGAAACGTTCATTCAGTTCTAAATGATTACTCAATTGCCCTTTAATGGCATGTTGAACGTTCATTTCAGCTAACTCTAACCACTCGGCACGAGTTTCTCGAACATTACTCTTAATCTGAACCTTTTTACCAAACTGCTGTGCCAACGCATCTTCTAATTCTTTACAGTCAGGCAAAGCAATATTTACGATAAGCTCATTCGGTACTTCATCTGCAACCTGAAAATAAAAGTTCGCCATAAAGTCACTCAGCATTTGCCCAAGATCATCACCCAGCATGTCTGGGAAATAGCTTTTCCCACCTAGCATTCGCCCGTTGCGTACATACATAATTTGCACGCATGTCACACCTGCTTGATATGCAATTGCCAGGATATCCGCTTCACCTTTGACTTTAAACACGGCTTGTTGCGCTTGAACTTCACGCAGTAAAGACAATCGATCACGGTAAAAAACAGCTTTTTCAAATTCAAGCTCAGCCGCTGCTTGTTCCATTTTGGCAATGAGCTCTTGATTAAGCTCTTTGGTATCACCTTGCAAAAAGCGAATACTATTATTAACGTCTTCTTTATAATCTTCGGGAGAAATCAGACCTACACACGGGGCTGAACACCGCTTGATTTGATATTGCAAACATGGACGCTTGCGCTGTGAGAAATAGCTATTTTCACACTGACGTACATTAAAAAGTTTTTGCAAAACCAGTAACGTATCGCGTGCACTATAGGCACTTGGATAGGGGCCAAAAAACTTACCAATTTGGTGCTTACCTTTACCACGTCCGCTCGCAAGCCGAGGATAAGGCTTATCGGCCGAAACAAAAATATAGACATACGACTTATCGTCCCGCAGCATAATGTTATACGGCGGACGATGTTGTTTAATTAAATTTTGTTCTAGGAGTAAAGCTTCAGTTTCTGAACGAGTAACTAAAGTTTCAATATCATAAATTCGTGCAACTAAAGCTTGTGTTTTAGGATGCTCAATCGTTTTAACAAAATAACTCGACACCCGATTTTTTAGATTTTTTGCTTTGCCGACATATAATAATTCGCCCTCCTTCCCTAGCATTTTATAAACACCTGGAAGCTGGGTCATGTTGGCTAAAATTTTTTCAATATGAGGACGAGCGTTTTGATTCACTATTGGCATGCATGGCTTAATACTGAATACCTAATGTGATGTTTTCACCCCTACTTTTCAAGTGCTTTACTGTGCCAGAACATAAATTTGGAAACAGATTTAGATATGACCCGACAGATTGTGTCGTACTTGCTTAAGAATCTAGACGATAGTAGCTATATTTAACGTCTTTTTCTTTATAGACCGCATAGGTTTTTTGACGAAAATCTGAGAACCAACCATTGCCTGTGTAACCTGCAATATGACCATAAGTGTGTCCACTTGTTCGCTCAATAATATAAATATCGCCTTCTTCTGGACGGTTAAAAGCAGGTTTAATTTTCTTATAACCGTTCTTCTCAAGTGTATGTCCCCAGTCTGAAGCTGCTACCGGATGCTTAGACACATCGGCGCCTGCTGCTTGTAAAGCAATACGAATATTTTTGGCGCATTTCTCTTTACTATGGTTGGCAGATATACTTTCAAGCTTACTTGAGAACTTATGCAAATTAATATTTTGGTCTTCAGTTTTATGATTTTGAGTTTTAGATCGTTTAGATTTTTCAGTTGTCGAAGCTGCTTGTCTTAACATCACTTTTGTTTTTAAATCGCCTTGAGAACTTTCTTCTTTTCTCTCTTCGATATGATGAACATGTGCATGAGCTGCGTGATGAGCATGAGCCATTTTAAAACCTACTTCCGCTGACCAGTCTTCGAAAAAACCGCGCCATTGTAGAATCAAAATTGCCTATTGGCTTTTAATAGTTGTAACAAATTGCCAGCACTGTGAAATAGGTCACAAAAGTTATTAGATACTTTATGTCATAAAAAAACGCCCTTTCGGGCGTAATAAATAAAACTATTTTTCTATAATTACTGGGTTAAAGATTCACCTTTCCAAGTCTTAATCATAGCATCCGCAGCATTTTCAGTGACAAAGTCACAATATTTACCTACATACGGTGGAACATATTCGTCCACACCCGACTTATGGTGGTACTGCCCAGAATATTCGGTATCGTTTATTGTAAATTTCATTGCTAATAATAACTCATCGCGCGACCAGTTAATACCTTGCCATGTTCCCATTACAGGCGCAGTAGCATTTGATTCTGTATATAAAGGTGCAGTACCGTCACTAGAGAACCCAATATAATCTTTATTGCTGTAGGTTTTATTAATCATCCAACAGGTGGAACCTTTCGGAAAATTAGCTACATTTTGTTGTAATAATGCATTGTAATAATCTTCAAAAAAGCCCTGTTGACTAAATGGTAATGACTCATAAATCCACTGGCCTAAATACTTAGTCACTGGTTGACCTGAAATATCAATTTTAACTAAATCTTGATTTAGAAATAAATTATCGCTTTTCACTAAGTTGGCAGGTTGATAGTTTAAAGCTGTATCAGAAAATTGGACTTGAGAACCTAACAAATACCATGTGCCATCAGTTGTTTTAATCGGATCTAAGGTCACTCCCTGATCAGTGAAATAATGCTGACTAAGTTCATAACCTAATGGATGATTATCAGGATAACTTATATAAATCTTATTATCCTGAATCTTATAATTTTTCTTCTCAATTACTGGATTCCCAGCGATCTGACCCACAGAAAAACCAACCAGTCTCTCACTTTGTTCCTCTGTCTCATCATCACATGCTGAAAGGCTTAATATACATAAACATGAAAGTAGTATTTTTTTCATTTTATTCCTCGATTCAAATTATTAATATAATATAATCTGAATTATCAATAATTTTCTCTTTTTATCAATCTAAAATTAAATATTCAGATAAAAAGCATTATATTTTTATTAAGAACTATTTTATAAAATTTTAATCTTAGACTAAGCAAAATCATATAATTAAATAAGATGACTCACTGCTATTATCTTTTTCCTAAATTATTTTATAGTCTTTTTTATTTTTTCTTTTAGAAAAGAGAACTAAAATTTTCATGCTAAATTAATCTAAAAACCTTCAATATTAAATCCTAATCATTCACATCACGAATCTTTATAAAAGTTTTGTGGTAATTAGACTAGCAGGTTAAATTCCATTGAAATATCCCATGCCCTTACAAGAAATGATATCAAATATTGAACATATTTCTGATGAACACACCATCTATGCTGAACAACCTTGGGATATTACATCCAAAGCAATTGCTCTATCAAACGATGAAAAGATGGAAGTTTTTATCAAGGATACGTGCTACAGCTATTTTCTTGAAGTATTTATTATCAAAGAGTTAATAGAAGACTTAGATGACTCTTTAAGTAATCAAGACGTTGTATTTAAGATCGTTCAATACGCAATAAATGATGCATGATGAATATCATTATTTAAAATAAAAACGCCCTTAAGGGCGCTTTTATTAAAATACATATGGTCGAACAAAAATCAGGAAGAAAATCCCAAGCATGAGGAACCATTTTAAGAAGTAATACAACTTACGGTTCTTAGCTTTTAAAGCTTTAGCTTTAATACGAATTTGATAGACATAACCAAAAGCTTTATTTAGGCCACCTGTTTGGTCGCCTGTTTCATTCGGTGAACTTGCCGCAGTCATCACATTACGACCAAACCAATGGTTGAAACGCTCCATCCATTTTACTTTCATTGGACGTTCAACGTCTGCAAAGAAAATAATACGGTTTTGATCAGTCTTATTTTCAGCATAGTGAATATAAGTTTCATCAAACACGACACTTTGACCATCACGCCAAGAATATCTTTCGCCATCGACGTCAATAAAACAACGATCATCATTTGGTGTAATTAGACCTAAGTGATAACGCAAAGAACCTGCATACGGATCACGGTGTCTTACCAAACGGCTGTCAGGTGCAAGCTCGGTAAACATTGCTGCTTTAATTGTCGGCAATGTTTTAAGAAGTGCTGTAGTTTTTGGGCAAAGCTCAGCAGCAGATGGATGACTCGATTCATACCATTTAAGGTAAAAACGCTTCCAACCTGTTTTAAAGAATGAGTTAAAACCTAAATCGTTATAGGTACTTGAAGCTTTAATCCCACCTTGGTCATATAAAGCTTTCGCTTCATCTCGAATCATTTCCCAATTTTCATCCAGCACTTTTAAATCTTTAAAATGCTGTGTATCGATATAAGGTTGATTCGGCACCTTTGAAAAGATGTACATTAAAAAGTTAATCGGTGCGAGCAAGGTTGAATGGTCAAAAAATTGACGATAAAACGAGTGACGCACTTTGCCGCGATGTTGGATATACAATGCTGATATCACAAAAATCGCTAATATGATCCACTTAATCATATAGTTACTCGCATTTAAGCATCTTTAAAGATACTTCGAAGGAATTTGAAATTGAGGGAATAATAACAAAGTCTCGAAGAAAATTCAGACCTAGATCAGCAAGTATTATTTTTTGGCTAAATAGAAATCTCAAAAATAACCATTTTTGAGATTTCTCAAACTCAACTTCCAAAGTTAGTCTTGATATGGTTTCCAATCTAATCCAGTCAGAGAAACAAGTGCTTTTGCAGCGGTTTCATTGTAGGCATAACAACCAGATTTCAATTGAGCAATTGTTAATTGGGCAAAACGGAGCTCTTCAGGATCATCTGTATTTTTTAAATATATTTCCCAATGCTTAATCTCTTGATCAGCAGTCCAAGCAATGTTACTCGTATAATTTGCTTTATAGAGCTTACCTTGATATTGCACCCCAACACCATCACCAATAGCAAAACCTAAAGTAGTATCATAAATCGTTGTCCATAGAACATTTTGCCATGATCCCTTAACTGCTTTATAAGTAAAACCAAATGGATTTGTTTGATTCAAATAATTAAGATAAGGACCATTTTCAGCATCAAACTGATCAAAACTTTGATTAATTTCATAGTTTTGATCAATATTAAATGCAAATGTTTCTTGATTAGATTTTTTTGAAACTAAACGATAACAGCTACTCCCTTGAGGGAATTTATTCTGTCCATAGGTAGTAAGAAATAGACGCCCATTAGTCGTACTTTCATCACTCACTGAAAAGCCTAATGCTCGATATCCTGGCAAGACAGTATCAAACATATTCTTATCAGATAAATCAACTCTTTGAAATTTCCAATCCTCTTTAACTTCTCCAATGATATCTAATCTCCAATCTGTCATTGAATTAAAATTCATGACATTGAGTGCTTTATCAGTAGGGAAATAGAGTTTTTTCTCTGTTAACAAATACTCATTTAAAGCTTGATTAGAGGAGCCATCTATTGATTTTTTATTAAAAATTTCAAAATAAGCATTATTTAGCTCATCTGTTTTTTCATTAGCATTGTAATCCATAAAATAATAACGCGTACCATCCGCAATAGAATCTTGTGATGTACCACTTTGGTTGTTATTTGCAGAATTATTATCACTAGAACCACCGCCTCCACATGCACTCAACATAAAAGGAAGGATAGCCAAAATCATAAATTTATTTTTTAACATAATAGATACTTTATTGAACATTTTTATAACACAAAGTTTATCCAAAGATAAAAAAATAGACAATACTGTCTGTCTAATAATTCACACAAAATATTAATTTTTATTACTAGACCAAAAATAATTTATTAATTGTCTACTACATTTCCCAGCTTTATCTTACCCCTTCTTAACAAGAAGCTTTTACAATTAAAAATATATTTTTCATAAATATAGATTAAAAAAATTATTTAAAAATAATTGATGACCCTTGCGTCACGGCTTGATACAACTTGTCAGGTTTTTTTTAGATATAGTTATCGTAAGATTAGCGAAGCATAAATGTGTACCGAAGCTGTACACACGCTTCATAACATCAACTTAGAAGTCCTCCAAAACTAAGGAGATCAGGCATGATCCACGCTGGCAATGCCATTACCGTCCAAATGCTTTCGGACGGAATTGCAGAATTCCGCTTTGACTTACAAGGTGAGTCGGTCAATAAATTTAACCGTGCAACAATTGAAGATTTCCAAGCTGCTATTGCTGCGGTAAAAGCAAATAATGATATTAAAGGCTTAGTTGTTACCTCGGGCAAAACAACATTTATTGTTGGGGCAGATATTACCGAATTTGGTGAAAACTTCGCACAAGGCGAAAAAGCGATTGTTGACTGGCTTATGCCTGTTCACGAAATCTTCAATAGCTTTGAAGATTTAGAGATTCCAAAAGTTGCTGCTATTAACGGTATGGCGTTAGGCGGCGGTTTTGAAATGTGTTTAGTTTGTGACTATCGTGTGATGTCAGAAGCTGCACAAGTGGGCTTACCGGAAATTAAACTTGGTATTTACCCAGGTTTTGGCGGTAGCGTACGTTTAAGCCGTCTTATCGGTATCGACAACGCGGTTGAATGGATGGCGATGGCTGCTCCTAAAAAACCGGCTGCTGCACTAAAAGATGGTGCTGTAGATGCGGTTGTAGCTGCTGATAAATTACTTGAAGCTGCAACTGACTTAGTTAAGCAAGCAATTTCTGGTCGTTTGAACTGGAAAGCAAAACGTCAAGAAAAACTTGATGCTGTAAAATTGAACCCACTTGAACAAATGATGGCGTTCAACACAGCAAAAGGTGCTGTACTTGCTAAAGCGAATCCGGCTCAATACCCTGCTCCAAAATTATTACTTGATTCATTACAAGCGGGTGCAAGCCTTGCGCGTGACGAAGCATTAAAAGCTGAAGCTGAAGGCTTTGCGAAAGCAGCCATTACTCCACAAGCTGGCGCATTGATTGGTTTATTCCTCAATGACCAAGTTGTTAAGAAAACTGCTAAAAAACATGAAAAAGGTGCACACCCTGTAAACCAAGCAGCTGTACTTGGTGCTGGTATCATGGGTGGTGGTATTGCTTACCAAGCAGCAAGCAAAGGTACACCAATTATCATGAAAGATATTGGTAATCCACAACTTGCTCTAGGTATGAAAGAAGCAAACAGCTTGTTAACTAAACAAGTTGAACGCAAGAAAATGAAACCTGCGCAAATGGGTGAAACCCTTGCACGTATCCGTCCTACTTTAAGCTACGATGAGTTTAAAGAAGTTGATATCGTGATCGAAGCAGTTACAGAAAATCCAAAAGTAAAAGAAATGGTACTTGCGGATACTGAGAAGAATGTTCGTGAAAATACAATCATTGCTTCTAATACTTCTACAATTTCAATCACGCGTTTAGCAAAAGCCTTACAACGTCCTGAAAACTTCGTTGGTATGCACTTCTTCAACCCAGTTCACATGATGCCGCTTGTAGAAGTGATTCGTGGTGAAAAGACTTCTGAAGAGGCGATTGCAACAACTGTGGTTCTTGCTCAAAAAATGGGTAAAACACCGATCGTTGTTAACGACTGCCCAGGGTTCTTGGTTAACCGTGTATTGTTCCCTTACTTTGGTGCATTCGACCTTCTTGTAAAAGACGGTGCAGACTTCCAACAAGTTGACAATGTAATGTCTAAGTTTGGCTGGCCAATGGGTCCTGCTTACCTCATCGACGTTGTAGGTATCGACACGGGTGTACATGGCGCAGAAGTCATGGCTGAAGGTTTCCCAGACCGTATGAAGCCAGACTACAAAGGTTCAATCCAAGCAATGTACGAAGCTAAACGTCTTGGTCAAAAGAATGACGTTGGTTTCTACAAATACGAACTCGATAAGAAAGGCAAAAAAGCAAAAACTGTTGATCCAACAGCGTATGAAATCATTGCTCCTTTCGTCACTGGTGAAAAACGCGAGTTTGATAACCAAGAAATCATTGACCGCATGATGCTTGCTTTCTGTAACGAAACAGTTCGT
Source organism: Acinetobacter sp. WU_MDCI_Abxd143 (assembly GCF_025514195.1). Lineage (NCBI taxonomy): Bacteria > Pseudomonadati > Pseudomonadota > Gammaproteobacteria > Moraxellales > Moraxellaceae > Acinetobacter > Acinetobacter sp. WU_MDCI_Abxd143. The sequence goes on from NZ_JAHPTH010000014.1 coordinate 29,144, forward strand.
TGCTTAGAAGACAACATTGTTGCAACTGCTGCTGAAGCAGACATGGCAATGATTATGGGTGTAGGTTTCCCTCCATTCCGTGGTGGTCCATGTCGTTATATCGACCAGACAGGTGTTGCTGAATATGTTGCACTTTGCGACAAATATGCACACTTAGGTAAGGCTTATGAAGCGCCACAAATGTTGCGCGACATGGCTGCTAACAACAAAAAATTCTACGGTTAAGGAGCAACGTGAATGGCTACTTTAAATCCACGTGACGTTGTCATCGTTGATGGCGTACGTTCTGCAATGGGTAAAACCAAAAACGGTATGTTCCGTAATGTACGTGCTGACAGCTTATCTGCTGAATTGGTTCGTGCACTCGTTGCTCGTAACCAGTTTGATGTAAACGAAGTTGAAGACCTAATCTGGGGCTGTGTAAACCAGACTCTAGAACAAGGTATGAATATTGGCCGTAACATCGGCTTATTGGCTGACTTACCAAAAACTGTTGCTGGTCAAACAGTAAACCGTCTTTGCGGTTCTTCTATGCAAGCGCTTCATACTGCTGCTGCACAGATTGCAACCAACCAAGGTGATATCTTCATTATTGGTGGTGTAGAGCACATGGGCCACGTAGGTATGATGCACGGCATCGACTTAAACCCAGAAGCATCTAAGCACTATGCAAAAGCATCTAACATGATGGGCTTAACTGCTGAAATGTTAGGTCGCATGAATGGCATTAGCCGTGAAGAGCAAGACGCTTTTGGTGTTGAATCTCACCGCCGTGCTTGGGCTGCAACTCAAGAAGGCCGTTTCAAAAACGAAATCGTTGGTGTTGAAGGCCACGATGCAAATGGCTTTAAAATCCTTTGCGACATCGACGAAGTAATTCGTCCAGATGCAAACCTTGAAGCGTTCAAAGCATTACGTCCTGTATTCGATCCGAAAGGCGGTACTGTAACTGCGGCTACATCTTCAGCTTTATCTGACGGTGCTTCTGCAATGTTGCTTATGTCTGCTGAGCGCGCACAAGCGTTAGGTTTAAAACCACGCGCTGTCATTCGCTCTATGGCTGTTGCAGGTTGTGATGCTGCAATCATGGGTTATGGTCCAGTTCCAGCAACTCAGAAAGCGCTTAAACGTGCTGGTTTAACGATAGCTGATATTCAAACTATCGAGTTAAACGAAGCATTCGCTGCTCAAGGCTTATCAGTAATGAAAGGCTTAGGTATTTATGACAAGCAAGACATCATTAACTTAAATGGTGGTGCGATTGCTTTGGGTCACCCACTAGGCTGTTCTGGTGCACGTATCACCACTACGTTGTTGAACGTAATGGAACAACAAGATACTCAAATCGGTCTTGCGACCATGTGTATCGGCCTTGGTCAAGGTATTGCAACAGTAATCGAACGTGTTTAATTAACACCAAGATAAAAAAATCCCCGCTCAATGCGGGGATTTTTATTTTATCGGCCTTTTAACCCATCTTGAATTTGCTGTTGTAAATTTATGAGGTCAGTAAGGTTAACTTTCATCGTACCTTCACGGTAAGCATCGACATTACTTCGGTTAATGTTCAAAGGTCTTAACATTTCAAAAATACCGTTGGTTGGATCAGAAGACTGTATCCCCCCTGCTACCGCTAAAATGTATTGTTGTAAGAATGGAGAAAGTTGAGACAAATCAGGCTGTGCCATAACTGGCTGATAATCTACCGTAGTCATGCCTTCAGGCACCAAAGCATTTTGTATATCGTAATGCGTTTTATACTCACGATGTTGCAGAGCCTGACGCACTTTTTTATCTTCTTGGAAGGGTACAAATCCCACCTCTTCACGTAGCTCAGATTCAGCCATAACGCGAATTGTTGGTAAAGTCGCTACTTCCTCTGCTTGAACAGTCGGTAAACCCATAAAAGCAAATGCAGCAATGAAAGCTGATTGTTTTAGAAAGTTCATAACTTGCTCCAAAAATCATTCACCCTATTCAAATTAAAAAGATGATGATTAAATTAAAAGTATCTATAAATAGGCTACAACAAAGTCGAATTTGATTCAGTAATGCTCAGATAAACGGTAAATATAATTAAATTTTTTAATGTAATAGTAGGGTTCTTCTATTTATTAAAACCGCATTCTAATAAAACACTCTATAACTTGAACAAAAGTGTTCAGATTATAGAGTGCGATTTATCTTATAGATCTTATTGGCTCTCTAACATCTCTTTTAAAGAATCAACTAATTGCGGAAATTTCGTATAACCTTCTCGTCCTAAAAAGTGCCCACCATTAGGTACTGTAATGTACGGCGCACCAATTTCTTTCGCTAATTCAATAGTCAGTTTAGGCGGAACCAAATCATCATTATCAGACAAATACACCAGCTTTTTCTTTATGCCCTTAAAGTAATTTGTATCGACTTTACTCTTCGTTATATAACTATTAAGTACAGAAGAATCTGAAATGAAACCAGAGAATCCAGATACTAAAATCATTCCTCCAATATTTTGATACTCATGTCTTTGCAAAAAGTGCAGTAACGTAATCACCCCTAAACTGTGCGCAACAAAATAGGTACTTTCATCCACCTTAGGGATCTGTTGATCTAAAACCTTCTGCCATGCCTCTACGTCCGGATTCTCAGAATCTGGAAATGGAATTAGGGTAACAGAAGTGTGTTCATCTTCTATTTGATGCTTTAAATTTTGAAACCAGTGATCATTTATAGAAGCAGAATAACCGTGAAGCACAAATATTTGACGCATGTTGTTCTCCTGAAGTTCAAGTGTTTTGGCATTTGCAACAGATGTCATTAATCCAAATAACACCAATAAAATGAGTTTTCTCATCATGGAACAAGTATCATTTTGAAAGATAAAAATATGCTAAACTATGACACCACTGTTAAGGTCAACCCCATTTTATGAACTTAGCTAAAGTTGCCGAGCTCACAAAAGTAAGCCCTCGTATGCTACGTTATTACGAGAGTTTAGGGCTTATACAGCCTCATCGGGCAAGCAATAACTATCGAAGTTATACTCAAAAAGATATTGATAATATTAAGAAAATTAAAATATTAAATGATGCGGGCATGCATCTAAAAGATATTCAGGTCTTACTGCCTTGTTTTGATTTAGATGAACGCGTATTTACACTGTGTTCAGTGGTTCAAGAAAAACTGCAAACTGAACTCATGCATGTGTCTGACCAGTTAAACAAACTACAAACTTCTCAAAGTTTATTACAATCTTTTTTAACCAAAGGAAAAGTCGAGAGCACCAAATCATAATATTTGATGCTCATGCTCCGCTTATTCTTTTAAATCTCCTTCGAGCGCAGCCACATTTTTTTTCTTAATTTTTTCAATTTTTGCATTTAGCTTTAGAACATCTTGATAAAGCCCATTAAACTTTTTGACCTGAGCATTTTCATGAAAAAGAATCATCTGATCTTTCTTTTGCCATTCATAATTTTTTAGAAGCTTAAACATTTGTTCTGCTTTATCTAAAATTTGTAGCTCAATCATAAAAATTGCATGGTCTTGATCTGCTTTTTGCTGAGTTCCCAATTTCATTTCGAGCAGTTGCCTCATTTCTGCATCAACAGATAATTCTTGAACCTTTGCTAAGAAAGTTTTATGAATCTTTTCATATTCACTCTGATACTGATCCGAAGCTGTACGAACATCAGCTAGCATCTTTTCGGTTTCTACAAATTTTTGTTTTTTATCAAGATCTAAACGGTCCACATTTAAAAAAGTGTCCCATTTTGCTGCTTTGAGTTCTCTTAAGTACGCATTCCGTGCATTAATATTTTGAATCCAATAACTTAAAAGAAATTCTGAAATTTGCTTATAGTGTCCTGCCAAACGCTTATCGTGAATATCAAGCTGGACGGGTTTAGACCAGTCTTGTGCTTGTTCGTAAAGCTGATTCATTTTTTCAGTCATGACGACATCAAACATTTGACTACTGTCTTTGGCTTGCTGCTGTTTGATATGTTGATAAGTGAAAAAAATAATGCTTGTGATAACAATCAGACTTGCAATCGCAATCAAAACTCGGCGCATACACACCTCCTATTTCCCTTCTTATAGTTTTGCTCTTTATAGTTATAAAATAGAGCTTATTCTTCTTTATATGCCATTTATTTCACAATACGCAACACTGTATTCGCTATTGAAAGCTTTAAATCCTTATCCATCATCCCTATTATGATGGGTAATTAAAATTTATGAGATTCTCCCATGCGTGTTGATGTCTGGTCTGATGTAGTTTGCCCTTTCTGCTATATCGGCAAAAAACGCCTTGAACATGTAGCTGCTGAAGCTGGTATTGAGCTTGAAATCCACTGGCATAGTTTTGAATTAGATCCTGATGCGCCAGCAAAACATGACACTTCAAATACTGAACGTCTAGCTAAAAAATATGGCCGTACCTATGAAGAGATGGAAGAAATGGAGCGTAATATTGCGGCCATGGCTGCTTCTGAAGGCATTGATTTCCAATGGCAAAAGGCTAACTCAGGCAATAGTTTCAATGCACACCGCATTATTCACCTTGCGCAAAGCAAAGGTTTAGGCAATGAAGCAAAAGAAGCTTTTTTTCATGCTTATATGACTGAGGGCCTCGCAATTGGCGAGCGTGAAGTTGTAGAAGAAATTGCATCTCGTATTGGCCTTGATAATGCCGAAGTTGAGTATGTATTAGATACCAATGAACTATCTGACTTTGTCCGCCATGACGAAAAAATTGCTCGTGAACAGCTCAATGTAACTGGTGTTCCATTTTTTGTATTTGATCAAAGAATTGCTCTTGCTGGCGCTCAACCTCGTGAAGTCTTTTTACAAGTTTTAGAAAAAGCGCAAATCAAGGCAAATACTGAAGAAGTTGAGCAAGATGATGCGGCTGTTTGTACTGATGAATCATGTGATATTCCACAGAAATAAATAAACACATTTAAAAATGTGATCAAATCGTATGTTTTATCATCATTTTAGCAATAGAGCGTTCTAAAAAAAGAACTACCCAATTGCCAAAAATCAGTTTATTATTGCCGCTTAGAATATTCGCGCTGTAATGTTCTGTTTTTTATGTGTTTAATGATCGGAATTTGAAGTTTCCTTGATCTATCATCCTCCAGTAATGGGGGATTTTTTTTGGCTAAAAATAATCGCTAATAGCTTAAACTTTTTCATTTATTTCAAATATGTAAAAAAAGTTAAATTTACTTAACTTTTGTGTCTCCCTCTTGATTTTATTAGAAAAATCAACAAAAGTGGAAACAACAACAAAACATAAAGATAGATATGAAAACATTTCATGTAATGCCGTACCGGCAGCTTTTTGCACTTTTAACGATTGGATTTGGTTCAGTATGCATCGCTCATGCAGAGACCGCCTCTTCTTCTGCAAACCAACAAATAGGAAGTACATCATCTGGAGTACAAACTGAAGTCACCACAGACGAGAACCTCTTAGATCAAATTCCGCGCTGGGTGGATGCAACCCCAACCATTTTTCCAGAGCAGTCTAATGAGCCTATTGTTCCGCCTACCGAGCAAACCGAAGATCAAACTTGGGTTGACCGAAAACAAAAGAAAATTCGTAATTGGGCTGATCGTACTTCTGAAAAAATTGATAATTGGTTTGGTGAAGTTGATCCACAAAAACCGGCAACAGCAACCATTCGGGTCATGATCGATAACTATTGGAATGAATATGATAATTATGAAATCAAGCCCAGAATTCGCGGTAAGATTAAGCTCCCTACATTAGAAAAACGTCTAAGTGTGGTATTTGGTGATGACTCTTTAGATGATGAATTTAATAACAGTCCAGCCAATATTAATCAGAACCCGAATCAAGATCCAAACAAAAAATTAGATGGTAAGCGAACTCGAGATGACAACAGCTCAATTGCTTTACGTTGGTCAAATTTCTCAAAAAAACTACCTTTTGAAACCGATGCAGACTTAGGTATTCGTTCTGGAGACGATATTTATGTTCGTTTAAAAGCATCGAGAGATTGGCAACTCCGTAATGATTTTAAGTTTTATGCTGAACAAATTTATCGTTATGGAATAGACAGCGAAAACTACTTGCGTACCAATCTTGAACTTACACATGCCAGACCAAATCAACCTTTTTTATCCAATCAGTTCAGCCTGACCTATGCCGATGATCAAGACGATGATTTAGCTTGGGAAAACAGAACTTTCCGCGAGCACAGTTTCTTTGCAAATAACCGTTTTAATTATGGGATTTATACAAGTGGTTATTACAACGACAATGACTTACGTTTAAACAGTTGGGGACCGTTTGTTTCATGGCGCCAACCCGTTTTACGTGAATGGTTCTTTGTACAAGGCGATGTAAATTACTTTAATGACCATCGTGAAGATCGCAACCATTTCGTCAGTACCTTCTTGCGCTTAGAAGCACTTTTTTAAGCTAGCCAACGTCACCTTGGAACCTCATCCAAGGTGATGAATAATAAAATACTTTTAAATAAAATTTTAAGATTAGCCTTCTAAAGTACTGTTCTAATTTTATTTTTGATTCCTTCTCTTTAAAAATGAATCAATTTTCTTCTTCTCCATTTCAAAATAAATCGACAGTCTTCATTTGTATTTATAGTTTAGGTGTATTAGCTTTACTTCCACATACTCAATTTTTTTATAACTCTTTAAAACACCAACGGTCACGGCGTTATCCCTATTCTTCTACGAGTTTCGCTAAAGTAAAAAGACAACCACTTTCACGCTCAGCTTGTGAAGTAGAAGCAAACAATACTTTATCTGATGCTGGTTTAATTCAAGAGCTTATGGCTGTGTTCGGAAATGATACTTTATGGAAACGAGCGACTCAGCCTGAACAAACTTATAAAGCCTTTGGTAAGAAAAAGAAGAAGACCTCATCGGCACAGGTTTCGGCTACTAATCCACTGAGTGCAAGCTGGGCCACTATTTCAACTTGGATACCCTTTGAAAATGATCTTGATTTAGGATCAAACTCTGAGAGTGATGTGTATGTCCAGTTTCTGGCAAAAAAGAAATGGAAGTTGAGACATAACATTAGCTTTGATACAGAGCAGATATTTCGCTACGGATCTACTAGCCGAAATTACACTGAAACCACGCTAAACCTAACGCAAAAAATGCAAGATAACACATTATTTTCTAATAAATTTAATGTGAACAAGAGCGAAAATGAAGATTACAACTGGGGCAATTGGACTTTCCAACAATTTGAGTTTGTAAAAGATAATAGTCTGACTTACGGTATTTATAGCGGTGGCGTATATACCAAAAATGATATTCGACTCAATAGTTGGGGCCCCTTCATTTCATGGCGACAACCAATATGGAGAGATTGGATTTTTATGCAAAATGATCTTAATTTTTTTAACCATATTGATGATGATCCGAAACACCAACTCAGCGTTCAAATAAATCTAGAAGCTAATTTTTAATCATAAATTCCCAAATTGTGGATAACTCTTTCTTTATCCACAAAAAAAGCCCCTGACAGTTCAGAGGCTTTTTTATATCAAAAAATTATTTCAACAATAAGCTATTAATACGTTTCACATAAGCTGCTGGGTCTTCTGGTAAACCACCTTCTGCAATCACAGCCTGATCGAAAATCACGTTTGCCAAGTCATCAAACTGCTCTGAGCCTTCAAGTTTTTTCACTAAAGGATGTTCAGGGTTAATTTCTAAAATTGGCTTAATTTCAGGTACGGCTTGCCCCGCTTGTTTAAGCATACGAATAAGTTGTGGAGATAATTCACCTTCACTTGTTACTAAACACGCTGGAGAATCAACTAGTCGTGTAGTTACACGTACTTCTTTAGTTTTAGCCTTTAATGAGTCACTTAGTTTCTCAACAACAGGCTTAAACTGTTCAGCTGCTTGCTCAAGTGCTTTCTTCTCTTCAGCATCTTGCAAATCGCCTAAATCAACTGCACCTTTAGATACATTCTTTAATGGCGTACCGTCAAACTCATGAACAAAGTTCATTGCCCACTCGTCAACACGCTCTGCCATTAATAACACTTCAATGCCTTTTTTCTTAAACAACTCAAGCTGCGGCGAGTTTTTCGCTGCTGCTAGACTGTCAGCAGTCACATAATAGATGGCTTTTTGGCCTTCTTTCATGCGTGTCTTATAGTCAGCAAAAGAAGTCGTTACTTCATCATTTGTTGAAGTCGCATAACGTAATAATTTTAAAATACGTTCACGGTTACCAAAGTCTTCACCCAAGCCTTCTTTAATTACTGAGCCAAACTCACTGTAGAATGTCTTGAATTTTTCTTGGTCTTTTTCATCTTCTGATTTAGCTAAACCATCAAGCAAAGTTAATACACGGCGTGCGTTACCTTCACGAATCGTTTTAACATCACGGCTTTCTTGCAACAACTCACGGCTAACATTAAGCGGTAAGTCAGCACTATCCACTACACCTTGAACAAAGCGTAAATAATTTGGAATTAAATTATCTGCATCATCCATGATGAACACGCGTTTTACATAGAGCTTAATACCGGCTTTTGCTTCACGTGTAAAAATGTCATGTGGCGCTTTACTTGGGATATAAAGTAATTGTGTATATTCCGTACTACCTTCCACACGGTTATGTGCCCATGCAAGCGGCGCTTCAAAGTCATGAGTTAAGTTTTTATAAAACTCAATATATTGCTCTTCAGTAACTTCGCTTTTATTACGTGTCCATAAAGCACTTGCCGAGTTGATCGCTTCCCACTCGTCAGTTTTGACCATTTGGCCGCCTTTAGGTTCTTCACCTTCAGCAACTTCTTCTTCCTGCCAAACTTCTTTTTGCATTTCAATTGGCAAGCTAATGTGGTCAGAATATTTATTAACAATCTGCTTAACTTTATAAGATTCTAAATAATCAAGCGCATCATCACGTAAGTGAAGAATAATGTCGGTACCACGTGAAGCCTTATCAATTTGCTGAACTTCAAACTCACCTGTACCGCCACTAATCCAGCGCACCCCTTCAGATGCCTCTAGACCCGCACGGCGTGATTCAACAGTAATCTTGTCTGCAACAATAAAACCTGAATAAAAACCAACACCAAATTGACCAATCAACTGAGCATCTGCTTTTTGATCACCAGTCAATTTTGACATAAAATCTTTAGTGCCTGACTTCGCAATTGTACCTAAGTTATCAATTGCTTCTTGTTGGCTTAAACCAATACCGTTATCAGAAATTGTTAAGGTTTTATCTTCTTTATTTAAGCTGATTCGTACATGTAAGTCCGGATCATTTTCATAATATTCAGGATGATTAATTCCTTCAAAACGCAACTTATCACATGCATCTGATGCATTAGAGATCAGCTCGCGTAAGAAAATCTCAGGGTTAGAATAGAGAGAATGCGTCACTAAATGTAAAAGCTGAGCAACTTCTGCTTGGAAACTATAATTTTGTGATGCTTGTTCACTCATAAATCACTCCTTAAATTTTGAAGCTGTTTGTTCTCGAATGCTTTATGAATGGAGTATTTCTAGAATTTTTCAATCCTGAATATTAAAAATTTTTACTCTAATTAAAACGGACCGTGGCTTAACACTCTATCTTGCAATATCGTGTCTAACTGTTTTTGGCGTTGTTGATAAGCTTTGCTAATACAACTAACGCTAGCCGCACAAGCATTTCGCTTTTTCAGCCATTGATATTGAGCATCTTTCTGACTATCACGCCCACCCATAGGTAAAGCATGCAGAACGATTTGATAAGTCGTTGCCATTTTTACATCAGCATCATTTAAAGAACGATTTTTACAAATACTTTTTTCCGTTTTCGTTTTTGCAGCATCACACGAAAAACTCGCAGCTTGTGAACTTTGTGTAAAAGCAATACCGCTCAGAAGTGCAAAACAAATCACTAATTTGTTATTCATGTTTTTATTCCCATGTTTGTAATGAATAGAAGTTAGTTTAGAAAAAAACTTGCAGAAAATATGTATAAAACTGTCTGTTTTATGATTTTTTTAGTGCAAATAAAACCCATAAAAAAACCTCACATAAAATATATGTGAGGTGCCTGAGTCTAGGTTTATTATTATATTTTTCTATTTATTATTATGCTTAAAATTTATAGCTATAACCTAAAGTGTAAACAAACGGATTAATATCTAGATCAAATTTAGCACCATTTGTTAAGGTAACTTCTGGGCTTAAATCAGCATAACGTACGTCTACAAATACACCCCAGTTTTTAGCATCAGCAGGTTGGAAATTAAAACCAACTTGTCCTGCCACACCAAAGTCTTCTTTTACTTTGTCAGCAACGCCTTGCTCGTCCCAAGGAATAAATGCTGTAGCACCAATACCAATATATGGAGTGAAACGTGTAGAGTTTTTAAAATGATATTTTGCTGTAATTGTTGGTGGTAACTGTTTAATACGCGCTACATTTTTACCATCTAGCAATACATCATGATTAACCGGTGCTGCTAATAATAATTCTGCCGAAAATGGAGACTGGCCAAAAAAGTATTCTACCGATGGTGTAAATGCATATTCATGATCTGCTTTTACTACACCTAAATCCGTTGTTGTATCTTCAGATGGAGCAATAACACTACCACCAAATTTCACTTGCCAATTACCAGCAAAAGTAAAAGAAGACATCCCCATTAATACAACAACCAAAGCTTTTTTGAACACTTTAATATCTCCAACCTTATTTATATTTATAATAAACATTTATTTTAAAACCATGCAATACTCATTATAAAATTATTTTATTATTTATTTTTAAATACCTGTTTTAAATAAAATTATATATTAACCAACTATTTTAATAGGTTTTAATTCCAACTATATTAATCAAGATTATTTTATATTACCAACCATTTTAATATACTTTTAATTCTGAGTATTTTAATATAATTTATTTAAAATACATGTTTTATTTGAGCAATAAAAAACCTTCTTAATTTAAATCTAAAGATCGTTATTAAGAAGGTTTATATTTTAATATTTTATAAAAAACTATAAAACCATGGCAGCAATCCAGCCAAAAATTAATAGCGGAATATTAAAGTGAATAAAGGTAGGGACTACTGTATCCCAAATATGGTCATGTTGACCATCTACTCCCAAACCAGCTGTTGGCCCTAAAGTTGAATCAGAAGCTGGTGAGCCTGCATCACCTAATGCTGCTGCTGTACCAATAAGTGCAATCGTTGCTAATGGTGAGAAACCAAACTGCACACATAAAGGCACATAAATAACGGCTAATACAGGAACACTTGAGAAAGATGAACCAATACCAATTGTCACAAATAAGCCAATACAAAGCATTAAGAAAGCAGCAAGTGCACGGTTATCTCCGATAATCTCGACTACCCCATTTACTAACTGATTAATATCACCAGTATGGGTCATGACCGAGGCGAAACCGGCAGCAGAAATCATGATGAAACCTACTAAAGCCATCATTCGCATGCCTTGTACAAAAACATCATCTGCATCTTGCCATTTAAAGATTCCAGCAGTAGATAGAACAGCAAAACCGACTAAACCACCCAAAATCATCGAACCTGAATACAGCTGCGCAGCGAGCGTTAAGCCAATTGCGAGCAATGCCATCAAGATCGTTTTCTTTGCAATAACTGGTGCTTGCTCTGCTTCATGCTTTAACTCTTCAGCATCTGCTTTTAAGTCGGCTGTTTCAACTTGAGTAGTTGCGCGAATAGGTTTATCTAAATCAATCGTGGTAACAGGTGTAATCGCACGATCAGCATAAATTCTTGGTTTACGATAGCTAATAAATACAGCAACCAAGGTGCCTAACACCATACCTAAAACAGGAATAGCCATGCCAATTGGCATCATTGCTCGATCAACATGTAAACCGTACGCTGCCCCAATTTTGTTGATATTTCCCATCAGAATCTGTTCAAGGAAAATTGCACCAAATCCAACTGGAAGAAAAATATAAGTACCAACCAAACCTAGCGTAAGTACACAGGCTGCGGCGCGGCGGTCTAATTTTAAATGGTTCATTACCCGTAGTAGTGGCGGAACCAGTACAGGAATAAAGGCAATATGAACTGGAATAAGGTTTTGAGAGAAAATTGCAGAAATTAATAAAATACCTAAAAGTAGATATTTCACTTTAGTCTGACGGCTTTTTCCTGCTTCCATTCCCAATAAACCAATCAGCTTATGAGCAAGTAAATCAGGTAAACCAGATTTTGATAAAGCCAGAGCAAATGCCCCTAACACTGCATAGGCAAGTGCAACTTCAGCACCGTCACCAAGACCAGCGTTGAAAGCTTCAACGGTTTGAGAAAGGCTTAAACCTGCTACGAGGCCGCCCACAATGGCAGAAACCACTAAAGTCAGTACGACAGAAACGCGCGCCAGTGATAATAAGAACATCACTGCAATCGCAATAACGACAGCATTCATGAATAAGTTCAGAGCAAAACAAAAGGCGATATTCTAGCAGATTCATATCTATGAAGCCGAAAATATCGCCGAATTAACAGTTTTATGCAGTCATTCTATTCTTAAGCTTGAGCTTTAATAAACTCACGAATATGAGTTGCTATTTTCTCAGGCTCACTCAGAATTGCCCAGTGATTTGCGTTAAGCTCTACATATTCAAATTTTTCAACCCACTTTGGCATAGCGTCAGTGATATATTCTGGGCTTACAAACGTATCGTATTTTAAAATAACCGCTTTTACTGGGCACTGTGCATAACGTTGACGTGGACCAGTTAAGCGAGGAATAAAATTGGCACGATATAAATTAATGCCATATTTACCATCAGCATTAATATTATTATTTAAAGGTAAATTACTTTTTCTTTCCAGCTGAGTAAGAACTTTACCCCATTTTTCTGGACTAAAAAGAGACCATACAGTTGGTGCTAATAACGGAAGATGGAATGCCCCGATATACCAAGATTTGGTTAAAATTTTTAAGATTTGAGCTGGTGAAGATTTAAATTTATCACGTAAAAATAAAGCAGCATGATCAAGACATGGTCCAGAAATGGTGGTGTATGATAATAAACGACCTTTAAACTTAGGCTCGGTGACCGACTCCCAAGACTGAATCGAGCCCCAATCATGTGCAGCCATATGGAATTGACGATTTGGCAATAACTCATCAACAACTTCTTGGAGATCTAAAGATAAACGCTCTAAACGGTAATCACGTATACGTTTTGGTATAGATGACATACCAGCTCCACGCACATCGTAAGTAACAATATAGAAGTCATTGATCAAATGCTCAATGATTGATTCCCATACTTCCTGATTATCAGGGTAACCATGTACTAAAACCAACGGTGTATTTTTTTCGTCACCCCATGTTTTAGCACAAAGCGTTTGTTGATCACTTGTTGTTACTGTATGAACTTTTGGCTGCATAATCATTTCCTATCTTGTTTTTCAATCGATCATGTCGTTAGTCGGATAGAGCATTGCCATCACTATAAAAAAGATGATACTTATCTAGTATGAATACTGTTGCAATAAAAAAAATTGACTATTATGGCTATTTTAAGAAGACTTCAGAACAATCCTACGATTTCAAAATTTCTATTTAATCACTATCCCCCTTATCGTGGTGCAGGGATTTATATTGAAATCATGAATTTAGAACTTTGCCATGTGCGCGTAAAAATGCCACTGACTTGGAAAAACCAAAATTTAGTCGGTACACATTTTGGTGGAAGTCTTTATTCAATGGTTGACCCATTTTATATGATGATTCTTATGCATCATCTCGGATCAAAATATATTGTTTGGGACAAAGCTGCCGAAATCAATTTTCTTTCCCCAGGACGCAGTACTGTACATGCAGATATTCGAGTTGATTTAGCTGAAATAGAACAAATTCGTGAACTTGCGGAGAACTATGAACCTGTTTTAAGAACCTATCATCTAAATATTTTTGATGAATCTGGGGTACGAATTGCAGAGGTTCAAAAAACACTTTATATCAGACGTAAAAAAGCTAAGCCTTTTCCTCAATAAAAATAAGCGCTTATTAGCGCTTATTTTATAAATCTGCAAACCCTTTATTTTTTCTCTTCAATTGCTGCACCAGCACCACCACCGATTGCACCACCAATAGCAGCACCAGAGTCACCGCCAATCAATGCTTTACCTACTACAGAACCAATACCAGCACCAATTGCGCTCTTGGTAGTTGTTTGTTTACTACCACCTTGGGTATTAGAACCGACGCCAGCACCAACTGCTGCACCTAAACCTGCACCAACACCGCCACCGACATGATTACCTAAGCCACCACCAAGTGCTCCACCTGCTGCCGCTGCACCAATACGCTGGTCAGATGGGCTCATATTTTGACAGCCTGTGAACATAAGTGTAGACAACATTAAAGCAGAAACTAATCCAATTGTTTTTTTCATGACCGTACTCACTACTATCTGTCCTAATGAAAAGAATAATCCTCTTTTATGAGGAATTTGATCAGATTGTGTTATTCGTCTGTCCTAATCGATTGATATTTTGTAAAGCTATTCCTTTTACACTCATTAATAAAAAACTTAATTAAAAAAAAAGAAGTCTTTACTAAGATAAAGACTTCTTTTTTTAAATTTTATTAAGGGAATATTAGTACTTCCCTTTCTTCTCTTCATAAGCCGCGCCTGCACTACCACCAAGTGCTCCTCCAGCCGCTGCACCAGTATCGCCACCAATGATAGCTCCACCTAAAACAGCCCCTAAACCTGCACCAATTGCACTATTACGTACGGTTTTACTGCTAGATCCCTTTGCATTAGCTGCAACACCTGCACCGAGCGCCGCTCCTAAGCCAGCACCAATATTACCACCCACATGTTTTCCTACCGCACCACCTGCACCGCCACCAATCGCTGCCGAACCAATACGTTTACTTTCTGGACTAGCATTTTGGCAACCAACGAATAAAGTTGTTGACATGAGGCCAACACTAACAATCATCATCATTTTTTTCATTAGATATACTCCAGGCTTCGTATGCAGGTAGCCTAATGCGTTTTTGTGAAGTTTTTATCTCGCTTAAGTAATAAATTAATGACTCTTTAAGATCTTTATGTAATGACAACTTTTTATTGTTAAAAATAAAGATAAATAAAAAAGGCACCCTAAGGTGCCTTTTTAATGCCAGTTTAAACTTAGAATTGTTCTGAGTTTAATGCTTGACTGAACGCTTGGTCTACTTCGCTAAAGTCATTATGCAGCTCATGTTCTGCAGCTTCAGCTTCTTGACGACGACGCTCTAAGTGGTACGCAAGACCAGTACCTGCTGGAATCAAGCGACCTACTACAACGTTTTCTTTCAAGCCACGTAAATCATCTTCTTTACCTGTTACAGCCGCTTCAGTTAACACACGAGTTGTTTCCTGGAACGATGCAGCAGAGATGAACGAGTCAGTAGAAAGCGATGCTTTAGTAATACCCATCAATTGACGTTCAAACTTCGCTGGGAACTTGTTCTGAGCCAAGACAGCTTGATTCTCTTGAACAACGCGGATGTAATCCACTTGCTCGCCTTTGATGAAGCTTGTATCACCGCCATCAGTGATATCAACTTTACGCAACATTTGACGTACGATAACTTCAATGTGCTTATCGTTGATTTTTACACCTTGGAGACGGTAAACGTCTTGAACTTCGTTCACGATGTAGTTAGTTAATGCAACTTCACCTTTCAAACGCAAGATATCATGTGGGTTTTGTGGACCATCAGAAATAGTCTCACCACGGTTCACATGCTCGCCTTCGAATACGTTGATTTGACGCCATTTTGGAATCAATTCTTCGTAAATCTCAGAACCATCATCAGGAGTAATTACCAAACGGTTTTTACCCTTAGTCTCTTTACCGAAGCTTACAACACCTGATACTTCAGCAAGAATTGCATGCTCTTTTGGCTTACGCGCTTCGAACAAATCAGCTACACGCGGAAGACCACCGGTAATATCACGAGTACGTGATGTTTCTTGTGGTACACGACCAATAACATCACCCACACCAATCGTTTCGCCATCACGGACAGTTACGATTGTATTTTGTGGCAAGAAGTAGAACTGCTCGCCGCCATCTGTTGTATCCAACACGATTGCAGGACGTAAATCTTTACCAGAAGCAGGACGAGCTGTTACAGGCAAGATTTCAACAGTAGTCATACCAGTTGCATCATCAGTTTTCGATGTTGCAGTTACGCCATCAGCGATTTGGCTGAAGCGCGCTTTACCAGCAACTTCTGTTACCAATGGATGTGTATGCGGATCCCAAGTCGCTACGATACCGCCAGCTTCTACAGCTTCACCATCTTTCAATAAGATGCTTGCACCGTAAGGAAGTTTATAACGCTCGCGCTCACGACCTAAATCATCGGCAATACCAATTTCACCTGAACGCGAAACTGAAACCAAATGGCCTTTTGCATGTTGTACAGTTTTCACGTTATGGAAACGTACAGTACCTTTATTACGTACTTGAACACTGTTTGCAGCAGAAGTTCGGCTCGCAGCACCACCAACGTGGAACGTACGCATCGTTAACTGTGTACCTGGCTCACCGATTGACTGTGCAGCCATTACACCTACTGATTCACCTGGGTTCACCAAGTGACCACGTGCAAGGTCACGACCATAACAACGAGCACATACACCGAATGTTGATTCACATGCGATTACTGAGCGTACTTTAACTTCATCGACACCAGCTTCTTCAAGCTGAGCTGCGATTTTCTCGTCAATTAACGTACCGCGAGGTAATACAACTTCATCATCAGATGCACGACGTACATCTTCAGCAGTTACACGACCTAAAACGCGGTCACGTAATGGCTCGATGACATCACCACCCTGAATGAATGGAGTCATTACTAAACCACCCGCTGTACCACAGTCAGGTTCAGTAATTACCAAGTCTTGCGCTACGTCTACAAGACGACGAGTCAAGTAACCAGAGTTCGCAGTTTTCAATGCTGTATCGGCCAAACCTTTACGCGCACCGTGTGTTGAAATAAAGTACTGAAGTACTGTTAAACCTTCACGGAAGTTCGCTTTAATCGGAGTCTCAATAATCGAGCCATCCGGTTTTGCCATCAAACCACGCATACCAGCAAGCTGACGAATCTGCGCCGCACTACCACGGGCACCCGAGTCAGACATCATATAGATGCTGTTGAATGATTTTTGTTTCTCGTCTTCACCTTGTTTGTTTTTAACAAGTGTATAAGACAAGTTATCCATCATTGCTTTAGCAACTTGGTCGTTTGTACGCGCCCAAATATCGACAACTTTGTTATAACGCTCACCAGCAGTTACGAAACCTTGTTCGAACTGTTGTTCGATTTCACGAACTTCTGTTTCTGCTTTATCAATAATGGTGTGCTTAGTAGGTGGAATGAGCATGTCTTCCATACCTACAGATACACCTGAACGAGTCGCTTGACGGAAGCCCAAGTACATTAATTGGTCAGCAAAGATAACTGTATCTTTCAAACCAAGTTTACGGTAGCAAGAGTTGATCAATTTAGAGATGTTCTTTTTAGTCATCTCAAGGTTGATCATGTCAAAGCTTAAGCCTTGTGGAACAATTTCCCAAAGCAAACAACGACCAGGAGTTGTATCAACAATAATAGTTTCGTGTTCACGTTCACCATTTTCATTGATAACAGTCTGATGTACACGTACTTTAACACGTGCATGGATCGCAACCTGACCAGTAGCAAGTGCACGGTTTACTTCATGAGTATCCGCAAACACCATGCCTTCACCTTTGGCATTTACAGCATCACGGGTGATGTAGTAAAGACCCAAGACAACGTCCTGAGAAGGAACGATGATTGGCTCACCGTTTGCTGGTGACAAGATGTTGTTTGTCGACATCATCAATGCACGAGCTTCTAACTGTGCTTCAAGTGTCAATGGAACGTGTACCGCCATTTGGTCACCATCGAAGTCGGCGTTAAACGCAGCACAAACGAGTGGGTGAAGACGGATTGCCTTACCTTCAATAAGAATAGGTTCAAATGCTTGAAGACCTAAACGGTGAAGTGTTGGAGCACGGTTCAACATGACTGGATGTTGACGAATTACAGAAGCAAGAACGTCCCAAACTTCCGGAGTCTCACGCTCAACCATTTTCTTCGCAGCTTTAATGGTAGTCGCCTGACCCGAAGCTTGTAGTTTCGCGAAAATGAATGGCTTGAATAATTCAAGTGCCATTTTCTTCGGAAGACCACATTGGTGAAGACGTAAAGTAGGACCTACAGTAATTACCGAACGACCAGAATAGTCAACACGCTTACCTAATAAGTTCTGACGGAAACGACCTTGTTTACCTTTGATCATATCTGCCAAAGATTTTAATGGACGTTTGTTAGAACCAGTAATCGCACGACCACGACGACCGTTATCAAGCAATGCATCTACAGACTCTTGTAACATACGTTTTTCGTTACGTACAATGATATCTGGAGCAGCAAGGTCAAGAAGACGCTTCAAACGGTTGTTACGGTTAATGACACGACGATATAAATCGTTCAAGTCAGAAGTCGCAAAACGACCACCTTCAAGTGGAACTAATGGACGTAAATCAGGTGGAAGTACAGGAAGTACATTCATCACCATCCATTCTGGCTTGTTGTTTGAATCTTTGAATGCTTCCATCAATTTCAAGCGTTTAGACGCTTTTTTCAACTTCGTTTCAGAAGTTGTTTGAGGAATTTCTTCACGTAAACGTGCGATTTCAGCTTCAAGATCGATATCTTTCAACAAGTCCTGAACCGCTTCTGCACCCATTTTCGCAGTGAATTCATCACCGTGCTCTTCAAGTGCATTGAAGTATTCTTCGTCTGTTAAAAGTTGATACTTTTCAAACGGAGTCATACCAGGGTCAGTTACAACGTATGATTCGAAATACAATACACGTTCGATATCACGTAGTGTCATATCTAATAACAAACCGATACGGCTCGGTAACGATTTTAAGAACCAGATATGTGCAACTGGAGAAGCAAGTTCAATGTGACCCATACGTTCACGACGAACTTTTGCTGTAGTTACTTCAACGCCACATTTTTCACAAATGACGCCTTTGTATTTCATACGCTTGTATTTACCACACAAGCATTCGTAATCTTTTACTGGACCAAAAATTTTGGCACAGAACAAACCGTCACGTTCTGGTTTAAAAGTACGGTAGTTAATTGTCTCAGGTTTTTTAACTTCACCATGAGACCATGACTTAATCATTTCTGGTGACGCAAGACCAATACGGATACGGTCAAACTCAATTGGTGCATGACCATCTGAGTCCGTTTTCTTACGCATGATATCGAGCAAGTCTTTCAATTTTTTTCTCCGTGTGTCGGGAAGCAATGCTTACCCGACTGGGTCACAAATATTGTTTTTACCTAAAAAATCGTGAGTCTTACGACTTAATCACCATTTTTCAGTTCAATGTTGATACCTAAAGAACGGATCTCTTTGGTCAATACGTTGAACGATTCAGGCATACCCGGATCCATATAATGGTTACCATCTACAATATTCTTATAGATGCGTGTACGACCTTCAACGTCATCCGACTTAACAGTTAACATCTCTTGGAGAGTATATGCTGCGCCGTAAGCTTCAAGTGCCCAGACCTCCATCTCACCGAAACGCTGACCACCGAATTGTGCTTTACCACCAAGCGGTTGCTGTGTAACAAGAGAGTAAGAACCAGTTGAACGCGCATGCATCTTGTCGTCAACCAAATGGTTCAATTTGAGCATATACATGTAACCTACAGTTACAGGACGATCAAACTGTTCACCTGTACGGCCATCATACAATACTGTTTGACCTGTACGTGAAATACCAGCTAACTCAAGTAAGTCTTTAATTTGACTTTCTTCAGCACCATCGAATACAGGAGTAGCCAAAGGTACACCGGCACGCAAGTTGCCTGAAAGTGCTAAGATTTCATCATCAGTTAAGCTATCAAGATCTTCTTGCTCACCACCGACTTTGTTATAAATCTTGTCTAAGAATTCACGCAGTTCTAAAACTGTACGTTGTTCTTTCAACATTTTCTCGATTTTATCACCAAGCCCTTTAGCCGCCATACCTAAGTGAGTCTCAAGAATCTGACCCACGTTCATACGAGATGGTACGCCCAACGGGTTCAATACGATATCTACCGGCACACCGTTAGCATCGTGTGGCATGTCTTCAACAGGTAAGATGTTAGATACAACACCCTTGTTACCGTGACGACCAGCCATCTTATCACCAGGCTGAATACGACGTTTAACAGCTAAGTAAACTTTAACAACTTTCAATACGCCAGTTGTTAATTCATCACCTGTTGCAAGCTTACGTTTCTTCTCAGCGAATTTCTCATCAATTTCTGCGCTCTTTTCTTTTAAGAACACTTGAATTTGAGTTAAACGCTCAGCGATTGCTTCATCTGCGGGTTGAATTTCAAGTAAATCAACAAGCTCTAAACCAGATAACACTTCTTCAACAAGTTTGTCACCACGTTTAGTTGAACCACCGCCATTAGACTCTTGGCCTTTAAGCAAACGAATTACACGCTCACGAGCTGCTTCTTCAAAGATCTTGTATTCTTCTTTCAAGTCTTTACGGTAAGCATCAAGTTGTGCTTTTTCGATCGCCAATGCACGGTCATCTTTCTCTAAGCCATCACGAGTGAAGACTTGAACATCGATAACTGTACCTTTTGTACCTGATGGAACACGTAAAGATGAATCTTTAACGTCAGCTGCTTTCTCACCAAAGATTGCACGAAGCAATTTTTCTTCAGGAGTTAACTGAGTTTCACCTTTAGGCGTTACTTTACCAACTAGGATGTCACCTGCTGTAACTTCAGCACCGATATAAACGATACCTGATTCATCAAGTTTAGAAAGTGCAGCTTCACCAACATTAGGAATATCGGCAGTAATTTCTTCTGCACCTAACTTAGTATCACGCGCTACACAAGATAATTCTTGAATATGAATAGAAGTTAAACGGTCTTCTTGAAGTACACGCTCAGATAATAAGATCGAGTCTTCGTAGTTGTAACCATTCCAAGTCATGAACGCAACGCGCATGTTTTGACCAAGCGCAAGCTCACCCATATCTGTAGACGGGCCGTCTGCCAAGATATCACCGCGAGCAACTTTGTCGCCCAAATTCACGATAATATTTTGGTTGATACAAGTGTTTTGGTTAGAACGCGTATATTTAATGAGGTTGTAGATATCTACACCAGCCTCACCAGCAATCATTTCATCTTCGTTTACACGAATAACGATACGAGAAGCGTCTACGTATTCAATTGCACCACCACGGTTTGCGATCACACACACACCAGAGTCACGTGCAACGTTCGCTTCCATACCTGTACCTACAAGCGGTTTATCCGCACGTAGAGTAGGAACTGCCTGACGTTGCATGTTTGAACCCATAAGCGCACGGTTCGCGTCATCGTGTTCAAGGAATGGAATAAGTGATGCAGCAACAGATACAACCTGCTGAGCAGAAACGTCCATATGCGTCACTTTTTCTGGTGGCATACGTACGAATTCACCTTGATGACGAACAGAAACAAACTCTTCTGTTAAGTTGCCATCTTTATCTACTGCAGAATCGGCCTGTGCAATAACAGTGCCTACTTCTTCAATCGCAGATAGGTATTCAACTGCATCAGTTACTCGACCATCTACCACTTTGCGGTAAGGTGTTTCCAAGAAACCAAAGTCATTTGCTTTTGCATATACAGAAAGCGAGTTGATCAAACCAATGTTTGGACCTTCTGGCGTTTCAATTGGACATACACGACCATAATGAGTTTGATGTACGTCACGTACTTCGAAGCCCGCACGTTCACGTGTTAAACCACCAGGCCCAAGCGCTGATACACGACGCTTATGCGTAATCTCAGATAATGGGTTGTTTTGGTCCATGAACTGAGATAATTGGCTTGAACCAAAGAATTCTTTGATTGCAGCTGCAACTGGTTTAGCGTTAATTAGATCTTGTGGAGACAAGTTATCTGTTTCTGCTTGGCTTAAACGTTCTTTAACTGCACGTTCAACACGAACTAAACCAACACGGAATTGGTTTTCAGTCATTTCACCAACAGAACGTACACGACGGTTACCCAAGTGATCGATATCGTCGACTTCACCTTTACCGTTACGGATTTCAACTAATGTACGTAATACATCAATGATATCTTCGTGCGATAAAATACCTTCTACTTCACGTGACTTCTGGTCAGTGCCAACTTCGTATGGACGACCCAAACGACGGTTGAACTTCATACGACCTACTGGAGATAAGTCATAACGCTCAGAAGAGAAGAATAAGTTGTTGAATAAGTTTTCAGCAGCTTCTTTTGTTGGCGGCTCGCCTGGACGCATTACTTTATAAATTTCAACTAATGCCTCTTCACGGCCAGCTGTTGTATCTGCACGTAATGTGTCAGCAACAAACGAACCGCGGTCAATATCGTTCGTAAACAAGATATTGAACTGTTTAACACCACCTTCTGCTAGTTTCACCATAACTTCATGGCTTAACAAAGTATTAGCAGCAATTACTTCACCATCACGCAAAGTAATATTTTCAGCAGTAATACGCTCATATAAGTATTCATCTGGAACTGAAAGTTTTGTTAAACCAGCAGCTTCCATTTGACGTACGTGACGAGCATTAATACGCTTACCTTGCTCAACAATAACTTTACCGTCATTGTCAGCAATATCAAATTGCGCCATTTCCCCACGTAAACGTTCAGGGACTAGGTCAATCTGATAACTGCCCATATCAAGATACACAGGTACTTTTTCATAGAACAAATTCAAGATTTGTTCATTGTTATAACCTAGTGCACGTAATACAACAGTAGCAAGTAATTTACGACGACGGTCAATACGTACGTAAACTAAGTCTTTCGCATCAAATTCGAAGTCTAACCATGAACCACGGTAAGGAATGATACGTGCTGAATACAACACTTTACCACTTGAGTGGGTTTTACCTTTATCGTGATCAAAGAAAACGCCTGGTGAACGATGTAATTGAGATACGATTACACGCTCAGTACCATTAATGACGAATGTACCGTTTTCAGTCATGAGTGGAATTTCACCCATATAGACTTCTTGTTCTCGTACGTCTTTAATTGATTTAGTTTCGCGATCTTTAATAATCAAACGAATTTTAACGCGCATTGGTGCCGCATAAGTCGAACCACGAAGAATACATTCGCGTACATCGAACTCAGGTTTACCAAGGCTATACTCAACAAATTCTAAAGCAGCATTGCCAGAATAACTTTCGATAGGAAAAACTGAACGAAATGCGGCTTGGAGACCGATATCTTCGCGGTTTTTTGGAGTTTTGCCATCTTGCAAGAATGTTCTGTACGAATCGACCTGAATCGATAGTAAGTACGGTGCATCCATTACTTGGGGCAATTTACCAAAATTCTTACGGATCCGTTTCTTTTCGGTATATGAGTATGCCATCTGGAGTCCTCGGAAAGTAAACTAAGCCCGCCTGCAGAACGGGCTCAGAAGGAATTACGCAGGCCGATATGGCCACCACTGTTTACAAATGCTGCAATTTTTAGTGGTATAAAAACGCTTAACAATATTTTTAAAAAAGAAAAATATTGGTAAACATTTGAAATTTCTTGTTTTATTTTGATTTTCTCAAAAATCAAAATAAACTTACAAAAATCGAGCCGATTATTGTAACGCAAAAAGGCTGATGACCCAAGAGCCATCAGCCATTTTATGGAGCCGATTTAAAAACCGACTCCTTTTACAATTACTTAAGTGTAACTGTAGCACCAGCTTCTTCAAGTTTCTTCTTAAGTTCTTCGCCTTCTTCTTTAGAAACGCCTTCTTTAAGAACTTGAGGAGCACCTTCAACTAGGTCTTTAGCTTCTTTAAGACCAAGGCCAGTTGCTTCACGAACTGCTTTAATTACAGCTACTTTGTTAGCACCGAAAGAAGTCAACTCAACGTTGAATTCAGATTGTTCTTCAGCAGCAGCAGCAGCGCCACCAGCTGGAGCAGCAACAGCAACAGCTGCAGCTGAAACGTTGAATTTCTCTTCGAAAGCAGAAATTAATTCAACAAGTTCAAGAACAGTTTTTTCAGCAACTGCGTTTAAGATTTCTTCGTTAGTTAAAGCCATGAGAATAACTCCAAATGGATATTGAATGGTGTGTAAAATTGATTAAGCAGCTTCTGACTCGTTTTTCTCTTTGAGCGCTGTAATAAGGCGACCCAATTTCGAAATAGGAGCTTGAAGGACAGAGGCAAGCATAGTAAGAGCTTTCTCTTGGTTCGGAAGGTTTGCAATTACGCTAACGTCAGCACCTTGATAAACTTTGCCGTCAAATGCAGCAGCTTTTAACTCAAATGCTTTGTTAGTTTTAGCAAATTCTTCGAACAAACGTGCAGCTGCACCCATGTCATCTTCAGAAGTTGAAAAACCTAGAATTGTTGGACCAACAAGGTTGTCGTTCAAGATATTGAATTGAGTATCTTGAAGTGCGCGTTTAGCCAAAGTGTTACGTACAATACGTGTAGAAACACCTAACTTACGAGCTTCAACACGAAGTGTTGTTAATTGCTCTACGCTTAAGCCTTGGTAGTCAGCAACAACGGCTGCAAACGCCTTAGAAGCAACTTCACTTACTTCCGCAACGATCTGTTTTTTGTCTTCAATAAGAAGAGCCATTGTAAAACCTCCTAAGGTGATTTATGTACCCAATGGGCACACTCCCAATTCGTAAGCCTTTCGACTTACACGCGGAGGAGGAACAAATCACACCACCGCGTCTACGCAGGCTGGTTTATTAAGAAAAGTGCTATTCGAAAATAATATCTTTTCGCCTGAGGTCTTTGACGCTGATAAATTCTCATTTATCAATTCAAAGTCCGCCTGATGAGTAAGGGATAAGGCTTTGGCCTACCCCAACCTAATAGAAAAATATTTCTATTTAGGCTCTGTCCCCAATCAGGACTTTAAAATTCTTTACTAAGTCTAAACTTAGTTAGAAACGTTGTTTACATCAACAGTAAGACCAGGACCCATAGTTGAGCTCAAAGTGATCTTTTTGATGTATACACCTTTAGAAGTTGCAGGTTTTAACTTTTTCAAGTCAGCAACTAAGGTTTCAACGTTTTGACGGATAGCAGCAGCATCAAAGCCTAATTGACCGATGGCAGCATGGATAATACCCGCTTTGTCTACACGGTAACGAGCCTGACCAGATTTAGCGTTTTTAACAGCATTCGCTACATCAGGAGTTACAGTACCAACTTTAGGGTTTGGCATTAAACCACGTGGACCAAGAATTGTACCGAGCTTACCAACAACACGCATAGCGTCAGGAGCTGCGATTACAACATCAAAGTCAAGGTTTCCACCTTGGATGCTTTCAGCAAGGTCATCAAAACCTACAACATCAGCACCAGCTTCTTTAGCAGCTTCTGCTTGAGCGCCTTGAGCAAATACAGCTACACGTACAGTTTTACCAGTACCTGCAGGTAATGTAGTTGCGCCACGAACAACCTGATCAGATTTACGTGGATCTACACCAAGATTTACAGCTACATCCAAAGATTCTTTGAACTTTGCAGCAGGTAGGCTGTTAAGAACTTGTACCGCTTCTTCCAAAGTGTAAACTTTGTTTGCTTCAACAGCAGCAGCAATGGCTTTTTGACGTTTAGTTAACTTTGCCATGTCTTATAGCTCCACTTCCAAGCCCATAGAACGTGCAGAACCAGCGATGGTACGAACACGTGCGTCTAAATCAGCACCAGTTAAATCCGGTTCTTTAGTAGTCGCAATTTCTTCTAACTGAGCACGAGTCAACTTACCAACTTTAGTTTTGTTTGGTACAGATGAACCCTTTTGAATACCAGCAGCTTTCTTAAGAAGAATAGAAGCTGGAGGAGTTTTCATGATGAATGTGAACGACTTGTCGTTGTACACAGTAATCACTACAGGAATTGGAAGACCTGGTTCAACTTTTTGTGTAGCAGCATTGAATTCTTTACAGAATGCCATGATGTTTACACCACGTTGACCTAATGCAGGACCAATTGGTGGAGATGGATTTGCTTTACCAGCTGGAACTTGCAGCTTGATATAGCCGTCAATCTTCTTAGCCATTTTAAAATACCTCTGGGTACAAACGCCGCTAGGCTCCCCAATCTTTACGCAACACTACTGTTACAACAACAATGCCCGATAAAATCGGGCGCTTTTCAACCAATTAAGATTAAATCGTTTTTTCGACTTGGCGAAATTCGAGTTCAACCTGTGTTGGTCGATTAAATACATTAATCGTCAACGTTAAACGTGACTTATCGTATTGAACTTCTTCCACCACACCTTTAAAGTCTGTGAATGGACCGTCAATAACAAGTAATTCTTCACCTGGCTCAAACATCGTTTTAGGACGTGGTGCTTCACCAGTATTACGTACACGCGCAAGAATTGCATCTGCTTCACGCTGAGTGATTGGTGCTGGTTTTTCAGGTGTACCACCAATAAAACCTAGAACCTTTGGACATTCTTTAACAATATGCCAAGTATCATCATTCATTTCCATTTCAACTAACACGTAGCCAGGAAAGAATTTACGCTCAGATTTACGTTTCTTGCCATCCTTCATTTCTACCACTTCTTCGGTAGGAACAAGGACATCACCAAAGCTATCAGCAACAGCGCTACGCTGGATTCGTTCTGTAAGTGAACGCAACACTTGTTTTTCATAGCCAGAGTAGGCATGAATAATGTACCAACGTTTCATAGCTCTTTTACCCGATAATCAACTTAATTAACCAACCCAAACCATAGTCAAAGCACCATAAAACCAGTGATGCAACAACTACAACCAATAGAACCTGCCACGAAGTAGTGACTGTTTCTTGTTTTGTTGGCCAAGTTACTCGACGCAATTCGACTCGTGCATCTTTTAGCAAACGAACGAAGCCTTTACCTTGATGGGTGGCGTATAATAAACCTAAAGCCACAACGATACAAGCAAAAATTGCCCCAACGCGCACCCAAACATTATTTGCAGGCGCCCAATACGCTGGTAGGTGCTGATTCACCATGGTAGCTAAAAGCAACAATGCTATTGCAATCACCCATAGAACAATGTCTAGAGGCGAACCAGAACGAACAACTTCAGCGGAATTATTTCTTTGAGGAATTGGCGCGTCGCTCAATGCGTCACGCGATTTATCATTCGACATTTTTGTACTCGTCGTAGAACTCGCGACTTATTATATGAACAACTAAGCCAGCATCAAGCTTTTTATTTCAAAATATGGCAGGTCAGGAGGGACTCGAACCCCCAACATTCGGTTTTGGAGACCGACGCTCTACCAATTGAACTACTGACCTATAAAGCAGATTGAGAGCCAAAGCCCTCAACCTGAGACGTAATCCGTCACTATAATATGCTTATGCAGTTACTTTCGCAACAACACCAGCACCTACAGTACGACCACCTTCACGGATCGCAAAACGTAGACCTGGGT
>NZ_JAHPTH010000015.1:0-50600 GCF_025514195.1 Acinetobacter sp. WU_MDCI_Abxd143
AATCAATCAATGAAAATTATTTCGATTAATCAATCAGTAAAAATCCACACAAGTTGTTCTTCAATTCTCTTAATGATTTTTCCGCTCTTCATCAGAGACAGAATTCAACGCAATACTAAGCTTTCATCTTAACCCTGTAAGCTAAGATATTCTCGTGTATCGCGTCGGGATGAGTGCATTATAGGGAAAAAAAACTGGTACGCAAGCACTTTTATAAATATGCACGCTTGACCGATTCTTTTTCAGCCAAAAAAAATCTCAAAAACAAACAAATATATGATTTATATAGTTAATTTATTTTTGAAAAGTTTTAAACTTTATATCTACTATCTTTATAGACTGTTTTGGTACGTTTTGATGCATGCCATAGTTAGATGTAGGGACCTGAACAATACGGTCAACCACATCCATTCCTTTAATTACTTTTCCAAAAACTGCGTAACCCGGATTACCAGCAGAACGATTTAAAAAATTATTATCTGCAACGTTAATGAAAAACTGACTAGTTGCTGAGTCAGGATTTGCAGTACGAGCCATCGCCAACGTTCCGCGTGTGTTAGCAATTCCATTCCCAGCTTCATTTTTGATAGGTGCTCGCGTAGTCTTTTCCTGCATATTTGCAGTAAGGCCACCACCCTGCACCATGAAGCCCGGAATTACACGGTGAAATATCGTATCTTTATAAAAGCCTGACTTTATATAGTCTTTAAAATTCTTCACACTCTTTGGTGCTTTATCATCATAAAGTTGTATTTCAATATTGCCTAAATTTGTTTGCATTTCAACTAAAGTGTCAGCCCATACTGAATGACTGCTCATACCCAAACAACATAACATTAATAATTTTTTCATATCTTCCTACAATAAAACGCAAAACTTAATGAAGAATAAATTTAATCATCTATATAAAAGAATTCTAGTGAGTATTTATTATCTTTTATTTAGCACTTTATATTTTAGATTTGACTATTAGTCCACGTTCCACGTGAAACATGGACTAGGCTTTTGTTTAACTATTTTTATCCCAGAACTTTCTGAAGTTCTTACTGATCTCGATAGTATATCTTTTTGCCTTTTTAGAAATAGGTGTCAAATTTATAAAACCATGGGTTTGGTCTGGATATTCTTCATAATGCATTTTGACGCCATTTTGTCTTAGCTTATAGCTATAAATTTTCGCTTCATCATGCAATACGTCATGACCAGCCGTAATCACGAAAGCTGGTGGGTTCTTTTTCAAATTACCATAGGTTGGAGAAATAATTGGATCGTCTAATTCTATATTATGCTGAGTTGCATAATATTGAGTGACATAATTAATATCATTATCTGTTAAAACCAATCCTTCGTTATAAGCATAGAAAGAAGGATGTCGACTTTTAAAATCTACTGTAGGATAAATAAGAAGTTGTGCTTGTGGAACATAAGGTTTGTTTACTGATCGTTGAGCGACAACCGTACTGATATTTCCGCCAGCACTATCTCCTGCTACAGCAATGCGATTTTTTAATATTTTTAGTTGTCTGCGATTTTGATATACCCAAGCTAAGGCATCTTCACATGATTGAATTAAATGTTGAGGTGAAACTTCAGGTGCAAGAGGATAATCAATACTGAGAACTTGTACTTTTGCATATTTTGCCAATATACGACAAACCTCATCATGAGTATCTAAACCACCCACAACAAACCCTCCCCCGTGATAGAAAACAATAAGAGGTAATTTTTTATTCGGTGACGGATGATAGTGTCTTGCGAAAACAGTTCCACTTTGGAGCGGTAAACGAATGTCTTCTACTGAATCAATTTCCGTTGATTTCTGGCGTATAGCCAGCATTTGTGTATCAAACTGCCGTCTAGACTCAATAGGATCTGGACCAATAAAACCAATACGTCCCTGTTTAATTTGTACGGCCATCATACATTTAGTAAATGAGTCGAGATCTGGGTATTGGTAGGTATATCCAAGGATTTTGGCAAGTGACTCTTGAGCTAATCGAGGTAACTTATCAAGAGCTCGAGCAGCAGGCCCCTGGCCCTTATCTAGCAATGTTTGAATTTTTTGATTAAATGCTGTCATGCCTATCTCCATGAATTCCTCTTATCCTTCATATTTTCTACAGAATTCTGTTGTTGTTTGACTATATTCGCATACAACTCATGTAATCAAGATACAAAGGTAAAAACCAAATTACGCTAATCTGATTTAAAGCAAATGTCATTAACAAATCTGTCGTTTTAAACAGGACTTTTTTGCCAATTATTGTTAACAGATAAAAAGAGGTACTACTATGTCAGCAAAACTAGTTGTTACTTTATTAGCAACCAGTCTTTTAACTGTAGGCTGTGTAGCTTATACAGATGATCCTTATTACCGCGGTGGTTACGGTTACCATGATGATGATGATCGCTATGACCGCAATGATGGACGTCGCTATAGTGATTGGGAACGAAAACGTTGGGAAGAGCGTAAAAGAATATACGAACAACAACGTAAGGATGCTCGCGAACATGACAAAAATCGTCGTGAATGGGAAAAAAGACGCCATCAGGAGGATAAAAAACGCCACGAGTGGGATAAGAAGCGAGTAGAGGATCGTGACCATAACCGTCGAGATTATCGTCATGATGATTAAATTTATGACTACATAAAAGCCCCAAAAGATAAGTCTTTCGGGGCTTTTTTGAGAAATCCACATTCTCTTGATTATAGAATAATGAGTAGCAGCTCATTTCATATATAAATTGGCATCTTAAATATATGCACTCTATAACCTTTTAACTGTTCTTATCGCTAAGAATTACTGAGCAGTTGCAGAACCTGAAACAGAACCAGAAGCACCAGCATCAACTTGACCTGGTTGAGCTTGACCAGAAACGCCAGCATCTACACCCACACCAGCTTGTACGCCAGATGGGCTAGCGCTAGTTTGAGCTGAACCTGATGCATTTAAACCAGCTTCAGATGCACAACCAACAGCTGTAAAAGCAACACCAGCAAGTACTACAGAGATAAGACCTAATTTTTTCATAATCACTTTCCTTTCATTACGACAAACATTTAAATGCAAAGTTCATCTTCGCGCTGCCTATAATTCACAATTTTTTTTTCTGGCGTGCGTATCATTGGTTGTCTTTTGTAGTAATAGAAGTACAAATTGTGCAATTTTTTATTAAAACCTCTTCCTTAGCCGCACCTCTACCTTTTATATAGAAGCTATAACTTAAGCTTTTGTTTAATTTTATCAATTTCTAATTTTTATCTTAGCCTTTTACTCTCGTTAAAAATTTTCTCTTTATAGAAACGCTATATAAGGTGCGTAGAATGTTACAGAGACTTTTTACTTGAAAATGTCTTATTTCATAAAAAAGCCGAGGATGAACCACGGCTTTTTTAAAAAATTGATGGCGTTTCGATTTAAATTACGGCCATTGCATCTCACCTTTTACAACTTTTGCGCCTAGCTCTAGGCTATCCACACTCTTTAATGTTGGATATTGTTTCTGCATGAGCTGACTTAGCTCACTCGCATTTTTACTTACTTTAACCGCTTTCTCATAGCTTTTGAGATAGTCGATAGAAAAGTTAACCGCATCTAAACCTTGTGGAGCTCCCTCAACCATATGAGCTGGAACAACCGTTTGAGGTTGGAGTGATTTAATACTTTCTAAAGCTTGAATCACTTCATTGCGATCTTTAACTTTTGGTGTATCTGCCATCCACAAATGAATACCTGAAGATACTGGGATACCGCCTACAATAGCTTTCGAAGAAGGAATCCATAAATAAGTAAGTTCTTTCTTACCTTTGATCTCGATCGACTCATTCTCTAGTTTTAAAGTTTTAGCAGTATAAGCTTGAGGCACAATAATTTGGCTAGGCGCATTTGCACCCATTTGTGGACCCCAATACTTTACTTTAAGCACTTGAGTATCTTGGATATGTTTAACAGTTTCCGGTGTAGCGATGATTTGTACATTTGGGAAGTATTGTTTAAATACATCTAAGCCAAAGTAATAGTCCGGATCGCCATAACTTACGAAAATTGTCTTTAGTGTTTTACCGCTATCAAGAATATCAGCAGCAATACGTAATGCCTCAGATTTTGAGAATTGTGCATTCACCAACAGAACGTCTTTATCACCTTCAATTAAAGTAGAAGTCACGCCAAAATGTTCGGGTTTAGCCAGAAAACTTTGGATTTTCAAATCTTGCGCAAAAGCTGAGGAAGCTACCGTTAAAGCAGTCGCAGTTGCTAGGACTGAAGCAGTTAATTTAAAAAATTTCATTATGTATCTCCAATTTCATGAGAAATACTTTAAATTGCAATTCTTGTGAGGTAAATGCACTAAATTAAGATAAACTGTTGCATAAATTGTAACAATGATAAAGCATATGGACACATTAAAAGCCATACAAGTCTTTGTTTCTATTGCTCAACATGGCAATTTAACCAAAGCTGCCGAACATCTAAATTATTCCCGTGCAATGGTTTCTCGCTATCTTGAGCACCTTGAGCACACCTTCTCAACTCGACTATTTCAAAGAAATACCCGAAAAATATCTCTCACTCCAGCAGGTGAAAAAGCCCTACTCTACTGTGAGAATATTTTACAACAACAGCAACTTTTACAAGAGTTAGCCGCACCAGAACAACATAACGGTACGATTCGCTTCACTTGTGGTTTATTTTTATTTCAATTAGGGGTTGGGGAATGTATCCGCCAATTTAAACAGCAACATCCACATATTCAATTTGATGTATATCTTACTGAAAACACAATGGACTTAATTGATGCTCAGGTCGATTTAGCCTTACGTATAACGCAAAAAGTTGCAGATGGGTTAATTGCACGACCTGTTTGTCAAATCGAGTCCGTTTTCTGCGCTCATCCTGATTATTTAAAGCAACACAGTCCCCTCTCCCATCCAAGGCAACTTATTCAACATGAATGTTTAGCTCACCATAGCCAACATCAATTTTGGACACTTTTTGATACTGAACAGCAACCTCAAAACTATCCTTTGAACGTCACCTTTAAAAGTAATGATGTAAATGCTGTTTATGACATGTGTTTACATGCTCAAGGTGTGGCAATGTTACCGACTTTATTAGTTAAAAAAGATTTAAAAGAAAAACGATTGGTTCCTTTATTTAAAAACTATTCGGCTCCTGAATTAAGTTTGTCGGTGGTATATGCTTCAAGACAACATTTACCCAAAATAACTCAGGAATTTATTGCTTTTATGATCGAAAATTTAGATTTTTACTTAAAACCGCAAAATTAAAAGTTTTAAATTGCCGTGTACGCTTGAATTTTTAGGCAATGCCCATACTTCATCCCTATTAATGAATTACAGCATATGCATGGCAGTTCAGGTTTTACCCAGTAAATGCTGATGCCAAAAGGACTGTACATGTTTAAAAACCCATTTAAACGGAGATCATCAATGGCTAATGAGCAAAATGAGCAAGCTCAAGACATTCAACACGAGCAAGCAGAGCAATCTAATGAGCAAACTCAGGCTGAAGGTGTAGAGCAAGCAAACGACGTTACCGTTGAATCTTTACAAGCGCAAATCACCAAATTAGAAGAAAGCCTAAAACTTGAAAAAGCACGTACTGCGAATGCAGTTTACGAAGCACAAAAAAGTGTAGAGCGTATTCAACGTGAGTCTGACAAGCATAAAGAGACTGTGCTTGAAAAATTTGCAAAAGAATTACTAGATTCTGTTGATAATTTAGAGCGTGCAATTCAAGCGGCTGGTGATGAAGAAACGCCAGTACTTGAAGGTATTAAACTGACCTTGAAGTCGCTGTTAACCACACTTGAAAAATTTGGTGTTGTAGTAGCTGATACAAAAAATGGCTTCAATGCAGATTTACATCAAGCTGTAGGTATTGACCCAAATGCTAAAGCGAATGAAATCGGTAGCGTTTTACAAAAGGGCTATACATTAAATGGTCGCTTATTGCGCCCTGCTATGGTTATGGTTGGTCAATAAATAATTTTTTGAGAGTTTTTAGATTTTTTTTCGCTAAAACGCTTGAAAAAAATAGATTCACTCTCATATCGGATAACAAGCAAAAACATTGCAAAAGAATTTTTGAGGAAAACGTCACATGGCAAAAATTATTGGTATTGACTTAGGTACTACCAACTCATGCGTTGCTGTACTTGAAGGCGATAAAGTAAAAGTAATCGAAAACGCTGAAGGCGCACGTACAACTCCATCGATCATTGCTTATAAAGATGGCGAGATCTTAGTAGGTCAAAGTGCTAAGCGTCAGGCAGTAACTAACCCGAAAAATACATTATTCGCTATCAAGCGTTTAATTGGTCGTCGTTATGAAGATCAAGCGGTACAAAAAGATATCGGTCTTGTACCTTATAAAATCATCAAAGCAGACAATGGCGATGCTTGGGTTGAAGTAAACGATAAAAAATTAGCGCCTCAACAGGTTTCTGCTGAAATCTTGAAAAAGATGAAGAAAACTGCAGAAGACTATTTAGGTGAAACAGTTACTGAAGCAGTTATTACTGTTCCTGCTTACTTTAACGATGCTCAACGTCAAGCAACTAAAGATGCGGGTAAAATCGCTGGGTTAGACGTTAAACGTATCATTAACGAACCAACTGCTGCTGCACTTGCGTTCGGTATGGACAAAAAAGAAGGCGACCGTAAAGTTGCAGTTTACGACTTAGGTGGTGGTACTTTTGACGTATCAATCATTGAAATCGCAGACCTTGATGGCGACCAACAAATCGAAGTGTTATCAACAAACGGTGATACTTTCCTTGGTGGTGAAGACTTTGATAACGCGTTAATTGAATTCTTGGTTGAAGAATTTAAGAAAGAACAAAGTGTGAACTTAAAAAATGATCCACTTGCGTTACAACGTTTGAAAGAAGCTGCTGAAAAAGCAAAAATCGAGCTTTCTTCATCAAATGCAACTGAAATCAACCTTCCATACATCACTGCTGATGCAACTGGTCCTAAACATTTAGTGATCAATGTAACACGTGCGAAACTTGAAGGTTTAGTTGCTGATTTAGTTGCTCGTACAATTGAGCCTTGTAAAATCGCACTTAAAGATGCTGGTCTTTCGACTTCTGACATCTCTGACGTGATTTTGGTTGGTGGTCAGTCTCGTATGCCACTTGTACAACAAAAAGTACAAGAATTCTTTGGTAAAGAGCCACGTAAAGACGTGAACCCTGACGAAGCAGTTGCAATCGGTGCTGCGATTCAAGGTGCGGTATTGTCTGGTGACAAAACTGACGTTCTTTTATTAGACGTAACGCCATTAACTTTAGGTATTGAAACAATGGGTGGTGTATTAACACCAATCATTGAGAAAAACACGACGATTCCTGCGAAGAAATCACAAGTGTTCTCTACTGCTGCTGACAACCAGCCTGCTGTAGACATTTCAGTTTACCAAGGTGAACGTAAGATGGCTCAACAAAACAAATTGTTGGGTAACTTCCAATTAGGCGATATTCCACCTGCTCCACGTGGTGTGCCACAAATTGAAGTATCTTTCGACATCAATGCTGATGGTATCTTGAAAGTATCTGCTAAAGATAAGAGCACTGGTAAAGAGCAATCGATCCAGATTAAAGCGAACTCAGGTTTGTCTGATGCTGAAATCGAAGCAATGATTAAAGATGCTGAAGCGAATGCTGAAGAAGATCGTAAGTTTGAAGAACTTGCAAAAGCTCGTAACGAAGCTGATGCATTAATTTCAAGCTCGAACAAAGCTGTTAAAGATCTTGGTGATAAAGTTACTGAAGATGAAAAAACAGCTGTAAGCACTGCTGTTTCTGAACTTGAAGCAGCAACAAAAGAAAATGATGTAGAAGATATCAAAGCAAAAACTGAAGCTTTACAAAACATCTTGATGCCTATCACTCAACGTGCTTATGAACAAGCTCAACAAGCTGGTGGTGCTGAAGGCTTTGATCCAAATGCATTCCAAGGTGGTGATGCGGGTCAACAAAAAGCAGATGATGGCGTTGTAGATGCTGAGTTCACTGAAGTTAAAGATGACAAAAAATAATTTGTTTCTTTAATAAAAAACCGCGCTTAGGCGCGGTTTTTTATTGGTTACAAAAATTAACAATAAGATTTTTAATGTTATTGTTGAAATATTTCTGTCAGAAAGATCAATGATAAAAACTAAATAGTTAATTTTAAATAATATTTTTTTGTTAAAATACCACTGTTATTTACTACATTAATTATTTGATTATTGCCAAGTCTGAGAACATCTTTTTTAATTTCTCGATCAATATCACAAACGCCACCCAATCTATTGAGATTTTTATCATTTTGACGAATTAAATTAAGTAGCTAACAATAAGATTTATTTGTATTTTTTATTTTGCCATGAAAAAATTTCTATGGTGGGGATTAAGCTTATGCATGGGCTTACAAACAACACTTTTTGCTCAAAGCAATCTGCCAATTCATTCATCTCATCAGCCTTTAAAATACCGAATTGCTTTTATTGATCCGCGGTTTCAACTTACTAAAGAACAACTAGTTGAGGTAAGTCGGCAAGCTGCTGAAATCTGGCAAAAAGAAACTGGAAAGACCTATTTTATTTATGATTCACAGGCTCAATTGTCAATTAACTTAATCTATGATGATCATCAAATATTTAAAGATGAACAACAAAACAATTTGGATGCACTTTTGCAAAAGCAGGAAGCATGGCGTATTAAAAATGAAGAAATTATTCTAAATAAACAAGAAGTTGCTCAACTATCAAGTGATTTAAACAAGAAAAAGGCCAGTCTAAAAGCGGAGTTTGAACAATATCAACAAGATGTAACGCGCTTTAATCAAGGAGAACATCATTACTCTAGTGCCAATAATTTAAAAGAATGGCAAAAACGACTAGAGCAAAAATCAGAAAATTTAGGCAATGAATCCAACAGTCTAAATTTTAAAATTCAAGCACTTAACTTAAAGATTAAAGAGCTAAATCGAGAGCAAAGTGATTTAAGTGCCTTAAAAACACAATTCAAGTTAGAGCAAAAAACTAGTATTCAACCCTTCCATAAAGGATTATTCAGTCAAAACCAAATCCAGATTTACGGCTATGCTTCTTTAAATGATTTACGCTTGACCCTTGCTCATGAACTTGGGCATGCTTTAGGTCTAAAACATACTACCAACCCAAAATCTTTAATGTATCCCTATTTAAAAGAGCAAGATATTCATAACTTTAAATTAACAGATTCAGATTTAGATTTATTAGGTTCAATTTATAGGTCCAATTAAGTAAAAATCATTAAAGTTAAATAATTAAAAAAACTAAATAAAACTAAATAAAACTAAATATATTAAATTTTTTCTAAAAAATAATTTGGCATTTGGTAAAAAATAATGAGACTAAAGTCTCATTTATTTATCCAAATCGTACGTTTTTTGATTGATTTTTCATTTTATATTCTTATAATACGTTTTTTTTAAAATCTCCCCCTTCGATTATGCGTTTAACATCTTTGTTATTAGGCGTAGCCTTCGCTTTTTCTAATTTTCAGGCTAATGCTAATCTTGCAACTCCAGCTCATACTCAAATCCAGCAAACAACAGGTCAACATTTGACTTATAAAATTGCTGATATTGATCCACGTTTTGGTTTAAGCCAAGACCAGGTGATTCAAATTAGTCAACAAGCTGCGGACATTTGGAAACAAGGCACTGGACATGATTATTTTACTTATGATCCAAATGCAAAGTTAGAAATTCGTTTAGTTTACGATAATAGCCAAAGCCGTTCTGAACAGCGTCAAAAAATCGCAGCTCAGTTCCAACAAGAACAGCAACGTGTAATTGATGAACAGCAACAAATTAAGCAATTGAAGCAAACTTTAAGTCAAACTCAGTCTAACCTTGAAAGTAAAAAGCAGATTTTGAACGAAAAATTGAAAAATTTTGACCAGCAAATGATGCAACTTAACCAAGGAAAATTAGCACCTGAATATAGTGCCAAATCTCTGGCTAAAACTCAAAAAGATTTGCAAAAACAAACTGTTGCTTTAAAGAAAGAAATTGCTGCATATAATCAGCAAGCTAAAGACTTAAATGTCAAAGTTACTCATTTTAATCAGATTAATAATGAGTTTAATAATTCATTGAACCAATTTAAGCAAAATGCTCAAGCGGATGTCTTTAAAAAAGGTATCTACAACGGCAAACAAATTGTGATTTATGAGTTTAAGTCTATTGATGATTTACGTTTAACGATTGCTCATGAGTTAGGACATGCACTTGGTTTAAAACATAGTGATCAACCAAATGCATTGATGTACTCAGTACGTAAAGATGGTGACAACAAAATCACTGGACTTACTGATGCTGACCGTGATCTATTAAGTGCTTTACCTCAATAATTAAGAGCTTGATATAAAATGATGTATCTATTTCTAGGTAGATACATCGAAATTGGTATCAAAGTCATGTTATTGTGGTCATAAGAGCTAACGAAAATAGAATGGAGATCAAGATGAGTTATTATCATATCCTGATTGAAGTAAATGATCATATCAGCACAATTGAACAGACTCGCGATATTGAACTGTTTGATATTATTGAAATTAAACCATACCTCCATTCTATTTTAATTCCCTTTTTCAATGAGCATGAAATCG
Organism: Acinetobacter sp. WU_MDCI_Abxd143; assembly: GCF_025514195.1. Classification (NCBI taxonomy): domain Bacteria; kingdom Pseudomonadati; phylum Pseudomonadota; class Gammaproteobacteria; order Moraxellales; family Moraxellaceae; genus Acinetobacter; species Acinetobacter sp. WU_MDCI_Abxd143. Next base: position 10,669 of record NZ_JAHPTH010000015.1, read on the forward strand.
AGCTTGAGGATGAAAATATCGAATATAAAGATATTCTCCATCTTGAAGTAAAACAGACTCTGTTACCGATTGAACATTTAATTGAAGAAGAGCAAAAGCAATTACCAAGTGATACTGATGTCACGATCACTGCGTATGAAATCTTTAATGATCGTGATTTAAGCCAAGATGTTACGTCAGTTATTTTTGATATTTTGGAAGCAGTTAAATTAGAGTAATCATGTTATATAAGCACCTATAAAAAAGGTCTGCATGAGCAGACCTTTTTATTATTTTCAGTTTATTGCATCATTTTCTGAGCTTGTTCTTGACGGAATGCACGTAAAATTTGTTGCCCTGCCCGTCCCGTTGGATTTAAACCTAAACGAGTTTGTTCTTGACGAATAGCTACACGGGTTTTATCTCCAATAAGGCCGTCAACTGCACCAATATCATAGCCACGATTAATCAAAAACTGTTGGATTTCACGACGTTCTGCACGTGAAGTTCCTGGATCATCAGTTGGCCAAGATGCAACAAATGGACCAGCACCTTTTATACGATCAGATAAATGTGCAATCGCAAGTCCATAGCTTTCCGCAGCGTTATAGCTGTAGATAGCATCAAAATTCTTAAATACTAAAAATACTGGACCATTTATACCTGCAGGTGCCATTAAACCCGCTGAAGTATTGCCAGATAAAGCTCCTTGAACAAGTGGAGAACCATCAATTCGGGTTACCCCTCGTGCACTCCAGCTACTTAAAGCTTTCTTTGAACGTCGCCCTTCTCCATCAATTGACATACCTTGGGGTACTTTAACTTCAAAACCCCACGGCATTCCTGTTTGCCAACCTGCTTTATTTAAGAAATTAGCCGTTGAAGCCAGCGCATCAGCTGTACTCGACACTAAATCTCGACGGCCATCGCCATCAAAATCAACAGCTAAACGTTCATAGGTAGATGGCATAAATTGGGTGTGTCCAAATGCCCCAGCCCATGAACCTTTCAATTGATTTTCGGTTAAATCACCACGTTGTAAAATACGCATAGTGGCAAAAAACTCAGTGCGGAAATAACTTTGTCGACGACCTTCACAACTTAAAGTCCCGAGTGCTTGTAATAAAGGATATTTTCCAGAAATATCACCAAAATTACTTTCAACACCCCACACCGCTACAATTGTTTCCGGCGGCACACCGTAGGTTTGAGAAGCACGGTTTAAAACATCTCGATGTTGCGCCAGTTTTTGTTTACCAAGCTCAACGCGCTCTTCATCAACTAGACCAGAAAGATAATCCCAAATTGGTGTCGAAAATTCTGGTTGATAGTTTAATTTATCAATAACTGAATAATCTGGGGTCAAGTTTTGGGTATAACGGTCATAAGTTGTACCCGATACTCCAGCAGCAATTGCTTGAGAACGTAAATTTGCCAAACAGCTTTGGAAATTATTATTAGGCGTATAATCTTCGCTCGTCACTACTGGAACGGTAGCACTGCTAGATATTGTAGAACCATTAATTACGAGCTCTGCTTGAGCCTGAGTCATCGCCAAAAATACAGAGCCAACAATACAAGAAAAACGTCGCATATTATCCTAGTTCGATTTTTAAATTTAAATTTGTAAGTACCATACCATTATGAGTCCAAAATTTCAGAGAGAAAACGTAAATTTGAATTCATAATCTCTACTTTAAATTCATTTCCCATGTTTTAAATTCAAATTTTCTACTTTATTTTTGAATTTAAAATTCTATAGATACAAATTATTATTTTTGAATTCAGAAACGATGCTTAAGTTTAAATTCAAAAGTACTTCTTTAAATTTAAACTGCAAACCCTTCTGTATTGTGGATAACTTTATCCACAATACAACCAAAACACCTCTACCCCTTAATTCTATTCTATATCGCTTTATTATTTATTACAGATTAGAGCCAATCATCACAGAAATCCGTATTTTTAAATTTAAAAATCAGTCAAAAATTTTAAATTCAAAACCCTATACCAATAGATCTCAATTTTTGAATTTAAAAAAGTACATCCAACCCCATCATTTAAATTTAAAAATACTTTTGTGGATAACTAATTTTAAATTCAAAAGCACCCAAAACAGTTATTTGTGGTTTTAAATTCAAATTACAGTAGCTTTTTTTAAATTCAAAAGTTCAAATTAGAGTTATCCACAACTCAAAATATGCATGTTCTATTATTTTTTAAATTTAAAAGATAAAAAAGCGATCCGAAGATCGCTTTTTAGAGTATTAAATATACTTTTAGAGGGTCATATCTGCTGTTAAAGCGAGTGGTTCTGGCAAAATTTCTGCCAATTGACGGCATAAATTCGTCAATTCATTACTATCCACAGGCATTAAAGTGATATGGCCTAATTTGCGGCCAGCACGTTCAGACTTGTTATAAAGATGTAGATGAGCACCATTTAAGGCAAGTACATCTTCAGTTTTAGGATGCTGACCGATGATATTGATCATGACCGTTGGACGAACAACGTCTGTTGAACCTAATGGAAGACCTGCAACAGCTCGAATATGGTTTTCAAACTGAGAACAAACCGCGCCTTCAATTGACCAGTGGCCTGAGTTATGCACACGCGGTGCCATCTCATTTGCACACAAACCTTGTTCTGTTACAAATAGCTCTAGAGTCAGCACACCAACATAGTTAAGGTGATTCAACAAACGAGTAATGTAGTCTTGAGCAACGGGTTGCAAAGCTTCACTATTCGGTGCAGGAACAATTGAATGCGATAAAATACCATTATGATGATGGTTTTCAGCCAGAGGCCAAGTTTTTACTTCACCATTTTGGCCACGCACCGCAATAATTGAAACTTCGCGAGAGAATTTAACAAAGCTTTCGGCAACTAGACTTTTTGCAGGACCAAGCTCAGCCCAAGCAGTATCAATCTGGTCTTCTGAACGAAGTACAAACTGGCCTTTGCCGTCATATCCACCAGTTGCAGTCTTAAGCACGATCGGTAAACCAAGCTCAGCCACAGCCTTTTTCAAGCTTTCTAAGCTATCTACAGCACGATACGGCGCAACAGGAATTGTCAGCTCATCAAACAATGCTTTTTCTGACAAACGATTTTGCGCAGTTGCTAAAGCAACACGGGGAGGGTGCAATGTTTTAGTTTGTGTCAAAACATCCACATCTTCAACTGGCGTATTTTCAAACTCAAGACTGAAAACATCAGCACTTTCAATAAATTGCTTTAAACCTTGCTCATCTTGACTAGAAAAAACTTGGCCTAAAACACCTGCTGGACAATCTGTATTTGCTTCAAAAAAAGTACATTGAATATTTAATGGTAAAGCTGCTTGCGCCATCATACGGCCCAATTGCCCACCACCAAAAATACCGATAGTTTTATCCATTTCAGCCTCTTACACCTGACCCGGAATATTGTTGCTTGCAACTTTATCAGTTTGCGCAGCACGGAAATCAGCAACATTTTTTGCGATTTCTGGACGAGTTAAACCTAAGATTTGTGCAGCCATAATCGCAGCATTGGTCGCACCAGCTGGACCAATCGCTAAAGTACCCACTGCGATACCTGCTGGCATTTGTACGATTGAAAGTAATGAATCTACACCATTTAAAATGGATGATTTAACTGGTACACCCAACACAGGTAAGTCAGTTTTTGCGGCACACATACCTGGTAAGTGCGCAGCACCACCAGCGCCTGCAATAATCACTTGAATACCGCGATCACGCGCAGTTTCTGCATATTCAAATAAACGGTCTGGAGTACGATGAGCAGATACCACTTCCGCTTCAAATGGGACACCAAGCTGTTTAAGCATATTGGCAGTATGTTCAAGCGTTGCCCAATCGGACTGGGAACCCATGATAATTCCGACTAAAGGTTGGGTATCTGTTGCGACCGCGTTCATTGGCATTTCCAAAGCGTAAAAATGGTAAAACTCGACTTGTACCAAGCCAAGCATGAGAGAAAAAGATGAGGCCAATATTATAGCTGTTTTTTCACTCACCCCAAAGCCCAAGTTTATGAGGAAAAAGCATGAATCCGATGGATTTAACAACGATCTATCTGAAAACAAGATTTTGATTAATTTTTACTGGCTTCTAAATACGAAATAAACACAACCAAATAGGCATAACATCGCCCATAAGTAATCGAGTTTAAAGGGTTGCTTAAACAAGAAAATCATAAATGGCACAAACACAACTAGCGTAACCACTTCCTGAGTGATCTTCATTTCACCGAGTAACCAGCCTTGTGCGCTTAGCATACGAGTGGCAGGGATCATAAAACTATATTCAAGTAAGGCAATAATCCACCCGAATAGAATTGCTTGCCAGAGTGGGGCATGGTGCAAAAACTTAAGATGCCCATACCATGCAAGTGTCATAAAGCAGTTAGAAATAATTAATAGCGTAAAAGCTAAAACCGTTGGGCTCAAAGGCACATCCTTCATCATCACGATGATTTAAGTATTTTAACGATACAAAATATTATAAAAGATAAAACTGTAATTCAGCTTAAATCCAAAAAATAAAGCTGTAGTTTTATCCGAGCCTCAAACACATAGAACAACAACGATTTTTGACTATCTTTTCGAGTTTAGCCTTGCTATCGTTGCTGGCAAATTTATCAATAATGCACACACAACAATTCATTTTAATGTTGTGTACAAAAGCAGTGGAGAAGGCGAGCAATGCATCTGCATATCTTGGGTATTTGTGGCACTTTTATGGGCTCTTTAGCACTTTTGGCTCGTGATTTAGGACATAAGGTAACCGGTTCCGATTTAAACGTTTACCCACCGATGTCTACCCAGTTAGAAAATGCAGGCATTACACTTATGCAAGGCTATGATCGTAGTCATTTACAGCCTCATCCGGACTTGGTTATTGTCGGCAATGCCATGAAACGTGGTATTGATGCTGTGGAATATATGCTGAACGAAGGCTTGCCATATATTTCTGGTCCACAGTTCCTTGCCGATCATGTTTTACAAGGTAAACATGTACTTGGTGTAGCAGGTACTCACGGAAAAACAACAACTACAACCATGTTGGCTTGGGTACTTGATCAGGCTGGTTTAAATCCGGGCTTTTTAATTGGTGGTGTTCCACTTGGTTTTAGTGAAAGTGCTCGTTTAGGCGGTGGAAAATACTTCTGCGTTGAAGCCGATGAATATGACTCTGCTTTTTTTGATAAGCGTTCTAAGTTTGTTCATTATCATCCAAAAACGGCGATTTTAAATAACCTTGAATTTGACCATGCCGATATTTTTGATGACCTAGCAGCGATTCAAAAACAGTTCCATCATCTTGTGCGTACCATTCCAAGTGAAGGCCGCATTATTGCGCCAATTACTGAAACTCATATTGATGAAGTGCTTGAAATGGGTTGCTGGACACCAGTCATTCGTACAAGTTTAGAAGTGAATGAAAAAGCAGCTTTATCTGCCGAACTCATTTCAATTGATGGCAGCCATTTTAAAGTACTCGAAAATGGCAATGTCGTTGGCGAAGTGAAGTGGAGCATGACTGGTCAACATAGCGTAGCGAATGCTTTGGCAACGATTGCAGCCGCTCAACATGTAGGTGTTACCCTTGAACAAGCTTGTGAAGCTTTGTCTAACTTTGGCGGTGTAAAACGTCGTATGGAGTTGTTAGGCACAGTCAATGGTATTGAAGTCTATGATGACTTCGCTCACCATCCAACAGCAATTGACACAACTTTAGATGGCGCACGCAAACGCTTAGGCGAACGCCGTTTATGGGCCATTATTGAACCACGTTCAAACACCATGCGTATGGGCAGTCATAAAGATGGCTTAGCACACTCAGCACGCTTAGCAGACGAAGTCATCTGGTATCAGCCAGAAGGCTTAGATTGGGATTTACAACCAGTGATTGAAGCTGCTTCTAACCATGCTCAAGTGAGCCGTTCACTTGATGAAATTATTGAGCGTATTGTCAATGAAGCAGGTGAGGGCGATGCCGTTGTGATTATGTCTAATGGTGGCTTTGGTGGCTTACATCAAAAATTAATGAGCGCATTAAAAGCAAAAGCTGCTTAACTTCCGCTTTAGATGATTCAATAAAAAATGGGTTTCAAATTGAAACCCATTTTTTATAACAGTGACTTTTAAACCTTTTCTGGCTCTATATTGGCCATAAATTTATTGGAAACCGTTAAACGTAAACTATAGACAATGCCCATCGCAAAAACGCTATATCCCACGTTATTACAAATAAACGGAATACATAAAATAATGAACGCTGTGATTGGATAAAACCATTTCGTGATTCCAGATAAACACTGAAACTCATAAAGTATCCAAATACAGGTGGTATAAAGCACTACACTCACCGCAACGACTATTCCCATGTATAAATCAGAAATATGTGCATGATGAGTTGTAACATCAACGGCAGCAGCAAGCGCAGCACCTACCGCAGCAATACTGACAAAAACAAAATAATGACCGTATCCCCAAACAAATGGGCGTACACCTTTTACATGATGGTGTTGCTCACTACGATCAAAATAAGCCCACCACATTGCGAACATCAACATCAATCCACCGACCATCAAGAAAATGGCAGGGATATTCATTGACTGAGCGGCTAAAGCATCACGTATGGCATTAAAACTACCGACAATCGACTCACCCAACACAATAATTGTGAGTAAGGCATAACGTTCTACAATATGATGAGGATGCCACGGCGTTGGATTATATTTTTCTGCATAAATAGGAATAAATAGCTCCATCACTGCTAAAAATAAAAATAGAGGAATAGAAAGTATGTGTGCAAAATTAGCAACTAACCAACCTACCTGAACCAAGACAATGCCTACAGCATAGCGGTAAGCTGTAATACGCCTTTCGGGGTCATGTTTTGCAGCTCGGAGCCACTGAGTTACTAAGGCCATTCGCATGATCACATAACCAATAATGATTACATCAAAATCCTGACTACGAAATACATCAGGGATACCCGCTGCCATCACCAATGAACCTACAATCTGTACAAAGGTAAGGCATCGATACAATGCATCATCGTTATCGTAAGCCGAGGCAAACCATGAAAAATTCATCCATGCCCACCACAGCGCAAAAAATACCATCAGGTAGCTTGGTAGCGCATGCCAGAGGTGATTTTCAATAATTGCATGATGTAACTGCTGACCTGCTGTTGCAATCGCGACCACAAAAATCAAATCGAACAATAATTCGAGGGGAGTTGCTGCTCTATGCGGCTGTTTTGGATCTCTTGGAGATAAAGGCCTCAAACTTAATTTTTTCTGTTTTTCTTGAGTAGTCATAAAATAACGTTCTCGAATAAAGTGCCAACACGTTAACACTTTAATATTAACGGCCAGAACACGCATTAAAAATTATCTAGACCTGCTGTTTAATCTTTACTCACAAACGAGCTATATTTCATTTTTGTGACAATTCTTTATCAAGACCTTAAGCTTAATTCTTTATCATAGCTCACGTTTTTGTTCGTGTTTGGAATATGAATGTCTTTAGAAACACTCAACCTTAGCTTATTCCATGTGATTAATGGAGCTCAGGATGCGAGTCAATTTATCATTCGTCTTGCTATCTTTTTCGCTAATGATCTCCTCTATATTCTTTTATTCATCCTTACATTTTTATGGTTTTATGGCGATCAAGATTTAAAAAATAGGGTTATTAAATCTGTCTTTTTAACCTGTGTTTCGCTTTTAGTCGGTTATGTTATTTCTCTGTTTTACCATCACTCCAGACCGTTTGTAATGGGTGTGGGTACTACGTTTATTGAACATGCACCAACGGCATCTTTTCCAAGTAATCACATGCTGATTTTCAGCACTATTGCTCTGTCTTATTTGTTTGCTCAGCGCAAAATGATTGGAATTATTCTGCTATTTTTGTCATTTGTAGTGGCGTGGTCACGTATTTATTTAGGTGTGCATTTCCCTTTAGACATGTTAGGGGCTTTTATTGTCGCACTACTGGTCAATACAGCGGGTTATTACTTCTGGAATACTTACGGTACAGCTTTGACCGCATTCTGTATTCACCTTTACCAAATTATATGCAAACCACTTTTAGATCGCGGTTTGATTAAATAATCCATAGATCTTTTTGCATTAGAACTACGACATTAAGTTCAGTTGCGTAATACAAAAAAATCTGCCATTCTATGTGTACTTGGATATGTTTTATCCAAAACAGAATTTAGTTTGACAAGGGGAGTAGCCTCCTCCAAACATAACAGCAATGTTATGTGTCAGATATCGTCAATACGCTTTTATTAAAAAGTCGGTATCTGAGCATCGTGAAATTCATGATGTAGGCAAGACCTTGATCATGTTGAAACAGATGTTTAATTCATCTGGCAACTGGTCGAGGTTTTTTTATGCCCAATTGCCGGATGTATGGAGGATTTATGGAAACAATCGGCAATTTATGGCTGTATGTAGCATTCTTTGGCATAGTCATTGTCATGCTCCTGATTGACTTTTTAGGCTTTAAGCAAAAGCAAGGTCAGGATGTCTCAATTAAGCAAGCTGCTTACTGGAGTGTGGCGTGGGTAAGCGTCGCAGCCTTATTTGGTGGTGGTTTATGGCTTTACCTACAACAAACGGTTGGGGTGACCTTAGCAAACCAAAAAACCATGGAATACTTTGCAGGTTACTTACTCGAAAAGTCCCTCGCAATTGACAACGTTTTCGTTTGGTTAATGATTTTCGCAGCGTTTGCTATTCCAGCTGCACTACAACGTAAAATTTTGCTCTACGGCGTATTAGGCGCAATCGTACTGCGTACCCTCTTTATTTTTATTGGTGCATGGTTCGTTCAAGAGTTTTCTTGGGTACTTTATATCTTCGGTGCGTTCTTGGTATATACAGGCTTTAAGTTCTTAAAAGGCCAAGAAGAAGAAACCAATATTGAAGATATCAAACTCTTAAAATGGTTACGTAACCATATGCGTATTACACCACAGCTTGAAGGTGACAAATTCTTTGTACGTCAAAATGGTTTATTGTGGGCAACGCCGTTATTTCTAGTTTTGATTTTGGTTGAAGCTTCAGACGTGATTTTCGCAGTAGATTCTATTCCTGCTATTTTCGCGGTAACTAGCGATCCGTTTATTGTTTTAACGGCGAACTTAATGGCAATTTTAGGTTTACGCGCAATGTTCTTTTTACTTGCTGGCGCTGCAACTAAATTGCATTACCTGCCATACGGCTTAGGCATCATCTTATTGTTCATTGGTGCAAAAATGTTGTTGCTTGATGTATTCCACATGCCAATCTGGATCTCGTTAAGCTTTATCGTAATAGTGTTAGCAATCACTGCTTACCTTTCTTTACGACACAACAAAAAGCAATTGCAGTCTTAATTCATCACAACAAGGCATCTACACGTGAGATGCCTTGTTATCTAAATTTTCAAAATAGACTGTACTTTAAAAAAACAGATTAATATCATATGCCAACTTAAAATTTATCTTTCCTAATCAGAAACATAATAGATAACAGCTATTCGGTATTTTATGCCGAACATACTTATTAAAATGTGTGGAGTCTCATGCGTTCTAAAAAAATTAATCTTGTCGTGGTCCCTCTATTACTCACGGCATGTAGCCATAATGATGGTCCTTTAGTACAAGACGTATATAACAACCAATATGACTGTGCTCGCGACTGGAATAATGAAACATGTAAACAAGAAAATAGCTCCAGTGGACATGGTTCTAGCTATATTGGTAGTCGCTATTTAGGTCCTGCGTATTATCGAAATAATCGGGAAGTTTCTTACCACGGCAATACCTTACATCCTTACAGCAATTTGAGTGTAGGCCGACCAGTTATTTCAAGCACAGCGAAAAGCGCGTCTTCTTCATCCCCAATTCGTGGTGGTTTTGGCCGTAGCGGTTTTTCTTTCGGCGGCTAAGTCTTTAGGCATTCACTTAATATGAAAAGAAAAATATTTACTCCACGACCAGACTGGCAAGTGGAGCATCAAAATATTGGTTTTGATTATTTTAATTTACCTTCTCTTGATGGCTCAATTTACTGGTCTGAAGGAGTTGCTTATGAGTTTACCCTTAAACAGATTGAACAACTGGAAGATGCGGCAAATGAACTGCATCAGATGTGTTTATCGGTAGTAGGAGACCTCATTCAACGGGGCGACTATCCTGCTTATTTTCAAATTCCAGAAACAGCTATAAACCATATTGAACATTCATGGAAACAAAATGCCCCCATGCTGTATGGCCGCTTTGATTTCGCTTACGATGGGCGAAATATCAAAATGCTGGAATATAATGCCGACACGCCGACTGGCTTACTCGAAGCCTCTGTCGCGCAGTGGCTGTGGATAGAACAAGTCTCAGGCATTGCGAACCGAGACCAGTTCAATAGCATTCATGAAGATCTGATAAAACGCTGGAAGACAATTTTACCGCGTGGTAGCCATGTGCATTTTGCTGCTTGTCAGGAAGCGGGAAGGGAAGACTGGGGCAATCTAGAGTATTTGATGGATACTGCTTATCAAGCTCATCTACAAGTTTCCGAGCTTTCTATGGAAAACATAGGCTGGAACGGTCAAAATTTTGTTGATCTGCATAATCAGCCCATTCAAAACATATTTAAGCTCTACCCATGGGAATGGATCTGGGAAGAAGCCTTTTCTCAATATATCCATCCACAAACACAGTGGATTGAACCTTGTTGGAAAATGTTACTTTCAAATAAAGCGATTCTGGTTGAGCTTTGGAAGCGTTATCCAAACCATCCATTATTGGTCGAAACCCATACCTATGACCTGCAGCAAGCTTTGTCTGGCAAATGGGTGAAAAAGCCGATTTTGGCAAGGGAAGGGGCCAATATCCGAGTTTTACAAGACGGCCATGACCAAGGCGCGGCTTCTGGTAGCTTTTATTTTGATGACTATGACAAATACGGTTATGTCGTACAGAAATGGGTAGATACCCCATTATTTTCAGGACAACTGCCTACACTCGGTTTATGGATGGTTGGACATCAATGTGCAGGCATGTCTATTCGTGAAGATTGCTATGACATTATTGGTAATGATGCTCACTTTGCAGCACATTATTTTGTTGAGTAATAAAGGCCTAGTAATTTTAAAAAAAGCACTTTTAAAGTGCTTTTTTATTGTGCCTTCGACGCAGTCCATCAGTGCATTGTAAGTGCATTGCGAATAATGAACTTTAGTTTTAAAAGTTAAATTAGAACAAAAATTCAAAAATATAATGACTTAATCTTATGTAATTTAATACTTTTATTCTTATTTCTTTAATAAAAAACAATATTGGCAAGCTCTTTGCATCACCTAAAAAGAAAAAAGCCTAGATTTTAAGGGCTCGCGAGAGCCCTGATTTTTTTAAGAGTGATGCCATGAATGCGATTCCAACTTTAACGCCCCTTGCCATGCCGTGTAACAGCAGTTTTGATGCAAAAGATTGGGAAATTTTATCGAACCATTGGTATCCCGTCGCACGTACTCAAGATGTCTCTACTGCACCTCAACGAGTCACGCTACTAGACGTCAATATGGCGTTATATAAAACAGAAAGTGGAGAAATTCATCTGGTTCGAGACATCTGTCCACATCGTGGGGTGCCTTTAACCAAAGGTTGGGTAGATGGTGAGGAGATTGTGTGTCCTTATCATGGTTTACGCTATAACAGCGAAGGGAAATGTACCCAAATACCAGCTCAGCCCGAACTAACTAAAATTTCTGATCGTTTTTCTCTGACCAAATTTCCAGTTGTACAAAGATACGGCCTCATTTGGACCAGTATTCATGGTCGTGATATTGCTAAAGCCAATATTCCTGTATTAGATACTTGGGATGATACAGAGCATCAAGCGATTTTACCGCCTTTTGTGGATATTGGTGGTTCTAGTGGTCGTCAGCTTGAAGGGTTTATTGATGTCGCTCATTTTGCATGGGTGCATCACAACGCCTTTGCGAATCGTGATAACCCTGTCGTCCCTAAATATCACACTGAACGTACCGACTATGGTTTAAAAACGGTCTATATCAGCAATGTCAGTAATTATCCGCATGAACTAAAACATCTCGAGCCAGAAGGCTTTTTGTGGAAACGTACCTTTGATGTCTATCCACCTTTTTCAGCCGTACTCACGGTCAATTTTCCAGAAGGTGGGGTCTTAAAAATTTTGAATGCCTGTTGTCCTATCTCAAGTAATAAAACCCGTTTATTTGTTCCACTCACCCGTAACTTTGACCAAACAGGTGATTTAGAAAAGGTATATGCATTTAATGCCCAAATTTTTGCCGAAGACCAAGATATGGTCGAATCACAAAAGCCAGAAGAACTGCCGCTTGATTTAATGATGGAAGCACATTTTGAAGCAGACCGTTCATCAACGACTTATCGAAGGATTTTGGCTGAATGGGGACTAAGTAAACGTTATACCGTTTAAATCTTGGCTAACTGGGGTACAATCAATCGAAAAAAGTGAAAATATATAGGCTTTCCATGTCATTGATCGCAAATACCACCGTTGTGCGTGGTCGTTTTTTAGATATTCAACAAACTGTCTCTGAGCCAACTGATATTCCAAATCAAGTGCGTTACTTGGAAGATGGTGTATTGATTAGTGAACATGGAAAGATCAAATGGTTTGGTGCATGGGCAGATGCAGAGCAGCATCTTCCTGCTGGAGTTGAGGTTCAACATTACCCAGAACAATTGATTGTACCTGGCTTTATTGATACCCATATCCACTTTCCACAAACCGAAATGGTGGGAGCTTACGGCGAACAACTTTTAAGCTGGCTTAATACTTATACTTTCCCAACCGAAATCCAATTTCAAGACAAAGCGTATGCAAATGAAATTGCCCAGTTCTTTGTTCAAGAGCTACTGAAACATGGTACAACCACAGCACTGGTTTTCTGTACAGTTCACCCCGAGTCTGTTGATGCCTTATTTGAAGCCGCAGAACACGTTCAGATGCGTTTAATTGCTGGTAAGGTACTCATGGACCGCCATGCGCCTGAAGCGCTTTGTGATACGCCAGAAACGGCTTACAGCGACACCAAAGCACTGATTGAGAAATGGCATGGTAAAGGCCGTGCTCTGTATGCAATTACACCACGTTTTGCACCAACGTCTACACCTGAACAGTTAGAAAGAGCAGGGCAGTTAAAACAAGAATTTCCGGATGTGTATGTCCATACGCATTTAAGTGAAAACAAAGATGAAATCTCTTGGGTGAAATCTTTATTTCCTGAACAAGCAGGCTATTTAGATGTTTATCAACATTATGGCCTGACTGGTAAACGTTCTGTATTTGCGCATTGTGTTCACTTAGAGGATCAAGAATGGCAATGTATGCATGATACGCAATCGGCTATCGCATTTTGTCCAACGTCAAACTTGTTCTTAGGCAGTGGTTTATTTCCATTGAAAAAAACATGGGAAAAACAAGTGAAAGTAGGTTTAGGCACAGATATCGGTGCTGGTACATCATTTAGTTTGCTGCAAACTGTTAACGAGGCTTATAAGGTTCAGCAATTACAAGGCGATAAACTTTCAGCTTATGAAGCGCTCTATCATGCAACTTTAGGTGGAGCAAAAGCACTTGATTTGCAAGATCAGTTAGGTAACTTCAATGTCGGTAAAGAAGCAGACTTTGTAGTACTAAATCTTAAGCCAACAGCATTACAGGAACTTCGCCAGACTAAATCTAAATCTGTTGAAGATTCACTGTTTGCATTATTCACTTTAGGTGATGACCGTAATATTGAGGCGACTTATATTTATGGAAACCGTGCTTATCAAAAAGAAACTGTCCAATAAAAACCGAGCCGTTAAGTTTTTGTTATTATTTGGAATATGTACTCTTGCATTAAAGCATGATCGACATAATCCGCAAAATGATAAAATTTCACCGCCATCAAAGGGTGCATGAAACGTCATTTTGCTTTAAAATTTTACCATTAACTCAGATTTTCGAGGTGTTGCAGGTCAACACCTTTTTTATTTTTTCTTTTATATCTTGTAGGAATCTGCCATGACTGTTGCAATGAGCATCATGATTTCAACCGAAGAAATTCAAGCAAAAGTCAAAGAGCTCGGCGAGCAAATTAACGCTCACTATGCAAATAGTGATAAAGAATTGGTCCTGATCGGACTACTTCGTGGTTCTGTTATTTTCATGGCAGACTTGTGCCGTACAATTACCAAACCGCATGAACTCGACTTCATGACAGTGTCTAGTTACGGCGGCGGTACGACTTCAAGTCGAGATGTTAAAATCTTGAAAGATCTTGATGGTGAAATTCGCGGTAAAGATGTATTGGTTGTTGAAGATATTATCGACTCAGGTAATACCTTAAGCAAAGTGATGGAAATGTTGCAAACTCGCGAGCCAAATTCGATTCAATTGTGCACATTAGTGAGTAAACCATCACGCCGTGAAATTGATCTAGAAGTGAAATTTTTAGGTTTTGAAGTTGAAGACAAGTTTATTGTAGGTTACGGTTTAGACTATGACCAGAAATATCGCCATTTACCGTTTATTGGTGAAATTGGTTTATAAATTTCAGAGAAATAGCACCGTAAGGTGCTATTTTTTTTATATAAAACTTTAGATTTGAACAAAAAGGACACAAAAAGTCGCAATCTGCTACAGACAAAATAGACAGCTCTACCGCACGATAGAATATGAAGCAAAATCATTAACTTCATCAAAAAAACAACTGGAGAACAAATATGTGGTCACTTATTGTCGCTATTGTAGTTGGTTTCTTTGCTGGCTTAATCGCTCGTGCTTTGCATCCTGGGGATGATAAAGCAGGTTTCATCGTAACAACCTTGATTGGTATTGCAGGTTCACTTTTAGCCACTTATGGTGGTCGCTTACTTGGACTTTACGGCGAAAACTCAGCTGCTGGCTTTATCGCATCCGTGATTGGTGCAGTCATTATTCTTTTTATCTACAACTTGATTGCACGAAAAAGCTAAACTTTAATTCATTTATAAAAAAAGCACCTTATGGTGCTTTTTTTAAATTTATTTTAAAGACCTAACTCTTTCCATACGGCCTGAATTTCTTCAGCAGATCGTGCACCCACCAGTTTAAAGCCATTTGCAAAAATCAGGGTAGGAGTCCCATTAAAGCCTAGTTTTTTTCCTAGTTCCAAATTACGGTCAATGGGGTTTGGACAGTTCGTAACCGTTGGTTTAACGCCTTGCTGAATCAGTTTTTTCCATGAGTAAGATTGATTTGGTGCACACCAAACTTGTCTAGAAACAACAATAGACTGTGGTTTTAAAGGATAGATGAACGTGTAAATAGTCACGTCTTTAAGCTTGTCGAGTTCAGGTTCAAGCTGCTTACAATAAGGACAATTTGGATCAGAAAAAACTGCTAAAACATGCTGGCCATTACCTTTGACTGTTTTAATTGCATCTTTTAAAGGCAGCTGTTTCCAATCAATTGAGTTCTGTCCTAAAACTAGATCTTTGGTTAAGTTTTTCTGGTCTCTTAACCGAATCATAGAACCCACAAACATATGTTGCCCATCTTCACCAACATAAATGATTTGTTGATCGAGATTAGCACTATATAGTCCAGGCATTTCGGTTTTCTGGATATTGCTGATTTTCAAATTAGGATATTGTTTTTTAATATTTTCCCGAACAGTATCCACATTGGCAAAACTTACACTTGCAGTTAAGCTAAATAATGCCAATATTCCTAATTTTTTAAGCATAAAACCGACTCATAGGTAGGAGAGGAGATCATTTTAATCAGTTCAGCTTTTGAAAACAGAACTGATTACCGAGTTATAACCAAACTCACACTCAGTTATGCCAATGTTTCACGTGGAACATAAATAGGTTTTAGAGTATTAATTTCTACCGATATATGCACAATTTCATCATGAATTGATAAAGCCTGACGAATCTGGTCTGCGGTTAAAGAAATATCATCAGTTTCGAGCGCCAAAATACAAGAAAACTTACCTTTCGCGACTTTCCAAACATGAATATCTGTAATTTCAATATGTTTAGGAAACTCAGCAATGACTTCACGGATCTCTTCAACTACCGGATGATCCATCTCTGCGTCTAAAAGGGTTTTTCCTGTCTCTTTCATTAATCCCAAAGACCATTTTGCAACCAAAATAGCACCTAAAATTCCTAAAAGTGCATCTAAAAAATCCCATCCGAAATATTTACCTGCGAAAAGCGCAATAATTGCAAAAACAGAAGTTACTGCATCTGCAACCACATGTAAAAATGCAGCTTTTTGGTTTAAATCATGATGATGATGCCCATGATCATGCTCGTGATGGTGATGGTGATGGTGGCCATCATCATGAAGTAACCATGCGCAAATCAAGTTAATGACCAAACCTAAAATTGCAATCGGAATAGCTTCATTATAAAAAATTTCAACTGGATTAAATAAACGTTGTATCGACTGAAACGCCATAAAAATGGCGACAACCATCAACAAAATTGCACTGCTATAACCCGCTAAAATCTCGATTTTCCAAGTTCCGAAACTAAACCGACGATCTTTGGAATAATGACGAGCTGCACGATAAGCGAAGTAGGCTAAACCGAGAGCCAACATATGAGAACTCATATGCCAACCATCAGCCAGAAGCGCCATTGAATTAAAAAACCATCCACCGAATATTTCTAACACCATCATTGATGCTGTTAAAATCGCTGCAATCAAAATACGTTTTTGTGCAAGTGGATTTCCTTCATCAAACTGATGTTGATGATGACGTGATACACTATGATCCTGCATAATATTTAAACCCAACATACTCCCTACCAGTATATTGAATTATACAAGAGAACACAGATGAGCCACATTGGTCAGGATAAAAAAATACTTAATCGTGTAAAACGACTAAAAGGACAAATCAACAGCATTGAGCATGCTGTTGAACAGCCAGATATTTCATGCATAGAAATACTACAACAAGTTGCTGCAATTAAAGGGGCAATAAACGGTTTGATGAGTGAATTAATGGAACAGCATTTACATCACCACGTGCTCAAAGACGCACAAGTTGATCAAAATGAGCTAGATGAGTTTTTAAAGGTTCTAAAAAGATACGGTTAACGAGGTAACTGAATGACACAGCCATGTGCATCATTCAGAATTTTTTAATTATTTTCCGATACAGAATGAACCAAAAATCTTGCCTAATAGGTCATCGGCACTAAAGTCACCTGTAATTTCACCTAAAGCATTTTGGGCAAGGCGTAGTGACTCAGCAACCAGTTCACCTGCGTTAAACACAACAAGTTGCTCGCGTGCTTCTGAAAGATAGAGCTGTGTGCGCTTCATTGCGTCTAAATGACGTGTTCTTGCAATAAAGGTGTCTTCCTCAGGGTGAAAGCCTGCATGCGCTGTAATCGCATCTACGAGGCCTTGTACGCCCATCTCTTGTTTTGCAGAAACGGTTATATGACGAAACCCTTGAAAATCGCTTATTTCAGCTAATTGACCAGTTAAATCGCATTTATTACCAATTAAGATTAAACGACGCGGTTCAATATGTTCCGCAAAATACTCTTGAGCGAGTTTTAATGGGTCATCGCCTTGATTTAAATCATAAACCAGCAATAACAAATCAGCTTGTTCAATTTCTTTGATTGCTCTACGAATCCCTTCTTTTTCAACAATGTCACCTGTTTCACGAAGACCTGCGGTATCCGTTAGAGTGATTGGTAAACCATTTAAGCTAATTTTTTCATGTAGAACATCACGAGTTGTACCAGCAATATCAGTCACAATTGCACGCTCAACACCAGCAAGCGCATTCAACAAGCTCGACTTACCCGCATTTGGTTTACCAGCAATAACGACTTGTAGACCTTCACGTAATAATTGACCTTGTCGTGCAGAGGTTTGAACAGCATGTACCGACTGCTGAACATCTTCAAGTAAAGCTAAAATTTTGCCATCTGCCAAGAAATCGATTTCCTCTTCAGGAAAATCAATTGCGGCTTCAACATGCAGGCGTAAATGAATCAGTTTTTCTAAAACTGTATTAATTTTTGTTGAAAAAGCGCCTTGTAAAGAACGGACGGCAGAGCGTGCTGCAGCTTGTGAAGTCGCATCAATCAAATCGGCAATCGCTTCTGCTTGTACCAAGTCCATCTTGCCATTTTCAAAAGCTCGCATGGAAAATTCACCAGCTTTTGCAGCGATTGCGCCAAGCTCAAATAGACGCCCAAGCAAGGCATTTTGGATGACTGGACCGCCGTGACCTTGTAGCTCTACAACATCTTCACCTGTAAAAGAGTGTGGATTGGGAAAGCATAGAACAATCCCTTCATCCATAATGCTGCCATCAACATCATAAAACTTACGGAATCCCGCCATACGTGCTTCAGGCAAGTTTTGTTGTGTCAGGTTTTGAGCAATTTCATAAGCTTTAGGTCCCGATAGACGAATCACGCCCACACCACCACGCCCTGGTGGCGTTGCAATTGCGGCAATCGTGGTTTGACTTTGCATATTATTCACCTAAAAACCTAAAATCCAGCCAAAGAAAAATCCGCCTAAGATTACCATCTTAAGCGGATTTATTCAGCAAAAGTTCAATGATTAAGAAGCTGATTCAGTCTTATTGATACGACTTTTCTCAACGCTCTTATTAATAAACGACTGCTGTAAAATAGTAATACTGTTGTTCACAATCCAGTACAGTACGAGACCTGCTGGGAAGAACAACATAAATACCGTGAACATAATCGGCATAATGCGGAACACTTTCGCCTGCATTGGATCAGCTGGTTGCGGGTTCAGCATTTGCTGCGCAAACATGGTAGCACCCATGATTAACGGCAAGATGAACCAAGGATCCATTGCTGACAAGTCTTGAATCCAACCTAACCATGGTGCATGACGTAATTCCACACTTTCCATAAGTACCCAGTACAAGGCAAGGAAAATTGGCATTTGTAGCAACAACGGTAAACAACCTGAAAGTGGATTTACTTGTTCACGTTTGTATAAAGCCATCATTTCTTGCGAGAAGCGCATACGGTCTTCACCGAACTCTTCTTTCATGCGTTGCATTTCAGGTGCAATCACGCGCATTTTCGCCATAGAACGATAACTTTTTGAAGATAAAGGCCACAAAATCAATTTTACTAAAATAGTAAGTAAGATAATTGACCAACCCCAGTTACCCACAATGCTATGGAAGAATTGAAGACCTAAGAACAAGAGCTTAGCAATTGGCCATAACCAACCATAATCAACAGTTTGATTTAAACCAACAGCTAAATCTTTTAATTCAGATTGTACTTTCGGACCTGAATAAAGTTTTGCATCAACTTCCATTGAAGTGCCAGCAGGAACATTAATCACTGGTGAGGTAAAACCAATGATATTCATTTGATCCGCAGACTGACGAGATTCAAGTTTAGCTACATAAGGCTGACCGTTAGCTTGAGTCAGTTTAAGATTCCCAGGAATCCAAGCACTTACAAAATAATGCTGAACAATCGCAACCCATCCACCTTTCGCTTCAGTATTTACTTTTTCTTCTGAGAAATTAGCAAATTTAAGCTTGTTGTAATGTGCATCAGGCGTTCCCCAGGCTCCACCTAAGAAAGTTCCTAGAGTGAAAATACCTTGAGAAGATTTACCTGGATCTTCAGAATTATCGCGCTTTAATTGTCCAAACATCTGACCTTGCCAGCTTTGTTGGCTACGGTTAATCACTTGATGTTTTACAACAATTGGATATTGACCTTGGGTAAAGGTAAAAGTTTTAATGATTTCAACGCCTTCAGGTGTTTTAAATACCATTGGAACGTTTAAAACTTTTTCAGATTGACCCTTTTGGTCCTGTACACCTTTAGCATCAGCCAAAGTATATGATGTCTTTTCAACAGCATATAATGGACGACCACCACGACTACTATCTGGTCCATTCAAACCAATTAAGCCAGATTGAGCAACATATGTACGCTTGGCATCATTTTCAAGCATAACAAAAGGTTGATCGCTGTCTTTGCTTTTGTCGTGTGAGAGTAATTCAATACGAACAATATCACCACCTTTTGGATTGATCCAAAGATGATAAAGGTCAGTTTGTACTGAAATAAGCTGTTGATTCACAGGTGCAGTTGCATCTGTGGTTTGTGACTGCGCAATATTTGCTTGTGGCACATCGGAAGCCACTGTTGCATTTTTAGCATTTGGCAAATCAGCAGATACTTCATGCGAACTTACAGCTGCCGCTTGTTGTTGCGGTGCAGTTGCAGCATTTCCATAATCTTTTTGCCAAGCCAAAATGAGCAAATATGCGGTGACAAACATGGCCCCGAGAATTGCAAACCTGGCCCATTGTTGCATATCTATTACCCCAAATGGTTAGAGAGATTTTGCTTCAGTAAACGATCACGAAAGGGTACAGCAACATGATGCGTTTGAGAATCTATTTGATGAAACGAAATAAAACGAATTGCTTTTGGCGGTACCGGATCATATCCAGATCCTCCCCACGGATGACAACGACAAATCCGTTTAGAAGATAACCAAACGCCTTTTATCGCACCATGAGTTTGCAATGCTTCTATCGCATATTGGGAACAAGTCGGGATATAACGACAACGGGGTCCAAGAAGCGGACTAATCGCAATTTGATACAGTCGAATCAACCAACGTAGAAAACGGACCATTGGCTATCTCTTAATTCTGCGAGGTTGTGCCAACTTTAGAATGTTTTTTTGCTAAGCGCTGTAATTTTTGCCAAGCAAAGTCTAATTGTTGATATAGCTCAGCATTCGTAATCGTTTCTATACCAACTTTCGGCATCACCACAACATCTATGTCTGATCCAAAATTCGGCTGATGTAGACGAAAGCTCTCACGAGCAAGACGTTTTATTCGATTTCTTTCATGCGCTCGGCGCACTTTTTTCTTAGCAACAACAATACCCAAACGGCTTTTAGGCTGTTCGGTTAATTTTGCAAGAAATAAAAAATGGGGTTGATGCACTTTAAAAAGCGCACCATCAAATACACTTTTATAATCTGCAGCACAGCGTATTCGCACGTCTGTGCTAAAACTGTAAAGTGTCATCACACCCAAGTCTGGTCAGCGTAACAGTATTAAACAGTTAAGCTATGACGACCTTTTGCACGACGACGAGCTAATACTTGACGACCAGCTTTAGTTGCCATACGAGCACGGAAACCATGAACGCGTTTACGCTTTAATTCAGATGGTTGGAAAGTACGTTTCATATTGAAACTCCCAAAAATGATCTTTCTATAAAGGTCCGCGATTTTATTGTGCAATGTTTACGCTGTCAATGAAAAACCAAGAAAGTTTTGTATTTAACCCAAATTTTTAATCTCTTTAGTTCTTTTTATCTTTGCCATAATTCAGTGCAAAATATAGTTTTAAAAGTTATACACAAACTAATTGTCTATTTTTATTATAACTTTTAACATATACATACCTTATATACATATTTATCAACAAAAGAAGATATCCTTTTGCTTTCGATTTGCTATATTTGAATTTAAATTCATATTTTGTAGTTATCCACAAAAGATCGTCACCCTATTAAATAAATTCAAATTTAGAAATTTAAATTTATTCTTATTAGGGAGCATTTTTTCTGTGGATTTCACACTTTTAAATTTAAAAAACATGTATTTGAATTGTTGATAACTCTGTTTTTATTATATTTATGGATTGTGGATAAGTTTATGTGCTAATTTATCCACAAGTTGTGCAAAAAGTTATGCACAAGCCCTTTTGAATTTAAATTTATTCACAAGAGATTTCTTTTTAGACAAAATCAAACGAAATCGTCATGACAGATGTGGATAACTTGGTTAGAATGGCGACCCCTTCTTATCAGGAAGGGTTAATCTTTAGATTATTTGAATTTAAAAACGCAGAAATAGGGGATACACATGCTTTGGACAGACTGCTTAACTCGCTTGCGACAAGAGCTCTCTGATAACGTCTTTGCGATGTGGATTCGCCCATTAGTTGCTGAAGAAGTAGAAGGAATACTGCGTCTTTATGCACCTAACCCTTATTGGACGCGTTACATTCAAGAGAACCATTTAGAATTAATTTCTATATTGGCCGAACAGTTATCAGAAGGCCGTGTACGTCAGGTTGAGATTTTGGTTGATTCTCGTCCTGGTAGTATTTTGTCATCAGGTGAGCAGCCGGCAACTACAACTGCTGCTTTGCAAACTGCGCCCCAACAAAGCATTAAAGTAAAAAAAGAATCGGATTCTGTTCCCAGTTCACCTACTACTAATAGTGTAGTGAACCCCAAAACACCGAAAAAGAAACTATTAAATCCCCAATTTACTTTTTCTTTATTTGTTGAAGGCCGTTCGAACCAGATGGCTGCTGAAACATGTAGAAAGGTATTAACACAATTAGGTGCTTCACAGCATAACCCTTTATTCTTATATGGTCCGACAGGATTGGGTAAGACTCACTTGATGCAGGCAGTTGGTAATGCTTTATTGCAAGCCAAGCCTAATGCACGGGTGATGTATATGACCTCTGAGAGCTTCGTTCAGGATTTTGTAAGTTCTTTGCAAAAAGGCAAAGTTGAAGAGTTTAAGAAAAATTGCCGTTCTTTAGATTTACTGTTGGTCGATGATATTCATCTTTTGGCAGGTAAAGAAGCAAGCTTGGTTGAATTCTTCTATACATTCAATGCTTTACTTGATGAATCTAAACAGATTATTTTAACTTCAGATCGTTATCCAAAAGAATTGACTGAGTTAGATCCGCGTTTGGTTTCTCGCTTTTCTTGGGGACTTTCTGTAGGCGTTGAACCGCCAGATATTGAAACTCGTATCGAAATTTTATTGAAGAAAGCCGAAAATAGCGGTGTTGATTTACCTCGAAACTGTGCTTTATTTATTGCTCAGCAAGTGGTTGCTAACGTACGTGAACTTGAAGGTGCACTTAATAAAGTTGTAGCAATTTCTCGATTTAAAGGTGCGCCAATCGATCTTGATGTTGTCCGTGAGTCTTTAAAAGATGTGTTGGCAATCCGTGCACGTACGATTAGTGTAGAAAATATCCAACGTGTGGTGAGTGAATATTTCCGTATTCCTTTAAAAGAATTGGTAGGACCAAAGCGGACTCGAATCTATGCGCGACCACGTCAGTTAGCAATGGGACTTGCTCGTGAGTTAACTGGTGATAGCTTTCCCGAGATTGGAATGGCTTTTGGTGGGCGTGACCATAGTACCGTAATGCATGCCTGTGAAAAAGTTGTGAGTCTACGAGAAGAAGATCCGATTTTTGACGAAGATTATAAAAATCTACTGCGTTTACTTCAGAGTTAATGAAATAATAAGACGTTGTTGCAAAGTCTACGTAAGTGCAGCATAGTACACAGCTAAAAAATGAAATATTTGCTCCAAGTTGCTAGAGGAATGAATCGTGCGTTTGAAAATCGCTAAAGAAAGCTTACTCAATGTTTTATCGCATGTTGTCGGTGCGGTAGAACGTCGTCATACATTGAATATTCTTTCAAACGTCAAAATTCAGGCTAATGCTCAGGCACTCACCATTACTGGTTCTGATTTAGAAGTCGAGCTGGTTGCCAGTACTGTTTTAACAGAAGGGGCATGCATTGAAGCAGGTGAAACAACTGTTCCTGCTCGTAAGTTGATGGAAATTTGTAAATCATTGCCAACAGCTGCATTGATCGACTTACAAATTACTGAAGATCAAAGATGTATTTTAAAATCTGGTAATAGTCGTTTTGTTTTAGGTACTTTACCAGCAGAAGATTATCCATTATTGACCACTGAAAATAGTCAGGGTACACAAGTACAGGTCACTCAACGTGAGTTAAAGCGTTTATTTGAAAAAACTGCTTTTGCGATGGCTGTACAAGATGTACGTTTCTATTTAACTGGTACTTTATTAGAAATTGATGAAAATCAATTGCGTGCGGTAACAACAGATGGTCACCGTTTAGCACTTTGTGAAATTACAGCTTCTTCTACCTCATCTCAATTGGTTCAAGCAATTGTGCCTCGCAAAGCTGTGGGGGAATTACAGCGTTTACTTAGCATTGAAGATGAACAATTAACGTTGCTTATTGGCCGTGAATTACTAAATGTAACGATCAATACGCCAAGTCGTGATAAAGAGCAGGGTGATATCACTGTTCGCTTTACTACTAAATTGATTGATGGAAAATTCCCTGATTATCGTCGTGTGATTCCACGTGGTGGCGATAAACATGTGTTAATTAGTCATGATGTGTTTAAACAATCATTACAACGTGTCGCGATTTTGAGTAATGAAAAATTACGTGGTGTTTTCTTAAATTTTAACCAAGATTCATTACAGCTGCGTGCAAATAACCCTGAACAAGACGAAGCGATTGAAGATTTAGCGATTCAGTATCAAAACATACCACTTGAAATGTCATTTAATGCACAATATTTGCTGGATGTTTTAGGTGTGCTTGATGGTGATGATGTAAATATGAGCATGACTGAGGCAAATCAATCTGTATTGGTTCAAGATCCAGCACATCCTGATCAAACGTATGTCGTTATGCCGATGCGTGTATAATCTGGCTATCTAATATGCATCTTACGCGTTTAAATATTGAACGTGTGCGTAATTTAAAAACGGTTGCACTCCAAGGGTTGCAACCGTTTAATGTATTTTATGGCGCTAACGGTTCAGGAAAAACTTCAATACTGGAAGCAATCCATTTGCTTGCAACAGGGCGGTCGTTCCGTACCCATATACCTAAAAATTATATTCAATACTCTGCTGAAGATGCGATTGTCTTCGCACAATCTGCAACTGAAAAAATTGGCATGCAAAAGTTAGCCTCTGGTGAGCAGTTGATGAAGGTTAATGGCGACACAGTGGCTACACAAGGACAACTCGCTAAACTGCTTCCTTTGCAGCATATTGATCCACAAAGTACAGATATTATTGATTATGGGGCGAAACCTCGGCGCCAGCTTTTAGATTGGCTGATGTTCCACGTGGAACCAGAGTTTTATTTTGCTTGGCAATATTATTCTCGTGCATTAAAACAGCGTAATACTTTACTTAAAACCAGACGGAATATTTCTCTAGAGGATTTAGAGCCGTGGAATAAAATGTTGAGTGATTATGGTGAAATTTTACACTCTCAGCGATTAAGTATTGTGGAACAATGGAATGTCTTTTTTCAAAATGATTTAAGTCAATTGTTACCTGATTTAGAGATTGAGCTGGAATATAGTCCCGGTTTTCATACAGAGCAGGGACTCATGCAAGACTTGCTCGATCAACATCAAAAAGACATCGAACGACGCTATACCGAATATGGTCCACATCGTGCAGATTTGCGCTTAAAAACCCCGTTTGGACATGCTGACGTTGTTTTATCAAGAGGTCAGAAAAAACTCTTGATTATTGCCTTAAAACTGTCACAAATTGCAATGTTGCATGCGAGTAATAAGGAAACTGTGGTATTATTAGATGATCTGACAGCAGAATTAGACTTAACCGCACAACAACGTTTAATTGAACGATTAAGCCAACTTGGTAGCCAGGTTTTTATGACAACTTTAGATCATGCATCGGTAAAAAAACACTTACATGATCTGTCTATTTCATATCAATTATTCAATGTTGAATCCGGTCAAGTTAGTCTTGCTTCACCATAATTTTTTGATGTTACCCATCTTTGAATAAACCTATATTTGCTAGGGAGAAACCATGAGTTCAGAGTCTCAATCAGCCTCTCAAACAGAACAAACCAATGAAAAGGCTTATGATTCCTCTAGTATTAAAGTATTACGTGGATTAGATGCAGTTCGTAAACGTCCGGGGATGTATATTGGGGATACAGACGACGGTACCGGTTTACACCATATGGTATTCGAGGTTGTCGATAACGCAATCGATGAAGCTTTAGCTGGGCATTGTGACGAAATTATTGTCACGATTCACGAAGATGAATCGGTAAGTGTTTCCGATAATGGCCGTGGTATTCCAACCGATATCCACCCTGAAGAAGGGGTGTCTGCAGCGGAAGTAATTCTTACTATCTTGCACGCAGGCGGTAAGTTTGATGACAATAGCTATAAAGTTTCAGGTGGTTTGCACGGCGTAGGTGTTTCGGTTGTAAATGCGCTTTCAAGTAAATTGCATTTAATTATTAATCGTGCTGGCCAAGTGCACGAACAAGAATATCACCACGGTGATCCGCAATATCCATTACGTGTGATTGGTGAAACGGATAGTAGTGGTACAACTGTACGTTTTTGGCCAAGTGAACTAACTTTTAGTCAAACCATTTTTAACGTTGAAATTCTAGCGCGTCGTTTACGAGAGCTTTCATTTTTAAACGCGGGCGTGCGCATTGTTTTACGTGATGAACGTATTAACCTTGAGCATGTATATGACTACGAAGGTGGTTTATCTGAGTTTGTAAAATACATTAACGAAGGTAAAACTCATCTAAACGAGATTTTCCATTTCACCGCAGATACAGAAAACGGTATTGGTGTAGAAGTTGCATTGCAGTGGAATGAAAGTTATCAAGAAAACGTACGTTGTTTTACCAACAATATTCCTCAAAAGGATGGTGGTACTCATTTAGCAGGTTTCCGTGCGGCTTTAACGCGTGGTCTTAACCAATATCTTGAAAATGAAAATATTCTCAAGAAAGAAAAAGTCAATGTGACAGGTGATGATGCCCGTGAAGGTTTAACCGCGATTATTTCGGTAAAAGTACCTGATCCTAAGTTCTCATCTCAAACTAAAGAAAAACTGGTATCGAGTGAAGTAAAACCAGCGGTTGAGCAAGCAATGAATAAAGAGTTCTCTGCTTACTTACTTGAAAATCCGCAAGCTGCAAAATCGATTGCCGGTAAAATTATTGATGCTGCGCGTGCACGTGATGCTGCACGTAAGGCACGTGAAATGACACGTCGTAAGAGTGCACTTGATATTGCTGGTTTACCGGGTAAATTGGCAGATTGTCAGGAAAAAGACCCAGCACTTTCTGAATTATATCTAGTCGAGGGTGACTCTGCTGGTGGTAGTGCTAAGCAAGGCCGTAATCGTAAAATGCAGGCTATTTTACCGTTGAAAGGTAAAATTCTGAACGTTGAACGTGCACGTTTTGATAAAATGATTTCTAGTCAGGAAGTGGGTACTTTAATCACTGCACTTGGCTGTGGTATTGGGCGTGAAGAATATAATCCTGATAAGCTTCGCTATCATAAAATCATTATTATGACCGATGCCGACGTAGATGGTTCGCACATCCGCACCTTATTGTTAACATTCTTCTTCCGTCAAATGCCGGAATTGGTTGAGCGTGGGCATATTTATATTGCTCAGCCACCATTGTATAAGTTGAAGAAAGGTAAGCAAGAACAATACATCAAAGATAATGATGCATTAGAAACTTATCTCATCTCAAATGCGATTGATGAGCTATCTTTGCATACCAATGCTGAAGCACCTGCAATTACTGGTGAAGCACTTGCGAAGGTGATTCAAGACTATCAAGTTTCACAAAAGAGCTTACAGCGCTTAACTTTACGTTATCCAGCTAGCTTATTGGATGCTTTACTTGAAGTAGAAGCATTCAAGAGTGATCAAAATCATGATGAAGCTTATGTACAACAATGGGCTGATCAGGTGCGCGATATCATTACCAGATTACAGCCAAGTTTACGTCCAGAAATCTCACTAGAGGCCTTTGAACGTGAAAATGCTCAAGGTGAAAAATCTGCGCATTATTGGCCACGTATTACGGTGTATGTACATAACTTGCCGCATGCGTATTTGCTTGATGCAGCTTTATTGAATTCGGCTGAATATGCACGTTTACTGAAAAACTCGAAGAGTTGGTTCACTTTACTTGAAGAAGGTGCTTATTTACAAAAAGGTGACCGCCGTATTCAAGTAGCTAACTTCCATCAAGTTTGGCAACATATCTTGCAAGATTCTCGTCGCGGTATGATGATTCAACGCTATAAAGGTCTTGGCGAGATGAATGCTGAGCAGCTTTGGGAAACAACAATGGATCCTGAAAACCGTAATATGTTGCAGGTGACAATTGATGATGCGATTGAAGCAGATCGTATGTTCTCTTGCTTGATGGGTGATGATGTTGAACCACGTCGTGCATTCATCGAAGAGAATGCTTTAAATGCGGATATTGATGCTTAATTCATAACATGATTCTAAATCAGTCTAGGGAGAGAATGATGAGTCAGAAATTATTAGCTAGCCTATTAATTTCATGTGCGTTTTTAGGAAGTTCTGCTGTTTCGGCGGCAGACCTAGAAGCGAATATGAAAACTTTAGCTAAGAGTACTAAAGCATTTGCTGAAACGATGGATGTTGATAAAGCGAAACAACAGCTTGTTGTAATGCGTGAAGCAGCCGTTTCTTCTAAGCAGTATTTACCGCATAGGCTCGAAGGATTATCATCAGAAAATGTAAAGGTAAAAGAGTATCAAGCTGGTTTAGATCAGCTTGTTGCTGAAATTGATAAAGTAACTGTTTTAGTTGAGCAAGGACAATTAGATCAAGCCAAAGCTGAAGCAATCAATTTAGTCAAAATACGAAATGAAAATCATAAAAAATTTAGATAATTTTTTATGATGATTAAAGAAAAGGCTTTGTTTAATTTAAGACAAAGCCTTTTCTTTTATAAGAACTGAACTTTTAAACTATCATTTAGATGGTAGTTTCCATTTATATCAAGAGAATATAATTTTGAAAAAAACACAAAAACTCTTATGCATTGGAATCATATTTTTTAATTGCTTATTTCAACTGCATGCTGCGATAGCCCCCGCCTTTTATGGAAAATTAGTATTTCATCGTTACAGTGATTATGACGCATGGGACAGTAAGCTTTATCTTTATAACTTCACAACACAGCAGACCACATTACTCGGTGCAAATTGGAAAATTGATCATATGATGAATGGCCATTTTTCTCCAGATGGAAAATGGTTAACTTTCATGGGAGTGAACTCTGGGCAGCATTATGGTGATGCATGGGATGTATATGTTTGGAAAGTCGGAAGTGGTGAGTTACCTATTAACTTAACTCAGGGGAATAATAAGCGTGATGAAGATCCTAAATTCATAGATAACCAGCGTATTATTTTTAAACAAAATGGCGATTTAAAAATCGTTAAAATGACGGATCGGACGATGACTTCTGTTACTCAAAATGGTTGGGATATAGAAGAATCGATGCCTTATCCGATGGTGAATACCACCCAAATTTTATATGCGAAAGGTGCTGGAAATAATTCTAGAATTTTCAGTATTGATCAATTGGGTGCTTATGATACACAGCTGACCAATATCGCTTCATATTATCCAGTATGGTGGCAAGGAAGTCGGTTCTTATATGTGCGCTGGTATAGCCCAACAAATCCTCATGACCAGATCTATATTTATGATATGGCCAATAAACAAACTACACGTTTGCCATTTAACAATATTAATTATGATACTTCCGATCCAGCTCCTTTAGATCAGCGTTACATGGTGGTGTCTCTTGCAGGACAAACAGGGAGTCGAGGCGGATATGATTTATATATTGCAGACAGCTTATCAAGCAGTGTTTGGCCTTTACCGATAAATACCAATTTAAATGAATTAGGGGCTTTTTATACGCCTTATTAACGAATAAAAAAGCCGATTAAGAAATCGGCTTTTTTATTTTAGAAAATGGATTAATCAAAAGAAGCTTCCATTTCTTCTAATTCCATCATGAGTTCCAAAAGCTGCTCTTCGTGTTGCTCAAGTTTAGCTTTCAGCTCTGTCTGCTCATTCATAAGTTTGAGTAGATCATCCTTACGTGCAGCCTCATATAAAGATGTGTCTGCTAAGGATTCTTCAATTTTGGCGAGCTGCGGTTGTAGCTTTTCAATTTGTGATTCAACCTTTTCAATATTTTTACGAATAGGTCGAGTCTGTTCACGACGGCGAGCTGCTTCTTTACGCTGTGCTTCTTTATCAACTTTAGCCGGCGCTGGAGCGGCAGAGGATGAGTCATTCTGTGCTACAGCAGTCTGAGCATTGATTTGTTGCTGACGTGCTTCACGTAGCCATTTAGCATAGTCCTGTAAATCACCCTCGAACTCAGTACATTTACCTCCGTGTACCAAAAGAAGCTCATCACATACACTCGCAATAAGTTGGCGTTCATGGGAAACCAGAACAACGGCACCTTCAAAATCTTGTAATGCCATGCTCAATGCATGACGCATATCAAGATCTAAATGGTTCGTCGGTTCATCGAGAATTAAAACATTTGGACGCTGCCATACAATCAGTGCTAGAGCTAAACGAGCACGTTCTCCACCAGAAAAGCTTTCACATGGTGTATCCATGCGTTCACCGCTAAAGCCAAAACTACCTAAGAATGAACGTAGAGTGGCTTCACTAATTTGTTTATCTGCTATACGGGCAAGCTGTAGCATTGGACTAGCATTGCCATCTAAAGCATCCATCTGGTGCTGTGCAAAATAACCAATGTTAAGCAGTTCGGAAGCTTTACGTTCACCTGCTAAGAGTGGTAAATCACCAACCAAGCTTTTAATCAGTGTTGACTTACCTGCGCCGTTCATACCCAGTAAACCAATACGTGAGTTTGGTGTAATTTGTAATCTGATTTTTTCGGCTATTTGTTTATCGCCATAACCAATGCTGGCATTGTCTAAAGTCAGCAATGGTGAACTCATTTTAGTCGGTTCACGGAAACTAAAAGTAAATGGCGTATCAACATGAGCTGGTGCAAGTTGCTGCATGCGCTCAAGTTGTTTAATACGACTTTGTGCCTGACGAGCTTTAGTCGCTTTTGCCTTAAAACGGTCAATAAACTTTTGTAGATGAGCACGTGTTTCTTGCTGCTTCTCAAAAGCTTGTTGTTGCTGGGCAAGACGTTCACTACGCGTGGTTTCAAATGTAGAGTAGTTCCCGGTGTAAAGCGTGAGTTCCTGATTTTCAATGTGAAGAATATGATCTGTAATCGCATCTAAAAAGTCGCGGTCATGCGAAATTAGAATGAGTGTACCTTCATAGGCTTTAAGCCAATCTTCTAACCACAGAATTGCATCCAAATCTAAGTGGTTTGTTGGCTCATCCAGTAAGAGTAGATCAGAACGACTCATGAGGGTACGCGCTAAATTTAAACGCATACGCCATCCACCTGAGAAGCTCTCAACATTCAAACGTAATTGATTTTCTAGAAAGCCCAGACCTGCCATGAGCTGCGCAGCTTTAGAGGGTGCTGAATAACCATGAATTTCATCAAAGCGGCCATGCAATTTAGCCAATTCAAAATCACTCAGTTGATCTGGTTGAGCAAGCTTATTTTGAATATCCCAAAACTCTTCATCACCTGAAAGAACAAAATCAATTGCAGGCATATCTAGGGCTTTTACTTCTTGCGCCATATGCGCCACGGTCCAGCCTGAAGGACGGGTGAGTGAACCTTCATCAGCACCTAAACTTCCAAGTAATGCAGCAAATAAGGTTGATTTACCTGCACCATTCACCCCAGTTAGACCAATCTTCCAACCTGGGTGTAATTGCATAGACGCTTTTTGAAATAGAACACGTCCACCGCGGCGTAAAGAAACTTGGTCAAATTGAATCATCTTATTTTATCGAGGTGAGTTAGGGATGCTGTATTTTAAAGAGAACTGTCGATGAAAACAAAACTTTCCGGATTTTAGTGAGCAGTCGTTAATAATTGCATATATCAAGACATTCTAAATCTTGCTATTCATCCGAAATTTTCTAAATATTGAACGAGATAGAATACTTTTAAAAAAATATGGCTAAAATAAAAACAGTTTGAAATTTGGTTGATTAATGAGCTGCTAATAAAACTAGACTAAGGAAAGTCAAATGAAAAAAAGATTGGGGATGATTGGCGCAGCATTTTGCTGTGCTGTGGGGACAGTGCATGCAGGGCAAAATGTCTGTGTGTTTGATTTATTGGGCAAGTCAGGTGAATCCTATAAGATGATGGAAGAGTGGGCGCTTGCAGCGAAAGAATGGCAAGCAGATATCACTTTAATTCCATTTCAAGATGAAGGCTTAGTTGACCGTAAACTGCGTGAAGGTAAGTGCGATGCCGCTTATATGACTTCCATGCGGGCGCGAAACTACAATAAATTTGCAGGTTCGATTGATGCTATTGGGGGAGTAACCAGTAATGCAATTGCCCAAAAAGCCATCAGTTACGTTTTAGATAAGCGTAATAAACATCGTATGGTTACTGCACAAAATGGAACCAATTACGAGGTCGTTGGTATTGTTCAGATTGGATTGGCTTATTTATTTGTGAGAGATAAAAACCTCAACTCAATTGAAAAAGTACGTGGGGCTAAATTTGCTATTTTGCAATATGACGCAGCACAAAAAATTATGGTGGAAAGCGTTGGTGCTAAGCCTATTCCTTCAGAAATTACCGATTTTGTGAAAAAGTTTAATAGTGGCCAAGTTGATGCGATTGCTGCACCCGCTTATGCTTATAAACCTTTAGAGATTGGCAAAGGGGTTGGAACGAAAGGAGCAATGTTTACTTTTCCCGTGGTTAATGTTACGGGTGATTTAATTGCCCGAAGTGATAAGTTTCCCACAGATTTCGGTATAAAGTCTCGTGCTTGGTTTACACAACAATTACCCCAGAACTTTGCCATGGTAAAACGGCTAGAAATGGGCGTACCCTCAAAAATTAAAATGAACTTTTCTGTAGAAGACAAAACTAAATATCAAAAAATTTTACGTGAAGGCCGTCTCAATTTAACAAAACAAGGCGTATACGATGCAACAATGATGAGTGTACTGAAACGTGCCCGCTGTACAGTTGAACGGACAAATTTTGAATGTACTCTTAGTGGTGAGTAGTTTATTTTTTAAACACAAAAACGCTACATATATTTCAAAGCTGAATATGGGTATGAAAATTGTGAATATAAAAAGTAACTTACGGAAACTTAGTGATTTTTACTGCTAATAAATAAATTAAATCGAACAAACAATGGTTCAATGAGATAAAAATATTTGAGTAAAAGCTCTATTTTTTTCTAAAAAACATGATTAATATCTGTGTTTGAAAGGAAACTTCAAACAAAAAATCTGTTCCGTGGAAGGATGAAGAAAATGAAAAAAATCGTACTTGCTATGGCTGCCGCTTCTGTTGTTGGTTTTTCTGCTTCAGCGCAAGCAGCGAGTACCGTATGTGTATTCGACCTCTTAGGAAAAGCAGGCGACTCATATAAAATGATGGAAGAATGGGCTCTTGCTGCAAAAGGCTGGGGTACTGAAATTAACTTAGTTCCTCGTCAGGACGAGGCAGTTGCTGATAATGATTTTAAAGCGGGTAAGTGTGATGCTGTGGCAATGACAGCAATGCGTGCACGCCAATATAATAAATTCGCAGGATCTATCGACTCACTCGGTGGTGTTCCAAACAATCAAATCGCTCAACGTGCAATTACCTATGTATTAGATGCGCGTAATGCAGCAAAAATGACCACAAATATGGGTGGTAAAAAATACGAAGTTGCTGGTATTTCTCCACTAGGTTCAGCATTCATTTTCGTACGTGACAAAAACATCAACTCTGTTGAAAAAGCTGCGGGTAAAAAATTCGCTGTACTTGGTTATGACGATGCACAAAAAATTATGGTGCAACGTGTAGGAGCTCAAGCAGTTCTTTCTGATATTTCAAACTTTGCTGCTAAATTCAACAATGGTCAGGTAGATATGGTAGGTGCGCCTGCTTATGCTTACAAACCATTAGAGTTAAATAAAGGTTTAGGCGCAAACGGTGTAATGTGGAACTTCCCTGTATTACACGTTACAGCAGATCTAGTATTACGTTCTGATAAATTCCCAGCTGGTTTTGGTCAAAAATCTCGTGACTGGTTTGTTAAACAGTTACCGAAGAGCTTTGCAATGATCAACCGTTTAGAAGCGCAAATTCCTGGCAAATACAAAATGAACTTAAGTGCAGAAGATAAACTTAAGTATCAAAAAATGTTGCGTGATGGCCGTATGGATTTAACTAAACGTGGTGTTTACGATGCAGGAATGATGTCTGTACTTAAAAAAGCACGTTGTTCTGTAGACAAGGCTAACTTTGAATGTTCAATGCCTGGTGAATAATCCTAATTTCTTTCAGAAAGCCTAGACTGAGTTCTAGGCTTTTTGTTTTCTATGTCCTGTCAGTTCTGCCATTGTGGTTAGTTAGAAAGACGTTAAGCTAAATTTAGATAAAAACTTCATAAGGAAACATGAAGGTATAAAAATGGATCAAGGACTTAAGTGATTAAAATAATTGCTAATAGGTAGGTAAATCGCTATCTATTTTCCATGGAAATAAAATCATAAAAGCAAATACGGTCTATAAAAATATTCCAACATGATTTTTATATGAAGCCTATCCGATTCATACCTAATCGGTGTGAAATTTCTTGGTATCGAAAAACAAAAACTCCACAAGGAAAGGAAAAAGAATATGCAATTTTCCAAAACGCTATTACTTGCGATGGGACTTACCACAGTTTCTTTTGCAGCCGAGGCTAAACAAACAGTATGTGTTTTTGACTTCGTTGGTAAAAATGGCGATGTCTATGCGCTGATGAAGGATTATCAGCTTGCCGCTAAAAACTGGGGAGCTGATATCGAGCTTAAAGTAAACCAGAATGAAGCCGTGATTGCTGAAGATTTTAAAGCGGGTAAATGTGATGGTATTAGCGTGTCAGGAATGCGCGGGCGTCAATTCAACTCATTTACTGGTTCATTAGATGCAATTGGTGCGATTCCAGATCTCAAACTTGCTGTTAAAGTCATGCAAGGCTTAGCGAGCCAAACCTTTAGTAAATACATGGTTAATGGACGCTATGAGGTCGTCGGTATTATTCCAGTTGGTGATGCTTACCTTTTAGTAAATGACCGTAGCATCAATACAGTAGCGAAAGCCGCCGGTAAAAAAATCGCTGTGCTTGACTATGATGAAGCACAAAAAATTATGGTTCAGCAGGTCGGGGCACAGGCTGTTAGTGCTGACGTAACAAATTTTGGTGCGAAATTTAATAATCATCAAGTTGATATTATTGGTGCGCCAGCAGCAGCATTTAAGCCTTTAGAACTACAAAAAGGTTTAGGAACAAAAGGTGCGATCGTGAATTATCCGATCTTACAGGTCACAGGAAATATTATTATCCGTCCTGATAAGTTCCCAGCTGGTTTTGGCCAGAAATCTAGGGAATGGGTTTCGGGTCAGCTGCCACGTGCTTTTACTATCTTGGGTAAAATGAAAGCTGATATTCCACAAAAATACTGGATGGATGTCCCAGCAGCCGATAAACCAGGCTACCAAAAGCTTATGCGGGAGTCTCGAATTAACCTTACACAACGTGGTGTATACGATAAACGTATGATGAAACTCCTTTGGCAATTCCGTTGTAAGCAAGATGCTAAAAACTTCGAATGTGGCTTACAGGATGAGAATTACAAATAATCTTGATAAAAATACTCAAGATTCGCTTTAAACTTCGAAGACAGACCCTATATTGATTATGCTATACTCAATATAGGGTCTTTTTTATTTTGAAAGGCACAGCAAAATCCGAGGAACAATCATCATGAATGCCCAAGCTCTAGTTTTGACAGATAATGCTGCCAATAAGGTACGCCAACTCCGTGATAGTGAAGGGAATGACGATCTCATGTTACGTGTATATGTAACAGGAGGCGGGTGTTCAGGGTTTTCGTATGGCTTCAATTTTGCTGAAAGCGTAAATGAAGATGATGCAGAATTCGTAAATGGCGATGTAAAAATGCTGGTTGACTCACTTAGCTATCAATATTTAATTGGCTCAGTAGTTGACTATGTAGAAGGTCTTGAAGGTTCGCGTTTTATCGTACAAAACCCGAATGCAACAACAACATGTGGTTGTGGTTCTTCATTCTCGATTTAAAAGAATTTTAAAATTTAAAAAACCTCTCTATTTTGAGAGGTTTTTTTATTGATCAGATCATTATCTTTTACAGACAGATTCTAAAAAATATTGCACAAGTTCAGGTGCATTCTGATATGGAATCCAATGCGACGCATCCATAAAAACTGCTTCATAACTATTTTTAAAATAATGTGAGTTTAGCTCCGCACTTTTTTCTGTAACGGCAATATCATGTTTACCCCAAATAAAAAGGGTGGGGACATCTATGGCTTTAAACGGATTTTGAGGTTTGTCCCAAAAAAAGCCACGATACCAATTCAACGCCGTAGTTAATCTATTTTCTTTTATAAACTCAGTCTCAAATATCGTAATTTGCTGTTCAGTCATGCCTGATGACTTTAGAAACTTACGACCCAATTTAGGTATCTTTTTAAATAAAAGTTCTGGCAGAATGGGTAGCTGAAAAATTGCAAAATAATAAGATTTAAAAAGTTGTCTGCTGCTTAAACAAGCTTTTAAAAAAGCAGCTTGATGGGGCACAGAAACTAAAGTGAGATGCTGAATATATTGTGGATACTTCATCGCAATGCCCGAAGCGATTGCCGAGCCCCAGTCATGCCCAATTAAATAAACTGGCTGGCCAAGCTGCTCAATGAAACTTGCCACATCTTCTACAAGTTCACTCAATGAATATTGAAATCGGCTTTGAGGCCTAGCATTTAAACTATAACCACGTTGATGAATTGCAAGTGTTCTAAATTGATGCTGATGCAATAATTCAGAGGTTTGCTCCCAACTATGAGCAGTTTCTGGAAAACCATGCAATAAAACAACGAGTGGACCATCTATAGGGCCTGAATCAATTACATCGAATGTCCAAACCCCACGTGTGTATTGATGAATACGTTTGGTCAGATCCATGAAAACATGCCTTAAATCATTTTTGTTGGCATTTATCATGAGTTCTTATGCTCATTTACATAACAGCATTTCGGGTCAGTAAATGTGCTATGAGGTCGAATCTGACCAATCAAATCGATAAATAGCTTTATACCGCCGTGATCGTACCTAGAATTCTGAAATCCGAAGCACCTGTTACTGCTGGCAAATTACCACTTAAACCATCTACAAAGCGCATTGCTAACCATGCAAATGCTGTAGCCTCGACCCAAGTAGGGGAAAGTCCTAACACATCGGTAGGTTGAACAGACCAATTATGTTTACGTAAACGCCAACGTAATTGCTCTAGTAAATAAGAGTTATAAGCACCACCACCACAAACATACACTTCGCCTGTTTCCATCTCAGAGCGATAAATTGCTTTTTGAATTGCACGCACAGTGAGTTTTAATAGGGTTGCTTGGATGTTTTCAGGTGTATCTTCTAACTCATCATAAGTTAAATCATTTCGCCAATCGATTAACTGATCATCCAACCAGTCAATATTAAAGTCTTCACGTCCTGTGCTCTTAGGCGGTTCTTTAGAAAAATATTCATGTGCATGGAGACGGTCGAGTAAAGAGCGAATAGGGTGACCATAAGCAGCCCAATCACCATTTTCATCATATGGATGACCTGTATGGCGATGGCACCACGCATCCATCAAAATATTTGCAGGACCTGTATCAAAACCAAATACACCGTCACTGTTATTGGCAGGCAGCATACTCACATTAGCAATACCACCCAAATTCAAAATTACACGATGAATACTTGGATGTTGAAATAATGCTTGATGGAAAGCCGGAACCAATGGCGCGCCCTGACCGCCTGCTGCCATATCTCTACGACGGAAATCTGAAACAACCGGAATTTGAGTAATTTCAGTAATGATGTTGGGATCGCCAATTTGTAACGTAAATCCATGTTCTGGACGATGACGAATGGTTTGCCCATGCGACCCAATTGCTTTAATTTGGCTACGGTCTAATTGGTGCTTTTCAATGAGAGTATTAATCCCGTGGCCGATCATTTGGGCCAGAGCAACATCAGCTTTACCCATACGGTCAATTTCATTGTCATCAGGTAAAGTCAATGCCATAAGCTCATCACGTAACTCGGGTTCGAATGGAACCGTAAGAGTGGCATGAAGCTGTAGTGGCTCAAATGAAGCCGCTACAATATCCACACCATCCATACTAGTGCCAGTCATTACGCCGATATAGATTGCGCTCATATGCAACTTCCCCTGCAAGACGCTGAAAAAATGTTAGTATATCGCACAAATTGAATAACTGATGTGTTTAGGTTTTGTGATGTCAAATTTCTTGCCCGCCGAAGAACAGCTTGCCCTCATCCAACGAGGCACGCACGAAATTATTTCAGAAGAAGATTTACTGAAAAAGCTTAAAGAGAATCGTCCTCTTAAAATTAAAGCTGGTTTTGACCCTACAGCACCAGATTTACATTTAGGACATACGGTTCTTATTAATAAACTAAAAACTTTCCAAGACTTGGGCCATGAAGTTACCTTCTTAATTGGTGACTATACAGCCATGATTGGTGACCCAACTGGTAAAAGCGCAACTCGTCCGCCGTTGTCACGTGAACAAGTAGAAGCCAACGCTAAAACTTATCAAGAACAAGTATTCAAGATATTAGACCCGAATAAAACAAAAGTACGTTTTAACTCAGAATGGTTTAATCAAAAGTCTGCTGCTGACCTTATTCAATTAGCAAGCCAGCAAACTGTATCTCGCATGTTAGAGCGTGATGACTTTACAAAGCGTTATAGCAACCATCAGCCGATTGCAATTCATGAGTTTTTATATCCTTTAGTTCAAGGTTATGACTCAATTGCGCTTGAAGCTGACGTTGAGTTAGGCGGTACAGACCAAACCTTTAACTTACTTATGGGTCGTACTTTACAAAGCCGTTATGGCCAAGAATCTCAAGTGTGTATCACTGTGCCGATTCTAGAAGGTCTAGATGGTGTAAATAAAATGTCTAAATCTTTAGGTAACTATATCGGTGTATTTGATACACCAGGGGCAATGTACCAAAAAGTTTTATCAATGCCAGACTCTTTAATTGAACGCTATTTCGATTTATTAAGCTTCAAATCTCTTGATGAGATCAAAG
The DNA here is from genome assembly GCF_025514195.1 of Acinetobacter sp. WU_MDCI_Abxd143. NCBI lineage: Bacteria > Pseudomonadati > Pseudomonadota > Gammaproteobacteria > Moraxellales > Moraxellaceae > Acinetobacter > Acinetobacter sp. WU_MDCI_Abxd143. Next base: position 49,774 of record NZ_JAHPTH010000015.1, read on the forward strand.
CTCTATTAGATGAAATTGCTGCTGGTCGTAATCCGCAAGAAGTAAAACGTATCCTTGCGCTTGAGTTAGTTGAACGCTTCCATGATGCAGAAGCTGCTGCTAATGCCCACAAGAGTGCTGGTAACCGTATTACAGAAGGAGAAGTACCTGAAGACACACCAGAAGTGACTATTTCACTTGGTGAGTTTGGAGGAGAAATCTTTATTGCTACGATTTTACGCGTAGCAGGCCTAAACCCAAATGCAGCTGCGGCAAAAGATGCGGTAGCTCGTGGTGCGGTAAAAGTTGACTGGAATGCCGTTGATGCAAGCTTCTCTGTAAAAGAAAAAGGAAGCTTTATTATTCAATCAGGTAAAAAAGCAATTGCACGTGTAATTTTCACTGACTAAGAATGTTATATAGTTAAAAAAGCAGGAGTAATCCTGCTTTTTTTGTTTTTGGATCATAAAATCAATTAAGCGTTCCACGTGGAACCATCTAAACATAATTAATAATAAATGAAGTAAGTTAAAAAATAAGAAGAAATATAGCTTGGAATAGAGTATTTGCTCTATAGTTTCTAAGGAATCAAGGGACTATATATGTCTATAAGCTGTATTGAAGACATAGAAAATGTAAGATAGGCCAAGTTCTTTAATATAAAAATTAATAAAAAGTATTGGAAATGCCTAAAAAAAAGCCATACATATCACTTTTTTTGCAAAATAGTAGAAAAAAGCGGCACTCGAGTGGAAAAGGCTCAAATACCCCTTGCAAAGGGAATGTAATGGTCTATAATGCACATCCATCGGCGGTGATGCGAATAGAAACTTGTTGAAAAACAGTTA
>NZ_JAHPTH010000016.1:0-40592 GCF_025514195.1 Acinetobacter sp. WU_MDCI_Abxd143
TTGGAGCGGGAAACGAGACTCGAACTCGCGACCCCAACCTTGGCAAGGTTATGCTCTACCAACTGAGCTATTCCCGCGTGCCGCTTATAATACATTAAGCAAAACAAGGGTCAACAACTTTATGCAAATAATTATGCTGATTGCATAAAATAAAAACAGAAATGAGCATTTAGTGGTATTTCTATTGTTAAGTTGCCGAATAAATAGACATTTTGTTTGAAGTCAAAGCATACAAGAGCAACTTTTGTTTGTGTGTAGACAAGGTATACTAGGTTCAAATATACGCATAATCGTAAAAGGAAAAGCTATGAGCCTTGAACAACAGTTGATTGAACGGTTACAAACACTTGCACCTAGCCATTTGGAAGTTATTAATGAGTCTGCTGGGCACGGTGGTTATTTTCCAGGTAAAGAATCTCATTTTAAAGTGATTATAGTGAGCGAAGAGTTTAATGGATTGCGTTTGGTTCAACGTCATCAAAAAGTATACGCGTTAGCTTCTGATTTAATGAATCCAGGCCAAATTCATGCTTTAGCGATTCATGCTTATTTGCCAAGTGAGTGGCAAGGTCAAGCACCTGCTAGCCCAGAATGTGCACATGCACCTAAAAGCTAAGGGTTAATTTCATGGATGCACATTTACTCACTAAAATTATTCATATGACTGCGGTAGCTGCCGCACTTATGGTCTTTGTTTTACGCGCTTCAACTCTGTTTATAGGTGTTCAAGGTGAACAACCCAATCCAGCAGGGCGTAAAGTATTAGTTGCCTTACAACATTTGTCGTTTACCGTGGTTTTCATTACGGGTGCAATTTTGTTAGTCATGAAAGACTTTCAAGTACAACCGTGGTTTTACGCTAAAATTATTCTATTTTTAGTGTTGTTATCTTCCCTGATGAAAGCCTTTAAAAAAGATGACACTCTTTTATTGGCACAGCGCCGTGCAGGTTTAGTTATTAGTGCGATTGCATTTATTGCTATTATTATCTTAGTGATTGTGAAACCTGTTTTTGCTTAATTGTTCTACATTCTTTGCCTTTTTGATTAAGCTCTAGGTTAAACTGCGTACAGTAAAATAATATGCAGAGGGAAACATGTTAACTCGTGTGGTGTTTAACCAAAAAGGCGGTGTAGGGAAATCAAGTATTACCGTAAATTTGGCTGCCATTAGTGCCAAACATGGCTTAAGAACATTGGTGATCGATCTTGATCCTCAAGCCAATTCTAGTCAGTATCTTTTAGGTGATGAAGCAACCTATTCTGCTGAAAAATCAACTTTAGAGCCAAATATAGAAAATTTCTTTGATGATGTGTTGGGCAACAATCAACAAAAAGGTCTAATCGGTAATGCATTAGGTTCAATTTTAAAAGCTCCAAGAAATAAAGATCTCGACAGTTTTGTTCATTCAACTCCTTTTGCAAAATTAGATGTGCTTCCAGCAAGTCCGACACTGGGTGCGCTTGAACATGCGCTTGAAAGTAAACATAAAATTTATAAATTACGTGATTCGATCCAAAACTTAGTCGGGCGATATGACCGTATCTATATAGACACACCACCAGCATTTAACTTTTTTACTCTCTCTGCTCTGATTGCGGCAGATAAAGTACTTATACCTTTCGACTGTGATGTTTTTTCAAAGCGTGCGTTACAAACATTGATTGAAAATGTTCTCGAAACGCAAGATGATCATAATGATCGCTTGGAAATTGAAGGAATTGTGGTGAATCAATTCCAATCCCAAGCAAAATTACCTCGGGAAGTGGTTCAGCAGTTAAAAGATGAAGGGTTGCCTGTACTCAATAGCATGTTACCCCCTTCGATTTTGATGAAAGAATCGCATCAGAAAAATTTACCTTTGGCCCATTTGGCACCCGAACATAAATTGACTCAAGCGTATGAGACATTGTTTGGTGAGATTGAGCCAAAACGATAAGAGAAAAATGATGAAAGGCTTATATATTGCGCCTTTAGTGGCAGCCACTTTACTTCTTGGCGCTTGTGCTACAACGGTAAAACCGACTTATGTGTCTCCGACACAATATCAATCTTTGAGTTGCCAACAGCTACAAAGTGAATATAACCGTATTCAGCAATATATCGACAATGGAGTGCAAACTCCAAAAAGTACAGGTATGGGTGTTGGTCTTGGACTCGGCGGTGGCTGGGGACGAGGTGGTTGGGGATTCGGTCCATCTATTTCTGTAAATATGGGGCAATCTTCTTCAACGAAAAACACCGAACTTTCACGTGTTTTAGGCCAACAAGAAGCAATTGTTCAGGCTGCTCAGTTTAAGAATTGTCCAATTATTGTTCGTAAAAAGACCAATTAATAGTCAACTTTGCATCACAATATGCTAATTAAGGCATGTTGTGATGGATAAAGTTTAGCAAAATGTTTCATAATAAAATCAATATAAATAAATTAGTTATTAGTTTTTAAGCTTCAAAAATCCTGTATTTTCTGTAATCAATAAGCCTCATAAACTTGCTATATTTTGCCTGTTTCGTTTAAGGTGGCCCCATCTTGGATATTATGGAAACTTTATGATTGAGAGTTGGTTTTTTGTATTAGCAATGTTGGCTGTTTTGCTCATTCCGGGGCCGACAAATGCTTTACTTGCAACCGCAGCTCATTCTCAAGGTTTATCTAAAGCTTTTTGGCTTATTCCAATGGAATGGTTAGGCTATGCTTATGGCATTAGCTTCTGGGCTGTATTTATTCATTTGGCAGCTCCAGTTTGGCCTGCTCTATTGCTCATTTTGCATATTACAAGTGTGGCATATGTGTTCTGGATGGCATTCCGATTATGGAAAACTACCCATTTACAACAATTTAGTCAAACTCACCGTAATATTCGCCCACGTCAATTATTCTTCTCAACCTTAAAAAATCCGAAATCCTTACTTTTTGCCGCAGGTATTTTTCCAGCCGAAACATGGAATTCGCCTGAAAATTGTCTAATTGTATTTGGTATTTTTACATTGACGCTCATTCCAGCTGCAAGTTTCTGGATGTTTTTTGGGCGTGCATTATTGACGGGCCCAGTACAGAAAATAAAAGCCGATCATTTATATAAAGGATCGGCTATGTTGCTTATTTTATGTATGCTTCCAGTGGTATTCCGCTTCTTTTAAACCAATCTCAAATCTTGGCTTTTCGGTTTTTTAGTTTTTCACGAATAAAGCCGATGATACCCGGTAAAACGCTAATAATAATGATGCCAAAAATAAGATGAGTGAAGTTATCTTTAACGATTGGCATATTTCCAAATAGATAGCCCAACGCTACAAAAGAAGCGACCCAACAAAATGCGCCAATCACATTATAAGTTAAGAAAAACTTATAGTTCATGCTGCCAGCGCCAGCAACAAAAGGGGCAAAGGTGCGGGCAAATGGAATGAAACGGGCAAAAATAATTGTTTTTCCACCATGGCGAGCAAAGAATTCTTGAGTTTTAATTAAATGCTGCTTATTAATGAATCGGGAATTCATTTCAAACACACGTGGACCGATAAAACGTCCAATATGGTAGTTCACTGTGTCACCTAAAACGGCAGCAATGAAGAGTAGAGCCCCCAATAACCATGGATCCATCGCACCTGTAGATGCTGCTAAAGCACCAGCTGCAAATAGTAAACTATCTCCGGGTAAAAACGGCATAACCACTAAACCGGTTTCGACAAAGATAATTAAAAATAAAATGCCATAAATCCACGTCCCGTAGTTTGTAATAAACTCGGCGAGATGCTGATCAACGTGTAGAATAAAATCAATAAGTTCCATGAGATGATTAAGTGGTAAACCGTGCTCAAATCCTAGCAGTGAGCCTATAGAAAGTCAGTATAAAACATCAAAAATATACAAATTGATCATCCTGTTTGTGCAACGATATATATGGATTTTGAGTATTTAATTATCAATGTCCCAAACCTAGAATGAGCTCATCAATAAATAAGCATTTAAATAAAGGTGGCAAAATGTTTAATCCAAATGTAGTGGTCAAAAATATCGTAACGCAATCAGGCGCGGACAGTTTTATTAGCCTTGTTGCTCGTCTTCTTATCGCCTATATCTTCCTTGTTGCAGGTTGGGGGAAAATTACTGGTTATGCAGCAACTGCTGGATATATGGAATCAATGGGGGTTCCGGGTGGAATTCTTCCATTAGTTATCTTGGTTGAGTTTGGTGGTGGTTTAGCTTTATTGTTTGGTTTCCAAGCACGCTTTGCAGCTTTTGGTCTTGGTATCTTTAGTATTTTAACTGCATTCTTGTTCCACCAAGGTGGGGCTGATGCAGCTACACAATACAATAATGGCATCCATTTTATGAAAAACTTAGCAATGGCAGGTGGTTTATTCTTCTTGATGCTTCATGGTGCTGGCCGTATTAGTTTAGATCATGCAATTGAAAAATAAGATTTAAGACAAAATAAACCCGGATGAGCAATTCATCCGGTTTTTTACTTCTTTATTTTAAAAAATTAAAGCATAAATTGGATTTGCAACTCCCCAACCACGAATCCAAGAACTGCGCCGACTGCAATCAAGGCCCACTCATCTTCTTTAAATGCAGGACGTAACATCCCTTCAAATTCAGAAGGTGTTAATTTTTGCATACGTTCAATGAGTGTACTACGAATATTCATTGCATCTTCTGCATAAGACTCTACATATTTCATCGTCTCTGGAAGCTGTTGCATAATACGTTCAGCAACTTGTGATTTCATATTCTGATATTTTTCTCCGCCAATTGCATATACAACTAACGGACGAATAACCCCAGCTTGCATATCAATTTCTTGTTTGACATGGCGGTTAACCAGATCAATAACACGCGCTGAATGTGTACCCGAAAATAACTCTTCCATCATGTGACGTGAAGTTAAAAGCTGTTTAGAAATTAAAGCTGCATAGTCAGCTGCAACTTCATTTTGACGTTTAATGAACAGACCTTGCCATGTGTAACCCAATATCTTTTTAGGATAAAGTGGTCTAAACATCATTTGTAGTGCAATCCAGTCACTGAAGAAACCCACAAAACCACCAAACAAAGGTAGCATCCAAGGATATTTTCCTTGAGTGACAATCCAGCACAGCATCTGAATCACACCGATACCGAAACCAAATACAAAACCTACATTACTGAAAAATTTAAATTCTTGTTTCCCTACACGTTTAAAAATATTGTTGAGTAAACGTTTATCTTTAAGCAAGTTGCTGATAACAAGATGTTTAATATCAAAGTATCGATTCACATCACGCTGTACTTCGCTCATGATGTGTTCAACGATTTCGGGTGCTTTGGATTGCACACGACGGATGAGTCTTTGGCGAGCAAATTCTGGCATGCCTTCCCATAAACCGGGCTGATACTCTTGAGCAACGTCACGGGTAATATCTTCAGCCGCTGCAAGTAGAGGTTTTTCTATTTCTTTGGCAATACGTTTAGGATCTAGGCGTGCAAAAATTTCTTCAGGTTTAATCAGCTTTGCTGTCATGAGCTCAACAGCAATGGTTGCCATTTTCTCGGCTTTGCGAGGCACAATGCCTTGCCAACCCAAAAATGGTTTAATACCTTTAAATTCAAGTGGTGAAAACATCATCTGGATGGCAACCACCTTGGTGATATAGCCAATTAAACCACTCATAAAAGGAATAGAGACATACAACCAAAAATGTTGCTGGAAATCTGCAATCATAGTTTGAAGCATTGTTGTTCCTTAGATTTCTATTGATTTTGATAGGGGGCAACAAGCCATAAAAATGGATAATTGTTTAAGCACAGACAAATATCGCTTATGGTATTTACCTTTCCATGGTAATGCCTGTTTTATCGGGTCATCTTAACATCAAATCCAAGACGATGTTGGATAGAATGTGATGAATTTATCAATACACATGGAGTTTTTAAGCGTAACCCATACAGTTGATAAATATAAGTAAATTTTGATTTATATCAAACAATTCAATTATAGAAATGATTCTGATATGAAAAAAATAAGATATATAATGATTTGCGGTGCGTCGAAGCGCGAAAAATGTTAAAATGGCGCGCTTAATTCTTTTGCCATTTAGTGGTTTGTCATGACTACCAATACTCAAATTACTGAAGATCGTATCCTGATTTTGGATTTCGGCTCTCAATATAGTCAGCTCATTGCACGTCGTGTGCGTGAAGCTGGTGTTTACTCTGAAATGTATGCTTTTGATATGTCTGAAGAAGACATTCGCGCTTTTAAGCCAAATGGCATTATTTTGTCAGGTGGACCTGAGAGTGTGCATGAAGAAGGCAGCCCTCGTGCACCACAAGTGGTGTTTGAGTTAGGCGTTCCAGTATTGGGTATTTGCTATGGCTTGCAAACTATGTCTGAACAGTTAGGCGGTAAAGTTGAGCCTGGTACTGTGCATGAGTTTGGTTATGCCGAAGTTGATATTGTTAAACGCGACCAACTGATTGGCAACTTACAAGACCGTGAAAACCAACTTCATGTTTGGATGAGTCATGGCGATAAAGTTAGCCAAATTCCAGAAGGCTTTACGATTACTGCAAGCACACCAAGTTGTCCAGTTGCTGCTGTAAGTGATGAAGCACGTCGTTTCTATGGCGTGCAATTCCACCCAGAAGTAACACACACGGCAAAAGGTGAAGAGTTACTTGCGAACTTCGTTCATAAAATTTGTGGATGCGGTGGTCTTTGGACACCTGAACACATCATTGATTTACGTGTAGAACAATTACGTGAACAAATCGGTAATGAAAAAGTTCTTTTAGGCCTTTCTGGTGGTGTTGACTCATCTGTCGTTGCTGCTCTTTTACATAAAGCAATTGGCGACCAGTTAACATGTGTATTTGTTGATAATGGTTTACTTCGCTTAAACGAAGGCGATCAAGTGATGCAAATGTTTGCTGAAAACATGGGTATCCGTGTTATTCGTGCAGATGCTGAACAACGTTTCTTAACTGCATTGGCTGGTGAAGTTGATCCAGAGAAAAAACGTAAAATCATTGGCCGTGAGTTTATTGAAGTATTTGCTGAAGAAGCACGTAAACTTGATGGTGTGAAATTCTTGGCACAAGGTACGATTTACCCAGACGTAATCGAATCTGCTGCAAGCAAACAAGGTAAAGCACATGTAATTAAATCACACCATAACGTGGGTGGTTTACCAGAAGATTTAGCATTTGAATTGGTAGAACCTTTACGCGACTTGTTCAAAGACGAAGTTCGTAAATTAGGTACTACACTTGGCTTGCCACATAGCATGATTTACCGTCATCCATTCCCGGGCCCTGGTTTAGGTGTTCGTATTTTGGGTGAAGTGAAAAAAGAATATGCAGATATTCTTCGTCTTGCTGATGACATCTTCATGCAAGAGCTTCGCGACAGCGGTTGGTATGATAAAACTGCTCAAGCATTTGCTGTGTTCCAACCAGTTAAGTCAGTTGGCGTAGTAGGTGACGGTCGTCGTTATGCATGGGTAATTGCGCTTCGTGCAGTTGAAACGGTTGACTTTATGACAGCTCGTTTTGCACATTTACCATACGAATTGGTTGATAAAATCTCAACGCGTATTATGAATGAAATTAAAGATGTATCACGTGTTGTATATGACGTGTCATCTAAACCACCAGCAACAATTGAGTGGGAATAATTTTCTGCTGTTTATTGTTAAAGAAAAGGACGCATTAGCGTCCTTTTTTATTACTTAGCTTTTAAAGCTCAAAATTAATTTTGATAACTATCAAAGCAATAGATCAACTCTTATTACTTTTACTTGATAAAAGATATATTAAGATATATCTTAATGCATATAAATTAAACAGATTCGAGAATTTTTAAAGATGAAACAACAATCAGAACATCATCATATTGAACACAATGAACATCACCGCTTGGGGCGCCGTGGCAGACTTTTTGAAGCTGGACGTATGAAACTTTTAGTACTTCATCTCATTCAGAAAAGCCCAAAGCATGGCTATGAAATCATTAAAGAAATAAGTGATTTGGTAGGCGATGGCTATACGCCAAGTGCAGGAACAATTTATCCGACGTTAACTAGCCTTGAAGAAATGAATTTAATTAATTTGCTAGACGTAGAACGTAAGCAATATCAAATCACGGAATTTGGGAAAGCTTACTTAACTGAACAACAAGACAAATTGAACGAGCTATTAGAAAAACTACGCTTAAGACGAGAAATCCACAGTAATGATGAATTAATCGAAATTCATCGTGCAATGGAAAACCTAAAAACAGCCTTACGTTTGAAGTTGAACTCTGCTGGTTTTCAACAAGAGCAGATTTTTCAAATTGCCGAAAAAATTGACCAAGCTGCGGTTGCGATTGGGCGCCTATAAGTCGACCTTAAGCAAATTGAAATTATTCAAAGTTATTAATTTTTAAGAGAGAATTTTTATATGAAACAACATCAATATCATGTCACGGTTCAACACTTAAAAAATGCGAAAGGAGAGGCCTCTACCTATACTGAACGTCTTGAATTCTATACGGGAAATCATGACGATATTTTTGAAATTGTTGAGCGCTTAAAAAAAGCAGATTTTTTTGATGATGAAACAACAAAATCTTTTGGTGTTGGCTTGAAGTTATTTAGTGAAGTCATGTTAGAAAATCGAGACCATCCACTATTTCAAGAGTTTCTCCCACAATTCGGACAATTCATGAAAAACCTAAAACAGCTCGTTAAAACTCAATCAACTTAAGCTGCTCAGTGCAGCTTTTATTTTTCTATAATTAAAAAATGGATTGTCTCATTCATAGCACCCTGTGTATTACTAAAAGACTATATTGAATAATGAATGTATTGTTAAGATCAATATAACAACTCATTGCAAAAGCATAGGTAAAAGAGAGTAATATCATGAGCAATAATAATGATTACGATATTTCTGATTCAAAGGATTGCGAGAAATTTGCCAATCAGTTTATTCAGGAGTTTCCAATTCGCTCTGCTGAAATTGGACAGGGGACAGTCATTAAGCGGGCTTTACCTAGCCGACAAAAACGAATGATTGGTGCGTGGTGTTTCTTAGATCATGCCGGCCCAGTGACCTTCCCTGCGGGTGATGGTTTAGATGTTGGTCCTCATCCTCACATTGGTTTGCAAACCTTCACGTGGATGATTGAAGGCACCATGATGCATACCGATAGCTTAGGCTCAAAACAACTAATTCGTCCTAAGCAAGTTAATTTGATGACAGCGGGACACGGAATTTCGCATACAGAAGTTGCACCTGATACAGAAACTCAAATGCATGCTGCTCAGCTCTGGATTGCTTTACCAGATGATAAGCGCAACATGGATCCGAAATTTGAACATTATCCTGAACTGCCTGTGGTTGAGAAAGACGGTCTAGAATTTACCGTGCTTGTGGGTGAATATTTGGCAACTACTTCTCCAGTCTCGGTACATACGCCATTAGTGGGTGTTGACTTAATTGCTACTGAAGATACTAAAACCCGCATTCCATTAAATCCTGAGTTTGAATATGGTTTTATGGCATTAGATGGTGTTGCCCATGTGAATGGCCATGAGTTAACGGCTGACAACATGGTGGTATTAGATACGGGTCTTAGTGAGATCGAAATTGAAGTAAAGAAAGGGAACCGTGTGCTGTTAGTTGGTGGTGAACCGTTTGAAACTCCAATTTTACTGTGGTGGAATTTTGTTGCACGTACAATGGATGATTTAAAAGAAGCCCGTGAGCAATGGATTAACCATGATGCACGTTTTGGTGAGATTCCAGATTATGTTGGTGCACGTTTAGAAGCCCCTGTTCTTCCAGATCAAATGAGAGCATCAAAATGACAGCAGTAATCGCAAGCAGTAAAGCAAAGCCCCTTACTGAACAATGGAAGGGCGAAATTACCAGTGGTCGCCACCAATATTTTTGTGATGAGCCAGAGAAGTTAGAAGGGCAAGATCAAGGCCCAGCACCATATGATTTGCTTACTGGAAGTTTAGCAGCGTGTACGCTCATTACTTTAAGAATGTATGCAAAGCATAAGGGTTATGATTTTGGTGAGTTTTCGGTTGAAATTGATTTTCATACCAATAGAGAGCATGAAGAACACATAGAACGTCGTATTGTTTTTAAAGACTTGCCAAACGAAGAGCTTCAACAAAAAATCTTAGCAGTATGCGGTAAAACCCCAGTCACTAAAACTTTGTTACGTAGTTTAGACATTCATACTGTGCTTGTTACAGCCTAAAAATGCTATTTTGTTGAGGTGGATGATTTTATATCCATCCCACAAATGGAATAAAGCAGCATGTTCACATGCTGTTTTTTATTTAAAAAGAAAAATAAAAGCAGGCAATAATATGATTAGTGTACACCACCTGGAATGTTCGCGTTCATTTCGAATTTTATGGGCTTTAGAAGAGTTAGGCTTGGATTATGATATTCACTACTATCAACGCTTACCTAATTACTCTGCTCCAGAAACATTGAAATGTATTCATCCATTAGGTAAAGCTCCAATTTTGACTGATGATGAGCAAGTCATCGCAGAATCTGCTGTGATTTTAGAATATCTGCAGCAGCATTATGATCAAAAGCAACAATTTAAACCTACACAACCTCAAGATTTACAGCAATATATTTACTGGATGCACTATGCTGAAGGTTCGCTTATGCCACTACTGGTCATGACTTTGGTCATGAATAATGTAAATAAGCATGTGCCATGGTTAATTCAGCCAGTAGCAAAAAAAATCACAGAAGGGGTGAAAGCAAATTTTGTTCGCCCGCGTATGAAAGATCATATTAGTTTTTTAGAAAACTATTTGGCAGAGCATGAATATTTTGCAGGTGACTTTTCCTTTGCTGATATTCAAATGAGTTTCCCTTTAGAGGCTTTGCAAACGCGTTTGCAAGGTAAGTATCCTCATATTCAGGCTTTTTTACATCGTATTCGGCGAAGGGTAGCGTTTCAAAAAGCGAAAAAAAAGGGAATTGGTTCCAATGAAAGGAATTGTGCTGATATTTAAAAGAAAAGGAACAAATATTTGTTCCTTTTTTTATTTTCACTTTACTTGCGTTTGATCACAATAGAATCAATACCGCTGTGTTGTAAGGTTTGCTGCGCAGCCAAAGCAGCGTCTTGAGTGTCATATGGTCCGGAAATAACACGATACCATGTTTGTCCGTTTTCAGTACTTTTGACTACATCAGCAGATAAGCCATTTAAAATGATTTCTGCACGGCGGGCATCAGCCTGATCAGGATCGTTATAACTACGAACTTGTAAAATATAGGTAGGTTGCTGAGGAGTTGTAGCTGACTGATTCGGGTCAATTCCTACACTTTCAGAGGCAGCTGGTTGAGTGGTACTTGGTGCCTCAACGATCATAGCAGTGCCTTGATTTTTGCTTTCAGGGATCGCTTGTTCAGGAATAGGGGTAACCTGTTGTTGAGGCAAGAGGTCGTAGAAGCGATAATCTTTATTAGTATCTTCTTCTTGATAATGTTCAGAAGTAATCTGATTTTTCGCAGGAACAGGTTGCCAAGGTTTCCAAAGCATAAGCATTACAGCGATACATAAGACCGCCAAAATAGCGACAAGTGTCCCTAACCATTTGGGAATTAGGGGCTTTTTAGGCTTGTTAGGTCTTTCAGATACACCGCGTTGCGTTTTGCCAAACACGTGGATTATTCCTCTGTATTTTGATTGTTTTTTAATTCGAGTTTGATTCTCGTCTTACGATGCTAAAAACAGTGGTCTGTATTCGCTATCTTAATTATACAAACCACCGCTTACTATATATTGCATGACCTTTGTTTTGCTGTCATGCAATATATTTATTACATAGATTCTGGTGCAGATACACCAAGTAATTCTAAACCATTACGAAGCACTTGTTGTACATTGATTGAAAGCAATAAACGGGCTTGTGTAAGCTCTGCATCATCGCTTAATACTTTATGTTCATTGTACCAACCATGGAACAGGGCAGCTAACTCTTTTAAGTAGTTACCAACCTGATGAGGTTCATATGCATTTGCAGCACGTAATACCGCGTCTGGGTATGCTGCCAGTTTAGCAAGAATCTCAGTTTCTGCATCAAGAGACAAGCGAGCTGCATGTGGACGAGCAGCGTTTACATCGAATTGTAAATCTGTGCTTGCTGCTTTTTCTAACATACGACAAATACGTGCGTGTGCATATTGAATATAGTACACAGCATTGTCTTTACTTTGTGAAACAGCAAGGTCAAGGTCAAAGTCGATGTGTTGTTCGCTCTTGCGCATTACGTAGTAGAAACGAGCTGCGTCATTGCCCACTTCTTTACGCAAGTCACGTAAAGTTACGAACTGGCCAGAACGAGAAGACATTTGAACCATCTCGCCACCACGCCATAAACTTACGAACTGAACTAAAAGAACAGTCAATTTCTTAGAGTCGTAACCCATTGCATCAATCGCCGCTTTTACGCGAGAAATATAGCCATGGTGGTCAGAGCCCCAAATATCGATTAAGTCCGTATAACCACGTTGTAGTTTATTTAAGTGGTATGCAATGTCAGATGCAAAGTAAGTCGTTTGGCCGTTACGACGCTTAACAACACGGTCTTTTTCATCACCAAATTCAGTTGACTTGAACCAGATGTTGCCATCTTTTTCATAAAGGAAGCCACGTTGATCTAACGTTTCTAAAGCTTCATCAATTTTTGCACTAAGTGATGCTTCACTGAACCATTGATTGAACGTTACACCAAAATCAGCAAGGTCATCTTTAATATCATCTAAAATGGCGTGAAGGGCAGCTTGATGAAATACGCGGTAGCCTTCACCCAATAATTGTTGTGAGTTGGCAATAAGGCCATCAATATGCTTTTCTTTATCACCAGATAACACAACTTTGTTGCCTTCGCTATCTAGCTCTTCAGCATATTGTACATCTTCTGGTACATCTTTATAAACATTCGCAACTTCACGAACGTAAGCATCACCATCTTTATCAATGATGCCTTGTGCGATTTCTTTAACGTAATCGCCTTGATAAGCATTTTTAGGGAATACAAGGTTTTGTCCAAGTAGTTCCAAATAACGTAAATAAGTAGAAGTCGCCAAAATATCCATTTGACGGCCAGCATCATTCACGTAGTACTCGCGGTCAACTTTAGCACCCGTGGCTTCAAGTAAATTAGCAACAGTCATACCGTATGCCGCACCACGTCCATGACCTACGTGTAGGCTAGACGTTGGGTTTGCAGAAACAAATTCGACTTGAATCTTTTTCGCTGCATTTGCTTGGCTACGACCAAAAATTTCTTTTTGTGCTTGAATTTGATCAAGAATAGCAAAACGCTGGTCTGCATTTAAAAAGAAGTTAATAAATCCGGGTCCTGCGATTTCAGCTTTACTGATATCTGCCACTTCTGGTAATGCAGCTAGAACTTTCTCAGCTAAATCGCGTGGTTTCATACCAGCAGCTTTCGAGCCGATCATAGCAATATTAGAAGCAAAGTCGCCATGGCTTCGGTCTTTGGTGCGTGTTAAGTTGCTTGTGTTTTTCCAGTCGGAAGGAAGCACCCCTTCTTGTTGAAGAGTTTGCACTGCATGGTCGAGAGCTGCTTGTATTGCCGTATTCATATCAATCGAAAATAGATGTCGCAGAAAAACGTCAAATATAGCAAATTTCCGATGACTTAGGGGAGGGGATTTAATATTCCAATAATTCTTTATGCAAATTACTGATGATTATTTTTTAAATGAATGTTGGTTGATGAATCCCCTTATTATTCTGAAAATAAAGAATTACAAGCCTTTTGGGCAGTTTTTGTGAGTAAATTATGTGTTTAATTTAATGCTATTTTCTGAGGAAATACCTATTGCCGCTAAATCATATAATTATTGCTTTTAAAATTGAGAAAATAAAAGAAATTTTTAAAATTATAAAAACATTAATGCGCTGATTTTTATCATTTATTTTTAAACATGTTTTAACTAAATAGTGTTCAATTTTAACATCACGGTTTAAAATATCTATTTTGATCGAATTAGGCTTAAGCTTATACGCACAAAGAGTTTTAGAGACCATACAAAACGTGTTTTTCTCTACTCTAAGCTGGAAAATGAGATAGGCAATGATATCAGGACACCCAAGTAAACATCCCCTTTATATCCCATATGCAGGTTTTACACTTTTAGAGTTACCACTTTTAAATAAAGGTTCGGCTTTCACTGAAGAAGAAAGAAGTAACTTTAACTTACACGGTTTACTCCCCCATATTATTGAAACTATTGAAGAGCAGAGCCAGCGCTCTTATCAGCAATATTGCGCTTTTACTGATGATATCAATCGACATATCTATTTGCGTAATATCCAAGATACCAACGAAACCTTGTTCTATCATTTAATCGAAAATCATCTTGAAGAAATGATGCCGATTATTTATACCCCAACAGTGGGTGAAGCATGTCAGCGTTTCTCAGATATCTACCGTCGTCATCGTGGTGTTTTTATTTCATATCCAGATCGAGATGTAATTGATGATATTTTGCAAAACGTAAATAAAAATAATGTAAAAGTGATCGTGATTACTGATGGTGAGCGTATCTTAGGTCTTGGCGACCAAGGCATTGGTGGTATGGGTATTCCTATTGGGAAACTTTCACTTTACACCGCTTGTGGTGGAATTAGCCCAGCCTATACATTACCAATCACAATTGATGTGGGGACGAATAATCCACAATTACTAAATGATCCGATCTATATGGGTTGGCGTCAGCCACGTATTAGTGGTGATGAATATTATGCATTTGTCGATATGGTGATTGAAGCTGTAAAGCGTCGTTGGCCAAAAGCATTAATTCAGTTTGAAGATTTCGCACAAAAAAATGCGATGCCACTTCTAGAAAAATATCGCGATAAAATTTGTTGTTTTAACGATGATATTCAAGGAACAGCAGCGGTATCTGTAGGTAGTTTGATTGCTGCTAGTCGTGCAGCAGGCAAGCAATTAAAAGATCAAACAATTGCTTTCTTAGGTGCGGGCTCTGCGGGATGTGGTATTGCAGAGCAAATTGTTGCACAAATGGTTGCTGAAGGTCTGACTGATTCTGAAGCCCGTGCACGCGTTTATATGGTGGATCGTTTTGGTTTGATTACCGAAAATCAGCCAAACTTATTGGACTTCCAACGCAAATTGGCGCAAAAAGCTGAAGTGGTTGATCAATGGGGCAATATTGAAGAAGTGATTTCACTCCTTGATGTTGTTAAAAATGCTAAGCCTACAGTGTTAATTGGTGTTTCTGGTCAACCAGGTCTCTTCACAGAAGAGATTATTAAGACCATGGCAGCGAATTGTGAACGCCCAATAGTCATGCCATTGTCTAACCCAACTTCACGTGTTGAAGCAGTACCGGCTGATATTGTGGAATGGACTGAAGGTAGAGCATTAATTGCAACAGGTAGCCCGTTTGCTCCTGTGAATCATCACGGCAAGCTTTATAATATTTCTCAGTGTAATAACTCGTACATTTTCCCGGGCATTGGCTTAGGGGTGGTGGCATCGGGTGCTAAACGCGTTACTGAAAATATGTTAATGGCTTCAAGTAGTGCTTTAGCGAATTGCTCGCCATTACTGAAAGATCCGCAAGCTGATTTATTGCCACCTTTAGGTGAAATTCAGCAAGTCTCTAAAGTGATTGCATTTGAAGTTGCCAAAGCTGCAATGGCCGATGGCGTGGCAGTAACGATTAGTGATGATTTGCTACAGCAAAAAATTGATCAATCATTCTGGAAACCTGAATACCGCAAATATAAGCGTATTCCTTTCTAAGGTTGAGAACGTAAAAAGAGGAGCTTAAGCTCCTCTTTTTTATTTTAGTCTTCTAAAACTTCTTCTAGCAATTCTTCACTAGGTGCGAAGTAATATGCACCGTCTAATGGTGTCACGAAATGCAATAAGCGATCATGGATACCGTCTCCACTTGTACCAAACATACGTTTTAACATGGCATCAATAATATTTAGGTCCTTGGTGTACGCAATGAAAAATAAACCCTGATCACCTCTGCCGTCGCCATAAGGCAGACTATGACGCAAGATTTCCATTTCTTCGCCTTCATCATCTTCGACAACAGTACGTGCGACATGAGCATTTTCTGGTTTAACGTCATCATCTAGTTCAATTGACTCAAGCTTAGTACGACCCATGACATTTTCTTGAGCATCAACTTTTAGTTTTTTCCATTTTTCTAAGTCATGTGCATAACGTTGCGCGAAAATGAAACTGCCATCAGCAAAAACTCCCGCGCTTTCTGGCAATAGAGCTGTTTCTGCACGGTCATCTGGAAATTGAGGGTTTTCTGTACCGTCTATAAAGCCTGTAATATCTCGGCCATCAAAATAGCGGAAGCAAACACGCTCATCAAGAACTTCAACTTTATCTTTAATACCTTCAAAAAATGCTTGGCTTAATGCAAAACAAATATCAGAACGCATACTAGCAATATGGATGAGGACATCAGCTGGTACGACTGGCATATTGAATGCGCCGTTTTCTGGTTCAAGTTGTTTAAAGCCAGCAGGAGATTGACTGTAAAGTTGTTTCCAAAGTTCTGGACCAAAAGCGACTGCTGTTTTAATTTGCGCGTCTGAATGCTGAGTAATGAGACGGTCGCGTGTTTCAAACAACGCTTCAAGTTGTTCTTTTAATTCATCAATTGATAAGTCTTTTAAACGAAGAACAATAAAACGAGCATGATCTGATGGCAACGGCAAAATGACAGATTGAGCAGTCATTGGAAGGTATCTCCTCAATTATAATTTAGTATGAGCTTTAATTATTGTGCCTGATGCGAAGAGCGGTTAGTAGTCTATTTCTTGATTTTATTGTTTGAATTCTCATCAATATAGTTTTATAAAACAGTATAATTCCACTTTTATTGTCTATTTTTACTATGTCTTTGCAAGTTTGGTTTGCCTATATGTTGGCCTGTTGGGTCATTAGTGTTTCTCCGGGTGCGGGAGCTATTGCCTCAATGTCGAGTGGCCTAAATTATGGCTTTAGACATGGTTACTGGAATGCAATTGGTTTACAAGTTGCCTTGGTGCTTCAAATTATGGTGGTGGCAGCAGGTGTCGGGGTCTTATTTGCAACGACTCCTTTAGCTTTTCAGGCCGTTAAGTGGTTTGGCGTAGCCTATTTATTATATTTAGCCTATTTGCAGTGGACAGCACCTGTAAAAGATATAGAAATTCAACAAGAAAAAAGAGATAAATCTGCTTTAGCTCTGCTATTAAATGGTTTTGTAGTCAATATTAGTAATCCTAAAGCGATCGTATTTTTATTGGCAGTTTTGCCGCAGTTTTTAGATTTGAGTAAGCCTCAATGGATACAATATCTAATTATGGCAGCCACTATGATTACGATCGATTTGATTGTAATGGCTGGATATACGGGGCTGGCATCCAAGGTTTTAAGATTACTTCGATCCCCTAGACAGCAAAAATATTTAAATCGGGGCTTTGCTGTAATGTTTAGCTGTGCGGCTTTATTATTGAGCACTGTTCATCAGGCGTCCTAAGTTAAGCCGCCTGTGTTTGATTTTTTACTTTTTGAGTTATAAAAATAACAGCAAAACTTAATGCCATACATAAAACAATACTAAGACCTGTAGAGATATTGAGTGCTGCACTTGACCATAAACCGACACTAACACCGAGCTGGGCTAACACGAATGCCCAAATAACCATTTGCTTTGGTGAGTTTGCTAGTAGGCGAGCGCTTAAGGCTGGTATTACGAGTAATGCACCCATTAGCAAAGAACCTACAGCACGCAAAGCTAAAACTGTAAATAAAGCTAATAACAGCATAAAAATAAGTCGTTGCCAGTTTGCATTCACCCCTTCACTAATTGCGATATCTGGATCAATTGCAAACTGTATTTGTGGCTGCCAAAACCGATAAAGAATTACGAGCGATATCGCAATAATTAAAGTGAAAACAGGAAGATCTGGCCAATCAATACTCAATAAGTCACCAAACAAATAACTTAAAAGCTCGGGTCTTAAACTTGGAACATGTTGAATAAATAGTAAACCGCTACAGAGTAATGTTGCTGAACATAAGGCTAGCAGAGCATCATTGGGTAAACGGTTGTCATGTAAAGCCCATAAAACGCCTACCAGTAAAACCGCTGTACCTGCAACTCCAAGCCATAATGGAAGACTTAAAGCTCCCGCAATAGCTACCCCAAGTAGTGTTCCGTGCGCCATTGTGTCAGCAAAAAAAGACATGCGTCTCCAAAGCATCAGACACCCCAGTGGTGCAGTCAAAAATACCAGCAGAGTTCCCATAATCCATGCGGGTAACAATAATTGTAACCATTCCATCATGGCTTAAGCTTCCGGTTCTGGGTGAATGTGAGGACGGTCATTATGAGGGCAGGGGTGTGCAGCATCACCGTGAGCACAATGGTCATGATGATGTTGGTAGAAAACCCTTTGAGTTCCAAATATTGCCTGATATTCAGGGTGTTGCTGAATATTCTCGGGTAGCCCACTACAGCAAATATGTTTATTTAAACACACTACGCGGTGTGTTCCTTGCATAACCCATTGTAAGTCATGAGAGACAATTAAGATCGCACAACCATATCGTTCTGGCAGACTACGAACATAATCATAAAGTTCCGCTTCTGACTGAATATCTAGACCTTGCATGGGTTCATCAAGAACTAAAATATCTGGCTGACGAAGCAGTGCACGAGCCAATAGTACTCTTTGGCGTTCTCCACCTGAAAGTTGTTGTACTTTTGATTGTTGTAACTTTGAAATACCTGTGTCTTGAATAATTTCGTGACGCAGGGCAGAGCTGCATTTCTCTAAATCAAGAAGGTCCTGAACACGTAAAGGGAGACTGTGTGAAGGATTAAACTTTTGTGGCACATAAGCCATTTTAAGTTTTTTATGATTGATAACACGCCCACTACTCGGCTGGAGAATACCGAGTAGAACCTTTATCAGTGTTGATTTGCCAGCGCCATTGGGGCCAATTAAAGACACAATTTCATTTTCATGTAAGGCAAAATCAACTTTTTTTAATATATCCCGATCATCACGATGAACAGAAACCTGCTCAAGCTGAATTAATACAGGATTTAAGGAGTTGTGCGGCACTGTTGGCATTTCCCCGAAATTTCAATAATGCTGTGTTGAGCCACGAAGTCATCTGAAGCTGCAAGCTGGTCAAGTTGGTGTGTGAGGCCTTGAGAGGAAGCTTCTTTAACCATATGGCATTCGGTACAAATCAGGAATGCTGCTTGATGGCCTTCACGCGGGTGGCAGCAAGGAATATACGCATTAATAGAAGTTAGGCGGTGAATGAGGCCTTTTTCTAATAAGAAATCTAAAGTTCTATATACAGTCGGAGGTGCAGCAGGGCGATCAGTTTGACTTTTTATACGCGCCAATAAATCATAGGCACCCATTGGACCTGATGCATTTAAAATGAGTTCCAGAACTTCTTTGCGCAGAGGTGTAAGACGTGCGCCAGTGGCAGAACATAAACTTTCTGCTTCAGCTAAACGACTTGCGACATTATGGTGATCATGCACACCATGCAAAGAATCATGATGTTCATGCGAGCAGGAACTCATAGGGGTAACCTCGAATTTTTAACGGAATATTAGCATGAAGCGATGCTTCATTCGATTAATCTTAGGTATTTTTGTAACTTTGTTATATTATAACATGCTTCGAGCTAATTTAAATTGATGGTCTGTCATGTTCCGTTTTTTTGTTTTCAGTATGTTCTCACTTTTGAGTACGTTAGGGTGGAGTCAGGGTTTGGTGGTTTCTACACACCCGATTTATCTGATTGCAAAAGAAGTTACTCAAGGAGTTGAAGAACCACAACTCTTATTAAAGGGACAAACTGGGCATGACGTACAATTAACCCCAGCACACCGTAAAGCAATTAATGACGCGTCTTTGGTGATTTGGTTGGGTAAAGCGCATGAAGCGCCTTTAAATAAGTTATTAGGTAATAATAAGAAGGCAATTGCTCTATTGGATACTGGTATCGTTTCTGTTTTGCCCCAGCGTAGTACACGTGGTGTAGCTTTACCTAATACAGTAGATACACATGTATGGTTAGAACCTAACAATGCGGTTCGAATTGGTTTCTTTATTGCGGCTTTGCGCTCTCAGCAACATCCTGAAAATAAGGCAAAGTACTGGAATAATGCCAATGTGTTTGCTCGTAAAATGTTGCAGGCAGCACAAGCTTACGATAGTTCAAGTAATGGCAAACCGTATTGGGCATATCATGATGCCTATCAATATTTAGAGCGTTCACTAAACTTAAAATTCGCTGGTGCTTTAACAGATGACCCTCATGTTGCACCAACAGCAGCTCAAATTAAGTATCTTAATGATAGTCGACCAAAAAATCAGATGTGTTTGTTGGCAGAGAGTTTTACCACTAAGGGTCAATACCAAAAATTAGGTAACATTACTTTTCAGCCAGTAGACGAGAGCATGAATAATGAGGATGATTTCGTCACTGCATGGAAGAAACTGGCTATAAAAACAGATAAATGTGTATTAAGTACGCAAAAGTAAGATAAAAAGTAAACAAAGGTTGACTGTAGCGTCAGCACCACCTGTCATGAAAAACCCCGACTAAAGTCGGGAAAAGATTGCATGTTCAGGGGTGTAACTCTATAATGCCTGCGATTAAAAGCGATCATCAGCTAAACTTGTCAAGCATTTATGCTGTGAGTGGATAAATAATGAGCCAAACTAGTCGCTTGATTGACCGACGATTAGCAAAAGCTTTGGTCTTCTTACAAGCATGTATGATCCCTGTTTCCGCACTTGTGGCGTGGAGCATAAAAGACATGACAGCAGCATTAAGTGCGGCACTTGGTGCGTTGGTCTGCTGGCTTGCGACGAGTTATTTTTCGTGGCAATCCTTCAGAACAGCAGGTGCACGAGCATCAAAACAAGTGCTGTCTAACATGTATAGGGGCATGTTAGGCAAATTTGCAATCATGATCGTTGGATTTATTTTGATTTTGAGCAATGTTAAACCTTTATCACCGTTAGCATTGCTGTTTGGTTTTATTCTCGTTCAGGCAATGTCGTGGGTTGCTCCATTTTGGGTGTCACGTCTACAAAAACGGGTGTAGAAACAAGAAGAATTGAAGATTTTTTGGAGGGTGGCGAGATATCGACAGTACGCCGATGTTCGTTTCCCTTCTTTTTAGTAATTGACATTGACCAGGTGTGATTTATGGCTGCTGAAGAACATGCCCTCACTTCGACAGAGTATATCAAGCATCACTTGACCAATATGACCTATGGCAAAATGCCAGACGGTACATGGAAATTGGCTGAGACTGCTGAAGAAGCTCATTCGATGGGGTTCACTGCAATTCACTTGGATTCAATGGGTTGGTCAATTGGCCTTGGTGTGATTTTCTGTTTGATGTTCTGGATCGTTGCGAAAGCTGCAAATGCAGGTGTTCCAACTAAATTCCAGTCAGCAATCGAAATGATCATTGAGTTTGTTGACTCAAGTGTCCGTGATACTTTTCATGGCAAATCACGTTTAATCGCTCCGCTTGCACTCACTATTTTCGTGTGGATTTTCCTCATGAACTTAATGGACTTGATTCCAGTTGACTGGATTCCTCAAGTTGCAGCGTTTGTAGGTGCAAACGTATTTGGTATGGACCCTCACCACGTTTACTTCAAGATCGTTCCATCTACAGATCCAAACATTACTTTAGGTATGTCTTTATCTGTATTTGTACTTATCTTGTTCTACAGCATCCGCGAAAAGGGTGTTGGTGGTTTCGTTGGCGAGTTGGCACTTAACCCATTTAACCCAAGTAATCCAGTTGCAAAAGCGTTGCTTATTCCAGTGAACTTGATTTTGGAATTGGTAACATTCCTTGCTCGTCCGATTTCATTAGCTCTCCGACTATTCGGTAACATGTATGCCGGCGAGTTGATCTTTATCCTGATTGCTTTATTGCCGTTCTGGATTCAATGGGCGTTGTCTGTGCCTTGGGCGATCTTCCACATTCTTGTAATCACGTTGCAGGCATTCATCTTTATGATGCTTACCATCGTTTACTTGAGCATGGCAAGCGAAAAACATTAATGGTATTGCCTAACTATCAAATGATGGTTGGGCTGAATTTTTTTAATTTAATTTGGTAATAACCTAACCTCTGAGGAATTTTTCATGGAACTCACTTTAGGTCTAGTTGCAATTGCATCTGCTATCTTGATCGCTTTCGGTGCTTTGGGTACTGCGATTGGTTTTGGTCTTTTGGGTGGTCGCTTTTTAGAAGCTGTTGCTCGTCAACCAGAATTGGCTCCACAACTTCAAACTCGTATGTTCTTAATCGCGGGTCTTCTTGATGCTGTGCCTATGATCGGTGTTGGTATTGGCTTGTTCTTCATCTTCGCTAATCCATTTGTAGGTTAATCATCTTAATTCCTAAATCCACTATTTGAGGAATTGCAATGAATATCAACCTCACATTGATTGGTCAAGCGATTGCGTTTGCATTCTTTGTTGCATTCTGCATGAAGTTTGTTTGGCCACCACTAATCAATGCGATTAGTGAGCGTCAGCGTAAAATCGCTGATGGCTTAAATGCAGCAGAAAAAGCGAAAGCTGACCTTGCCGATGCACAAGCGCAAGTTAAGCAAGAACTTGATGCAGCTAAAGCACAAGCGGCTCAATTGATCGAACAAGCGAACCGTCGTGCAGCGCAATTGATCGAAGAAGCTCGTACTCAAGCTGCGGCTGAAGGTGAGCGTATTCGTCAACAGGCTAAAGAAGCTGTTGATCAAGAAATCAATTCTGCTCGCGAAGAATTACGTCAACAAGTAGCTGCTTTGGCAGTAACTGGTGCAGAAAAAATCCTGAACCAGCAAGTTGATGCAGAAGCTCATAACGCCATGCTGTCTCAGCTGGCTGCTAAACTTTAAGCGAGGCGAATTATGGCTGAACTCTTGACGTTGGCACGTCCGTATGCCAAAGCAGCATTTTCTTATGCTTCTGAGCAAGGTGCAACAGACAATTGGTCGAATGCGTTACAAGTGCTCAGTGCTGCGGTGCAAGACGAAGCATTTTCCGCTTATTTAAATCGCCCTGAACTTACTCCTGCGGAGCAAGTGAAGCTTTTTGCTAAAGTTTTAGGTGAAGATCAATCTCAAGCAGTGTCTAACTTTTTGACACTTCTTGCAGATAACGATCGTTTAATGCTGTTACCTGAAATTGAAGCAGAATATGAACAGCTTAAATCACAGAATAACAACAATGTGGATGTCGTGATTGAATCGGCTTTCCCGTTAACTGCTGAACAAGAGCAACTGTTGAAATCTGCTTTAGAAAAGCGTTTTAACAGTACAGTAACTGTTTCAGTTGAAGTTAAACCTGAGCTTATTGCAGGTGTTGTAATTCGTGCAGGCGATCAAGTGATAGATGATTCTGCGCTTAACAAGCTTGAAAAAATGCGTACTCGTCTTCTTGCATAATGCAAATGATGAAGACTGAACTAATAAAAGATTGAGGAATAGCGCAATGCAACAACTGAATCCATCCGAGATCAGTGCGCTCATTAAACAGCGTATCGGAGATCTGGACACCAGCGCGACCGCTAAAAACGAAGGTACCATTGTTATGGTATCCGACGGTATCGTGCGCATTCACGGTCTTGCTGATGCAATGTACGGTGAAATGATCGAATTCGACGGCGGCTTATTTGGTATGGCACTGAACCTAGAACAGGATTCAGTGGGTGCCGTTGTTTTAGGTAACTACCTAAGCCTTCAAGAAGGTCAAAAAGCTCGTTGTACAGGTCGTGTATTAGAAGTTCCAGTTGGTCCTGAACTTCTTGGCCGTGTTGTCGACGCTTTGGGTAACCCAATTGATGGTAAAGGCCCAATTGATGCGAAATTAACTGATGCTGTTGAAAAAGTAGCACCAGGCGTAATTTGGCGTCAATCTGTAGATGAGCCTGTTCAAACTGGTTATAAATCAGTTGATACAATGATTCCTGTTGGCCGTGGCCAACGTGAGTTGATCATCGGTGACCGTCAAACTGGTAAAACAGCGATGGCGATCGATGCGATTATCGCTCAGAAAAACTCTGGCATTAAATGTGTATACGTTGCGATTGGTCAAAAGCAATCAACAATTGCAAACGTTGTACGTAAGCTAGAAGAAACTGGCGCTATGGCGTATACAACTGTTGTCGCTGCTGCGGCTGCTGATCCTGCTGCTATGCAGTACTTAGCTCCGTACTCTGGCTGTACAATGGGTGAATACTTCCGTGACCGCGGTGAAGACGCTCTTATTATTTATGATGATTTGTCTAAGCAAGCTGTTGCTTACCGTCAAATTTCATTACTTTTACGTCGTCCACCAGGTCGTGAAGCGTATCCAGGTGACGTATTCTATCTTCACTCACGTCTTCTTGAACGTGCTTCTCGTGTATCTGCTGACTACGTTGAGAAATTCACTAATGGCGCAGTAACTGGTCAAACTGGTTCTTTAACTGCATTGCCAATTATTGAAACTCAAGCAGGTGACGTATCTGCATTCGTACCAACGAACGTAATTTCGATTACTGACGGTCAGATCTTCTTAGAAACATCATTATTCAACGCAGGTATTCGTCCTGCTGTGAACGCGGGTATCTCTGTATCTCGTGTTGGTGGTTCTGCTCAAACTAAGATCATCAAAAAATTGTCTGGTGGTATCCGTACCGCTTTAGCACAATACCGTGAATTGGCTGCGTTTGCTCAGTTCGCTTCTGACCTTGACGAAGCAACTCGTAAGCAACTTGAACATGGTCAACGTGTAACTGAGTTAATGAAGCAAAAACAATATGCTCCTTACTCAATTGCTGACCAAGCTGTTTCTGTTTATGCATCTAACGAAGGCTACATGGCTGACGTAGAAGTTAAGAAAATCGTAGACTTTGATGCTGCGTTAATTTCTTACTTCCGCTCAGAATATGCTCCGTTGATGAAACAAATCGATGAAACTGGTGATTACAACAAAGACATCGAAGCAGCAATCAAAGCAGGTATTGAAAGCTTTAAAGCGACTCAAACTTACTAAGTTTAGTTTTAGTTAAGTTTGGTTCACGGATCAACCTTCGGAAGCTCGAAAGAGCTTTCGAATACTAGGTTAAGCGTATGGCAAATTTAAAAGAAATTCGCGCCAAAGTAGCTAGTATCAAGAGCACGCAAAAGATTACTCGCGCGATGCAAATGGTAGCTGCTTCTAAAATGCGTCGTGCGCAAGAGCGCATGGCTCAGGGCCGTCCGTATGCCGATAATATGCGCCGTGTAATTGCTCACTTGGTACAAGCAAACCCTGAATACAAACACCGTTATATGGTTGACCGCCCAGTTAAGCGTGTTGGCTATATCGTAGTGTCTTCAGATCGTGGTTTGGCAGGTGGCTTGAACATTAACTTGTTCAAGAAAGTTGTGCAGCATGTCAAAGCACAACAACAGCAGTCAATTGAAGTTGAATTTGCTTTAATTGGTCAAAAAGCGGTTTCGTTTTTTAAGAATTACGGCGGTAAAGTGCTCGGTGCAACTACCCAACTTGGCGATGCGCCGAGTTTGGAACAGTTAACTGGCTCAGTCCAAGTTATGCTTGATGCATTTGATAAAGGCGAATTAGATCGTATCTATCTCGTATCAAATGGCTTCGTTAATGCAATGACTCAGCAGCCTAAAGTAGAACAACTTGTTCCTTTAGCACCGGCAGAAGAAGGCGATGATCTCAACCGTACTTATGGTTGGGACTATATCTACGAACCAGAAGCAGAAGAATTGTTAAATGGTTTGTTGGTTCGCTATATCGAGTCTATGGTTTATCAAGGTGTGATTGAAAACGTTGCATGTGAGCAGTCAGCTCGTATGGTCGCGATGAAAGCAGCGACAGACAACGCAGGACAATTGATTAAAGACCTACAACTCATTTACAACAAGCTGCGTCAAGCCGCGATTACTCAGGAAATTTCCGAGATCGTTGGCGGTGCCGCTGCCGTTTAACATTATTAAGTTTGAATTGAGGAGACAGCAATGAGTAGCGGTCGTATCATTCAGATCATCGGCGCGGTTATCGACGTCGAGTTTGAGCGCAATAGCGTTCCTAAGATCTATGACGCTCTCCAAGTTGACGGTACTGAAACTACATTAGAAGTTCAGCAACAGCTTGGCGATGGTGTTGTTCGTACCATCGCAATGGGTTCTACAGAAGGTCTTAAACGTGGCCTTAATGTAACTAGCACAAATGCACCGATTTCTGTTCCAGTAGGTCCAGCTACGCTTGGTCGTATCATGGACGTTTTGGGTCGCCCAATTGATGAAGCAGGTCCTGTAGCGACTGAAGAGCGTTTGCCGATTCACCGTCAGGCACCTTCTTATGCTGAACAAGCAGCTTCTACAGACCTTCTAGAAACTGGTATTAAAGTAATTGACTTACTTTGCCCGTTTGCAAAAGGTGGTAAAGTTGGTTTATTCGGTGGTGCTGGTGTTGGTAAAACCGTTAACATGATGGAGTTGATCAACAACATCGCTAAAGCTCACTCAGGTTTATCTGTGTTTGCTGGTGTTGGTGAACGTACTCGTGAAGGTAACGACTTCTATCACGAAATGAAAGATTCTAACGTTCTTGACAAAGTAGCAATGGTCTACGGTCAGATGAACGAGCCACCAGGTAACCGTTTACGCGTAGCGTTAACTGGTTTGACTATGGCTGAATACTTCCGTGATCAAAAAGACGAAAATGGTAAAGGTCGTGACGTATTATTATTCGTCGACAACATCTACCGTTATACACTTGCGGGTACTGAAGTATCAGCATTGTTAGGTCGTATGCCATCTGCAGTAGGTTACCAACCTACACTTGCAGAAGAAATGGGTGTTCTTCAAGAGCGTATTACATCTACTAAGTCTGGTTCGATCACATCGATCCAAGCAGTATATGTACCTGCCGATGACTTAACAGATCCATCTCCTGCAACTACATTTGCTCACTTAGATGCAACAGTAGTATTGAGTCGTGACATCGCATCTTCTGGTATCTATCCAGCGATCGATCCACTTGACTCAACTTCACGTCAGTTAGACCCATTAGTTGTTGGTCAAGAGCACTATGAAATTGCGCGTGCAGTACAAAACGTATTGCAACGTTATAAAGAGCTTAAAGACATCATCGCAATCTTGGGTATGGATGAGTTAGCTGAAGAAGACAAATTGGTTGTTTACCGTGCGCGTAAAATCCAACGTTTCTTCTCTCAACCATTCCACGTAGCTGAAGTGTTTACTGGTGCTCCTGGTAAATTAGTACCGCTTAAAGAAACTATTCGTGGCTTTAAAGGTCTATTAGCTGGTGAATACGATCACATCCCAGAACAAGCGTTCTATATGGTTGGTGGTATTGACGAAGTGATTGCTAAAGCTGAGAAACTCTAATTTAAGGAGATCATCTCATGGCGACTATGCAATGTGATGTCGTAAGTGTTAAAGAGTCTATTTACTCTGGCGCAGTAACGATGTTAATCGCGAAAGGTGCTGGTGGTGAGCTTGGTATTTTGCCAGGACATGCTCCACTTGTAACTTTGCTTCAACCGGGCCCGATTCGTGTTCAGTTGGAAAATGGTACAGAAGAAATCGTCTATGTATCTGGCGGTGTTTTAGAAGTTCAACCTCATGTTGTAACGGTTCTTGCAGATACTGCAATCCGTGCTGACAATTTGGATGAAGCTGCAATTTTGGAAGCACGTAAAAATGCTGAACAATTGCTTGCGAACCAAAAGAGTGATTTGGACTCAGCAGCTGCATTGGCATCTCTATCAGAGATTTCAGGTCAGCTTGAAACTATCCGTAAGATGAAAAACCGCGCACTATAATTGCCGGTTTGAGATTGGAAAAGCCACCGTAAGGTGGCTTTTTTTTATGAGTTAATTTTTAAGATTCAGTTTTTGAATCTGACTTTTCATCTCCTGCCATAATCATGGCAGCAAGCTTCACCATATCCATTTGAATGGTATTAAGCTGTTTTTCAATTTGGTCAAAATTGATTTGATCTAATTTCCCATTGAGTAATGGCATGCTAAGAGCTTGTTGATTGGCATGTAATAAACTTTGGCGAATATTCTCAATTTCCTGACTTTTGATATCTAAAGTCAGAAGTGCTTGATTTAAACCTTCTAGTTGCTGTTTTAAAGTGGTGACAGTAGTTTTTAGTTCATTCTGATTTTTATCTTGGATGGCTTGTTCAACATCAAGCTGAGTATCTTTAAGTTGTTCAACGTAGTCGCCAGCTTTAAGCTGTAAATTAGCAGCATCGCGGACCATATAAAAAATATTGCCACTTTTAAGTTCGGTTTTGTTGGGGGCAATATCTGACTCTTGTTGTTCAATGTTTTGGTTAGATGCCTGTTCAGCTATTTCAGTCTTTTCTTGTTCGGTAGCATTGTCTTGTGCCTGATCGCACCCGAGTAAAAGCATGCCTGAGGCAAAAATTACAAAAGGAAGAAATGCACCTTGTAAAACTTTTTTCATAACTAAAAACAACATCAAATAAAGCAAATAGATACTATAGGCATAAAATATGAAGAAAAATTGTATTGTTGCAAACGAACAACATTTCGAGGAGAGGATAAAAAAGAGCGTATAAAACGCCCTTTCTCACATTTTAAAATATTATTTTGCTAACTCTGCTTCAACTGCTTTAACGATCTGTTCATCGTCTGCTGTTAGGTTCGGAGCAAAGCGAGCTACGACTTCACCATTTTTATTAATTAAAAACTTTTCGAAGTTCCATAAAACTTCTGGAGCAGGGTTGGTCGGAATACCTAAGCCTTCTAAACGCTCACGGAAGGGACCTTCACCAGTGCGTTCTGGTTGAGCCGTTGTCAAAGCTTGGTAAAGTGGATGCTTATCTTCGCCGACTACAGAAACCTTAGAAAATAAAGGGAAATGAACATCATAATTTAATGAACAGAACTGTTGAATTTCTTCATCAGAACCTGGTTCTTGTTCTTTAAAGTTGTTTGCTGGGAAACCTAAAATTTCAAGACCTTGGTCTTTTTTTGCTTGATAAAGTTTTTCTAAGCCTTCGTATTGTGGAGTTAAACCGCATTTAGAAGCAGTATTTACGATAAGTAAAACTTTCCCTTTGTATTGTTCGAGGTCAACCGTTTCGCCTGAAATGGCTTTTACTGGGATGTGATATACAGATTGTGTCATGAGTCTTTCCTAAAGATTGTAATTGATATCAAGTAACGCATTTGTTTTAACTGCTATTGAGGGGCAGCGCAATAATATTCGTGTTCAAAAAAGGAAAAGTTTTTAAAGATAAACTGAATTCTAGTTATTTCTGATTTGGATAGGTGTTTGCCCAGTGTAACGTTTAAAAAACTCAATAAAACTTGAGCTATGTTGATAACCTAAATCGTATGCTAAACGCTTGATAGGCGTCCCTTGGCGAATCTGATGAATGGCATAAACAATTTTGGCCCGATTTCTCCATTCGGACAACGAAAGCTGAAGCTCTTGTTGACTCAAACGTAATAAGTGACGATCACTGACCGAAAAGTTTTGTAGCAACTGCTGTAAAGACTGATCAAAAAGTAATGGATCTGAAAGTTTTTCTAAAATAGGCAATAAAATAGGATGTCGTGTTTGCGGTAAATAATGCGAATATGCAGGAGCTTGTTTAAGTTGATCGAATAGAACTTGTAAAAGATGTTCTAAGTATTCAGATTGTCCAGTTTGTTTTTGCTGCTCTAGAATTTGTAAAACTAAGGTTCGAAAGAAAGGTTGAATACTAAAACATTTACAGATATCACCTAAAATAGAACAGAGGCGAGGGTGTAGTCGAATACAGATATAGTGAATTTCATGGTCAATATGAGTAGATTGATGAACAGTTTGAGGTGGAATCCAAAGACCATAGCTAGGTGGAGAAAGATATAGCTGTTCTTCAATCTCCATTTCTAATATGCCATTTAAACTGAAATTAAAATCTCCCCAAAGAGATGCATGAGGACGAACAATATCTTCTTTTTGGTATAGAAATTCATGAACTTCTATACTGTTTAATAATGAAAATTGTTGGTCCTCATTGTTCATCTATATGCTCTGACTCATATTTTAATTTTCACAAGTAGCTTTAGGATTATTTAAACCTTTCGCTAAGGTAAATGTACTTACTAATGCTAGGGCAACGAAGCTTAATACACCATAAATTAAAGTATTTTCATTGAAATGATCAACCACATATCCCCCTAATAATGAACCTGTCGCAATCATCACCTGAAACATACCTACAAAAAGCGGCATACCTTTTTCAACAGCATGTGGTGCGTGGACAAACATCCAGATATTTGCTGAGGTAGGGAAAGCGCCAAATGCAAATCCCCATAACGCGGTTAAGACAATAGCACCAAACTCATGAACGGCAAAAAGAGGAAATCCAAAAAATACGATTGCAAAGCATGTGCCCACAAAAGCTAATGTATAACGGACATTTAGGTTGCCACTATATCCGGCAAAAGCATTCCCGAAAATACCTGCAATTCCATAGAGCAATAATAATGAACTAATGGTTGTCCCGTTAAAACCGGCAACATTTTTAAAGAAAGGTGCTAAATAGCTATAGGCACAAAAATGAGCGAGTCCGATCAATAAAACAATCAACATGCCACTACGTGCTTTAGGAGTGCGTAATAGTGCTGGCAAATCTTTCATATGAATTGCCGAGTCTGGTACAAGTTTAGGTAAAAAGATTAATTGTAAGATTAAAACAACTAAGCCAATGCCTGCTGTAATTCCAAAAGCACTACGCCAGCCATAAAACTCGCTTAACCAAGTTCCAATCGGTACACCTAGAACTGTAGCAAAAGTCACACCTGCCATCACGACCGCAGTTGCTTTAGCAATAGGAAGGTGTGAGGGAGCTAATTTTCCACTTAGAGCAATGGCGGTCGCCCAGAAACCACCAATTGAAATACCTAAAATTAAGCGGCTTAACAATAAAATATGAAAGTTTTCAGCAAATGCGGTAATGGTATTGGCAATAACCATAATAGCTGTCAGCAAGATAAGTACATAACGCCGATCAAGTTGTTTTACAGATACAGGCAATAGAGGGGCTGCAATTGCTGCCATAATGCCGGGTACCGTAATAATCAGACCTGCTGTACCTACAGAAATATTTAAATCTGTTGCGACACTATTTAAAACACCAACGGGTAAAAATTCACTTGTAACTAAGGCAAATGCTGCGATAGAAACGGCCAAAATGGCAAACCAGCTTCCTTGAGTGGAGGTCGTGGGTCGCGCTTTAGAGATAGACGATTGGTCCATAGGAAATCCTTACTTGGCTAAATTTGGAGTAAAGAAAGACAATTTATTAATTAACTAACGATCATTATGAAAATAAAATAGTTGATAAAAAATCGAACGTCAATTAATTTAATAACGATTGTTATAAAAATAGATGTGATCTTTATGACAAATAGGCATGAAACGAATTTAGCTGTTGCAGAAGATACGCTGAAAAAAAAGCGCGGACGTCCTAAATGCTTTGATGAACAAGAGGTTCTGCAAAAAGCAATGTTGCTCTTTTGGGAGCATGGCTATGAAGCAACGTCTATTAGTGATTTAACGCAAGCTTTGGAAATTACAGCACCAAGCCTATACAGTGCCTTTGGTGATAAGGCGGGGCTGTTTTATAAAAGTATTGATTACTATTTGGCTCATGAAGCCTGTCCTATTGAGACCATCTTTTTAGAAGCAAAAACTGCAAAAATTGCGTTTGAGTTATATCTTTATGACAACGTAAAACGACTGGTTCAACCCAATAAACCAGCTGGTTGTATGTTGGTGGTTGCTGCCATGAATTGTTCTGATGCAACTCAAGATGTGCAGCAGAACCTATTAGACAAGCGCATAAAAACCAAAGAAAAATTATTGGAGCGTCTCAAACAAGGTGTTGAGCAGGGTGATTTGCCATCTAATGCTCCCCTACAAGATATGACTGATTTTTATGCCACTGTCATTCAAGGTCTTACCATTCAGGCAAGAGACGGTGCCAGTACTGATCAATTACATAAAGTTGTAGAACATGCCATGAAAGCTTGGAGATTATTCTAAAAAAAGATAATGTCTTAAGTTCAATATCAATGTCGGAAATACGATATTTTAATTTATTAAGACATTCTTCAAAATAAAATCTCTTTTGTAGATGGTGTATTACTATGAGTCAGGTCATGAAATATCACAAATGGGCGTTTATTTTTCCCATTTGGGCAGTATTGATTTGGTCTTTAAATATTGTAGTCACCCGCTATGTCTCGGATTATATCTCTCCGGTAAGTATTAGTTTTTATCGGTGGTTAATTGCTTTTATTATTTTGACTCCATTTATGTTTATGTCTGTGTGGAGACAAAGACGACTAGTAATACCATATTTACCTAAGCTTGCTGTGTTAAGTGCATTTGGGATGGTGCTTTATCAAGGCTTAGCTTATACGGCTGCCCATTATACTAGTGCAACCAATATGGGAATTGTGAATGCATTTATTCCCATCTTTACGATCTTTGTTTCGCTTGCCATTTTAAAAGATGTGCCTAATCGCTTTGCAGTTTTTGGCAGTATTCTATCTTTTGCAGGTTTGTTATATGTCATGTCCCAAGGAAATATTAATAAGCTTTTAAGTGGTGGCGGACACCTTGGTGATGCATTGATGATTATTGCCGTATTCTTCTATGCATTTTATGGTGTCTTTCTTAAAAAATGGCAGTTGCCTCTACCAATTATGACAAGCTTATATGTTCAGATTGGATTTTCTGTCATATTTCATATTCCTTTAATTCTTTGGTTTGGACTCGATGCTTTAAATGTACAAAATGCACCAAGTGCTATTTATGCAGGTGTATTTGCTTCACTCATTGCGCCGTTAGTTTGGATGTTAGCTGTTCAACAACTCGGTCCTAATAGAACAAGTATTTTTATGAACTTGGTACCTGTCTTTACAGCAGTTATTGCAAGCGTCTGGTTGTCTGAGCAGTGGACCATTTATCATACGTTAGGTGGGATTGTTATTTTAATTGGTATCATTATGGCTCAGAAGAAGGTGAGTCCTAAAAAGAGCGAATTAATGCAAGAACAAAACTAAAGTTGCTAAAAAAACTATGGCATATTTTGAAAAAAACTCATAAAAATATGCCAATTTTTTCTTAGTTAAAGTTTTTCTATATGATTTATAAATAGTTTATAGAAATAGGTTGTAATATAAATATTAAAAAAGCCGAGTAAAAATATTAATATAATTTTAATTTATAGGCAAAAAACCGTAAATTCCCTACACTTTTCATGCTTTTTTTAGAGAAATAATATATTTCTCTCATTCAACCTCTTACCACATAATAGCGGCCACTACGAAAGGCGCTCTTTTCTTTGTAAATTACCTTTCGTTCCACAGATATCCAAACCCTCTGGATGTGGTATATACCCATCCTTTTTTATGCTCAGTTATCCCTATATAACTGAGCTTTTTTTTGTTTGAAATTAGGCGCGAATAATTTCTCTGGTAAGAGCGTTAATGATTCGGCTTGGTTGTTGGCTCTGGCCTAAGTCACCATTCAGATAGTTTAATTGTGAACCAAAGTATTGGCAGGCATCCTGTAGTGAGTGTGCAGGTTCTTGTCCACTTGGGTTCGCACTAGTCGAGACAATAAAGCCATGAAAAGCATTGCATAATGCCACACATAAAGGATGTGTAGTGACTCGAACAGCGACAAGTGGATGCTCACCTTTAATCCATGAAGGAATATGTTCACCAGCAGGTAATAGCCAAGTTGTTGCTCTTTCTGAAGGTTGATGATTAGTCCAACAATCAATAATTTCTTGTTGAGTTGTTTGAGGTAGAGAAGTTAGTAGGTGCTCAACTTGGTTAATATGACCTGCTAATAAAATTACACCCTTTTCAATAGGCCTTTGCTTTAGTTCAAGAATCTTTTGAAAAGCTTGCTCATTAAAAGGGTCGCAACCTAGCCCCCAAACTGCCTCAGTTGGATATGCCAAAACTTGACCTTGTTGTAAACATTGGGCTGCTTCGGTAACTGAGGTGGTAATCATGGTAATACTCTTCCTTTCAATCAGACAGAATTGCTATTGTGCGCTCCAATACTAAGAACGACAACGTAAATACAATCCTGATTGTTGCATACATAAACCAAGTAGTTCTAGTTCCATCAGTGAAGAGGTGAGTTCTGCAACAGGCTGAGAGTGATGTAAAACAAGCTGATCAATATTTTGTCCGACCCAGTCTAAAGATTGATAAAGGTTAATTAAATGCTCAGGAATTTCTGGAGTGCTAGAAACTACAGCCTCCTCGGTGGAGTTCTGTTGCTGACTTTGCCACTGAGTGGGTAAAGCAAGGTCTTCAATAATTTGTTCAGGATGATCGACTAAAATTGCTCCCTCACGAATAAGTTGATGGCAACCTTGATGAAACTCACTGTAAATATGACCAGGAATGGCAAATACAGTTTTACCTTGTTCGGCAGCTTTGTTCGCAGTGATGAGAGAACCACTTTTTAATGTAGCTTCTACCACTAACACGCCTAAACTCAAACCGCTGACAATTCGGTTTCTACGTGGGAAATGTTGTTGTAATGGAGGTGTTCCAGGCAAAAACTCAGTAATGATGGCGCCGTTTTGAGCCAAAATATGTTCTGCAAGTTTTTTATTTTGAGCAGGGTAGGTACTGTCTAAACCTGTTCCTGTCACAGCAATCGTACGTTGATGTGCTGATGCTCCTTGGTGAGCAGCTTCATCAATGCCATATGCTAAGCCACTACTCACATAAAAACCTTTTTCACTTAAATAATAGGCAAAATCATAAGCAACTTGGCGACCATGCGGGCTTGGTTTTCGACTGCCGACAATCGCAATTTGCGGTTGCAATAAAGCTTGAGCTTGGCCTTTTCCAAAAATTATAGGTGGATGGTCTGTATAAGGTAATAACTGAGTGGGATAGCCTGAGTCATCTTTCGTTAAAATAAAGTCAGTATGTTGATGGATCTGTTGAATTAGTTTTTCAAACTGAGCTAGACCTTGAGCGGTTTGAAACTCAGCTACGCGTTTTAAATGATTAGCATGTAACCCGAGATTGCGCCATTGAGATAATCCAGCAGGTTGGAGCGCCTTTTCACAGCTACCAAAATAATCGACAATCTTTTTAAAGCTGACTAAAGAGTGTTGCACCAAATACCACACTTTAAGCGTGTGGTAATGGTGTGAAGAAAGTTGAGTAAGCATTGTAAAAGGTACATCCAGCATTAATCATTATAGCGGGGTGGCTGAATGCTTGAACCAACTTTAACTGGTAAATCGCTTTCTAATACGTAGGCATAACTCAACTGATCAAAAGCTCTAAAGACCATCAGACTACCAATTTGTTGTCCTGGTAACTGTATTGGTTCTTTGGTTTTAGGATCTCGAATGGTTTCACCTTGTTGCGTAATATCAAAAACTTGTCCTACTT
This sequence comes from Acinetobacter sp. WU_MDCI_Abxd143, assembly GCF_025514195.1. Taxonomy (NCBI): domain Bacteria; kingdom Pseudomonadati; phylum Pseudomonadota; class Gammaproteobacteria; order Moraxellales; family Moraxellaceae; genus Acinetobacter; species Acinetobacter sp. WU_MDCI_Abxd143. The sequence goes on from NZ_JAHPTH010000016.1 coordinate 35,597, forward strand.
GAATACCTTGTGCCATACCTCGATCTAAAGTCACTACACTATTTTTGGCAGCAGTACCAATTGATCCCATTACACGAATAATTTTGCCGCCATCGGTCACCTGAGTGGCATCTACTGGATAAAATAAAGTAGGCAATGTTGCTTCTTCTTCTGGCATTACCCGATCACCACGACGTACTTCAGAATTGTAGCTATCAGTTAACTCAAGTGTGGTAATGTCTTTTTCAGAAGAGATAGCAATCCCTGAGGCAACTTGTTGTAACTCAATACCTAGACTGTGCTTTTTGCCTTTATTATCTGTGAAATAATAAGGTTCACCTTCACGATAAACTGCATAACGTTGACCATCAATTAAACCTTGTCCACGCGCATAAATAGTCTGACCTTTTGCCGCCAGTACACGTTGATCGGCAGTACCGACTACATAAGGAGTATGTTGAATTGCATCGATAGGTAGAATAGTGCTGTGTTCTAACCACTGTTTGATATGTTCAAGAGGAATAACAGGTACGTTATTGTTAAGTGACTCCACACGAACTTGAGGTTGTAAATTTGTCATTTGACCTGTGTAACGGCGAATAATGCCGGCACAGCCATCTCCTTCATCTTTTCCAACCAATGGGCGACCATCTAAACTACACAGCAGTAATCGATCACCTGGATAAATCCAGTGCGGATTTTTGACATGCTGATTGTTTGCCCAAATTTCAGGCCAGCGCCAAGGTTTACTCAGAAAATGACCGGAAATATCCCATAGCGTATCTCCTCGTTTTACAACGTAGACATGTGGTGCATTACTTTTAAGAGAGGGTGGATTATGGTTCGGACTAGCAGCATAAGTCTCTGCTACAGTACTGAATGCAACCCCTGTAAAAAGTGCCAAAGCAAGTAAATGCTTTTTTATCCCCAAAGCATGAAATTGAACCATGCTGTTAAAAACCTTTTTCATTATGATAATTCCTAAAAATTATGCGTGCAGATGCGTTATAATAGGCGGCTAACACACAATTTTTCGATGAAGTATTTCCTTCATTTGGTTTTTCAATCAATGGCATAAGTGAGGACGTCAGTATGGCCTTATTACCTATTTTAAGTTTTCCTGATCCCCGTCTTCGTACCATTGCTAAGCCTGTTGAAGAAGTTACTGATGAAATTCGTCAACTTGCAGCAGATATGCTTGAAACCATGTATGCGGCACCGGGTATTGGTTTAGCAGCTTCTCAGGTCGATCGTCATATTCAGCTTATCGTCATAGATTTGTCTGAATCTAAAGATGACCCTATGGTTTTCATTAACCCCAAAATAACTCCACTGACAGAAGATAAGCAGCAGTACGAAGAAGGCTGCCTATCGGTGCCACAAATATACGACAAAGTTGAGCGCCCGTCACGTGTGAAAATTGAGGCAATTAACCTTGAAGGTCAAGCATTTGAGTTAGAAGCTGATGGACTTCTCGCTGTTTGTATCCAACATGAAATGGATCACTTAAATGGCAAATTATTTGTGGATTATTTGTCGCCACTTAAACGTCAGCGTGCTCGAGAAAAAGTCGAAAAAGTTGTTCGTCAACGTGAGCGTGAAAAAGTTGCAGTAAAACGTTAAAAATTTCTATTCTTGAAACATTAATGTAGTGTGGATGTGATTTTTGGTTTTTCGTAGTGGCTTACTGCTTGCATGTGCAGCAGTATTTTTACAGGTTGCGGTATTTCTACAGCCGCTATTACCGAAGCAGTATCAAATTGCTCCGGTCTGTGAAACTATTACCCTCGCTTTGCTTAAACCTAAAGCACAAATGGAAACCATGTCACATGCCATGCATTCACATCATGAACATCCTGTTGAACAGGCTCAAGCCTCTGAGCAACATGATCATCATGATGCAAATCACCAGTGTCAATATTGTACCGTCTATGCCAATCTGGTTTTGCCACCTGAATTTGGCGTAAAAGAAGTTTTAGTCCGCATACAAGTCCGCTTAGTCGCTTATCAACAAGCATTTAGACATGTCTACTTTGCACTACAGCGACTTTTTTTACTCCCGCAAGGGCGTGCACCACCTCTATTTGCATAAATAAAAGCAATTTTTTGTTGGGGTCTTAACTGACTTCGATATCACTTTATTTATGTTTTAGAGCGTATAAAAATGCCACATTCTAAATTTTTACTACAACCTTTATGGGTTGCGATGCTTGCTGTCTCTCATTCGAGTCTAGTTTTTGCTGATTCAGAAAAAAATGATGCCGATACCAAAGTGCTTCACTCATTAGCACCTATTGTTGTTACAGCACAACAAGGCAACGATGCAAATGGTCTGATTGTACATGCAGACCCGAAACAGCCCATTCAGCCAGTGCCTGCTACAGATGGTGCAGACTACCTACAAAGTATTATGGGGTTTAACTCCATACAAAGCGGTGGAACCAATGGTGATGTGACATTCCGAGGTATGTTTGGTTCACGCATCAAAATTCTAACGGATGGAACTGAGAACTTAGGTGCTTGTCCAAACCGTATGGATGCTCCAACTTCTTATATTTCACCAGAAAGTTATGATCGTATTTCTGTTATTAAAGGCCCGCAAACGGTTCAATATGCCAATACAGGTTCTGCTGCAACAGTCCTTTTTGAACGTCAGCCTGAGAAACTCACCTCTGAAAAACCTTATCGTGGACAAGCAAGTGTTTTACTAGGTTCATATGGACGTATTGACCATAATGTTGAAGCAGCAGCGGGCGATGAAAGGAAATATATCCGTTTAAATGCTAACCGTTCAGAGTCGAATAGTTATCAAGATGGTGATGGAAATACTGTGCCGTCAGCATGGAAAAAGTGGAATGCTGATGTAGCGCTGGGCTTTACTCCAGATGAAAACACGTGGGTCGAACTCACTGGTGGAAAATCTGATGGTGAATCGCTTTATGCTGGACGTTCAATGGATGGTTCTCAGTTTGCGCGTGAAAGCTTAGGGCTACGTTTCGAAAAGAAAAATATCACTGATGTCATTAAGAAAATGGAAGGGCAGGTGAACTACAGCTATAACGACCATATTATGGATAACTTTAGCTTGCGTACACCGCCATTAGTTGAAATGAATCATGGTGGTATGACCATGCTGATGCCAAATGCAATGGCCATGCAAGTGACACGCCGTACATTAAACGCACGTTTGGCAATGACTTCTGAATGGAACAAATGGAGTTTGATCACAGGCATTGATTCTCAATTTAATAAACATGGCAGTAGCATGTCATCGCCAACAATGCCTTCTATGAATATTCCATATCGCCAAGATATGCGTTTTCAATCATATGGTGCTTTTGGCGAACTCGGCTATCAATGGAATGACTTCAACAAAATGGTTGCAGGTGCACGTTTAGATCGAGTCACGGTTAAAGATGAGCGTGCTGATTCTCAAGCAAAAGGCTTTAATACTAAACTTGAAAAGACTTTACCGAGTGCATTTGTTCGTTGGGAAAATCAACATCCTGAGCATGACCTAAAAAGCTATATTGGTTTAGGTTATGTAGAGCGTATGCCTGATTATTGGGAACTTTTCTCGCCTAAACATGGTAATGCGGGCTCAACCAATACTTTTAATGGTGTGAATCCTGAGAAAACACTACAGTTAGATCTGGGCTTTCAGCAACAACATGGCGCTTTAAACACATGGGCTTCTGCTTATGCAGGTTTAGTAGATGACTACATTTTAATGAGTTATCACCATCACCCAAGTACTGGAATGGGTGGGCATGATATGAGCCATGATATTACTGCGGGTGCCAAGAATGTCGATGCAACCATTGCGGGTGCGGAAGCGGGTATTGGATACCAATTCACTGACCGTATTCAGGCAGATTTGAGTGCTATGTATGCATGGGGTAAAAATACCACAGATGACAAACCACTACCTCAAATTTCACCTTTAGAAGGTCGCCTAAATATTCGCTATGTGGCTGATAAATATAATTTAGGATTATTATGGCGAGCGGTTGCTGAGCAAAACCGCGTGAGTCTACATCAGGGTAATATCGTGGGATATGACTTAAAACCAAGTAAAGGTTTTTCGACTCTTTCTCTAAACGGAAGTTACAACCTTCGTAAAGATATCGATGTCTCTGTTGGTATCGATAACGTATTAGATAAGACCTATACCGAACACTTAAACAAAGCGGGTAGTGCAGGCTTTGGATTTGCGAGTGAAGAGCAGTTTAACAATATCGGAAGAAATTATTGGGTTCGTATGAGCATGAAGTTTTAAGAAGCTTAGCGAATTAAATGAACTGAAAATATTAATTGAAAGAGAGAAATGAAATGACTAATAAATTATCACCTGAACAATCTTGGTGGGGATGGAAGTTACTTATTGTGGCCTCTATCTTGAGCTTATTGTTTATGATTGTATTTTACCTAGCAATCAACAATGAACCTGACTACATGCCAAGTCAGAAAAAGAAGCAGATGATGGAGTCACACGAGCAAATGAATCACGCTGAAATGCACAGTTCATCAGCTCAATAAGTTCCTTAATATTTGAAAATGGAAGTCTAATTAACAGGCTTCCATTTTTATTTTTAGGTTTTAAAAATTATTGACGCATACTCGCTAAGGTTTTTGCCTTACCTTGATTCTGATAAAGCGTTAAGCCAATTTTTATATGTTAGTGATAGGGCAAAGGTCTTCGAAAAGTACAGCATAAATCCTTTGTAATTATTAATAGTACGCTTTTTACGATGATGCGATATGTAAGTCAGGACAATTTTCTTATCTCAGAACAACAACTTAAATGCGGATTATCGAACATGATACTGGCTTATTTAAGCCAAAAATAAAAAATTAAAATAATTATCAATATAAAACAATGGCTTAATTCGTATAGTGGTTTAAAAGCAAACGCTCGAGTCATTAATTTTTAATTTTCGCTTGCAAAGGGAATGTAATGGTCTATAATGCACATCCATCGGCGGTGATGCAGATAGAAACTTGTTGAAAAACAGTT